>NZ_CP027806.1:3958283-4294247 GCF_003353065.1 Cyclonatronum proteinivorum | reverse complement strand
TGCTGATAGCGCAGGTTTGCCCACTCAAATTGACTGGTAGGTTTGGCTCAAAAAAAGTTACACACAAGTTATCCACATTACGAATTGGATTGTTGGCTGCAAACGAGCATGCGGCTTTTTCCGGCGTAATCGGGTTTTAATGCTACTGAAAAACCGTGTTCGGCGACGGCCTTGCTGATTTCTTCTCCCATTTCTTCGTGTATCTCAACATACAGCACGCCACCGGCCCGCAGGTTGGCTTGTGCAAGGCGCCCGAGTGCGCCATACACACTTCTGACATCCTGATGAAACAGGGCTTCCGCAGGTTCAAATTTGGATACTTCAGCGTCGATGCGTTGCTTTTCAGACAGAGGGATGTAGGGCGGGTTTGAAACAATCACATCAAAAGAAGTCCGGTCATCAGGCAGCCTTGGCTGGAAGAGGTCGTGCCGGAAAAAGTCAATCTCACAATCGTGCGTTGCTGCATTTTTCATGGCAATGGCGAGTGCCCGCTCACTTATATCGGCTGCCGCAAGGCTGAAGTCGGGCCGTTCGGTTTTAAGCGCAATGGCAATACAGCCGCTGCCGGTCCCGATGTCAAGTACACGCAGGTTCTGTCTGTCGGAGATATCATTGCATATCAGTTCAACGAGTTGCTCGGTTTCGGGCCGGGGAATGAGCACATCCGGCCCCACTTTCATTTCCAGCCCGTAGAAATCCGTTTTTCCGGTAATGTACTGAAGCGGTTCATGGGCAGCTCTCCTGAGGAGGGCGGGTTTAAGAGCCGATAATTCTTTGGTGTGTAATAGCCGGTCGAATTGCAGGTAAAGATCGAGCCGTTTACAGCCCAGTGTGTCGGCAAGGAGCCATTCAATGCTCAGGCGGGGCTGATTGATACCTTTACCTTCAAAATAAGCCGTTGCCCAGTCGAGCATGCTGAGCACGGTCCATACTTTTGGCACCGCCGCTTTATCAGGCATTCGCGTCGTTTTCTTCGGCGGGTTTTGTTTCCTGAATGGTGAGTCCAAAACGAACGCTGAACTCTACGATGAGTCCGTAAACGACGTCCTGCACAAGGGGTTCGATGTTATCTGAAGAAGCTGCGCTGCCGCGGAAGCCCATCCTTCCACCGGTCACAACAAAATCAATTTCAATTTTATCGCTCAGCTTGCGAATCAAAACGGTAACCGTTGTACTTGAGTTAATCAGCTTACGGTGTTCTTCATAAATGAAAACACAAATACTATCGCCGGTTTCAGTCACATGGTGATTGAAGGCATACTGAGGTTTCGTTTTTTCCGACAGGTGTTCCGCAAATAGGTTAAGCGTATCCGCGGGGCCGTAAATCAAAAATTTTCTTACTGAATCCATACCTTAATTTTAGGGTGTGCGTTTCGGTTTTTCAGAACTGTGAGCTGCGTCAGCGTGTATAAGAAAGACATTGGTAGGCGGCAAGCTCATCCCCGGTAATTTCGGGCATGCCGCTGGCTTGCGGAATGCTGCACGCGTTGTTTCCATTAGCTTAAGAGTTCTGATGCAGGTATTTTTAAGTTGAAGCGTGTTTATCAGGTAGTAAATGGTATGCCTGAACATCACAAAAAAAATTGAACCACGATATAAAGAAAATAGAACTCAATTCAAAACCCTATTTTTAACTTATGCAACCGAATTTTGGGCTTTCAATACCGGCGCTGTCCCGCTTTTCTTTTTTGAGAGTGCTGATCGCAGTTTTTGCTATCGCTATCGCTATCGCTTTCGCTGATCAGGCGGAAGCCCGCCAAAGCATAGAGCCTGAAATACGGCCCGCTTCAACTTCAGTGAGTCCGCTCGATTTTGATCTGCGTCAGGGCGCTACGTTTAACCTGAACATTACCAATCACGGATTTTCGGTTTCCGGGCAGTACCGCTATGTGATCGGCCCGCACACGCAGTGGGTTAGTGAAGCCGGTTTTGGCACCCTGAATGACTCCCGTGAACAGGCTTTTGTCACCTGGTTTGGTCAGCAAATCATCCCGAACAAATTTAACCGGGTGTTTAATTTTCCGATCATGACCGGTGTTCGGCAGCGCATGCTGGCAAACTATATCGAGGATAATTTTCGCTTCTATGCTACCGGTATGCTGGGCGCGAGCTTCTCTTTTGTGTATCCGTACTTCGAAGATCTGATTTTGGAAAGCGGAGAGCCTGCACAGGTTCAGCTGCCAAGCAGCCGCATTTACGATGTTTTTCAGGGATGGAGCGACGGCAGCTGGCAGACCGGCTGGTCGGGTAAATTTGCGCTCGCTGTTGAATTCGGGCAAACCTTTAATACCCTGACGGCTCTCGAGTTTGGCGTGATGGGGCATTATTTTCCATCCGGCATTCAGATTATGGAACCCAATCGTCTTGTTGAAGGGCCGACAGGGCTTGAGATTGAGCGGGGAACCGGCTTTCCCCCCCAGAAATTTTTTCTGACACCAACCATCACCCTGATGTTCGGTGGTATGTGGTAAGCCGAACGCTTTGCACGCAGCTACATTTTCTTATGAATAATTCAGGCTCAAAATGAAAATTAAAGGCGCTTCGTCGATGTGCTTTTACTGAATTGCGTTATGAAGCAATACGTACCATTTAGTCATTGAACAGTGCTCCGAGCCATTCCTGCGGGGCAGCGAGACTGTCCAGAATCAAATCCGGCTGATGTTTTCTGAGCTCTTCCCGGGTGAACGGGCCTGTTGTAACGGCTACACTTTTGCAGCCAAAGTGCTTGGCACAAGCCACATCCCGCGGCGTATCTCCGATGATGACCATATCTTCAGGCTGAAGGTTATCTCCGATCAGCTGACGTCCGATCTGCCAGGCCACTTCCGGAAGTGCGTTGCGCTCATAGTGATCTCCGCCAAATGCGCCTGTTTCAAAGTACCGGTCGAGTCCGGCCCGGTGAAGCTTGGTGAAGGCCGCTTCGCGGAAGTTGCCGGTAAGAAGGCCTGAGGCGCTACTGTTTTCATAACACCACTCGGCAGCTTCTGCAGCACCGGGTATGGTATCGAGGTCAGCCGGACTGAGCATTTCGTCAAGGGTTTCAACGTACGTTTTCCGGAGTGCTTCAAAATTACTCGTGCATATTCCGTTGGCTTTGAGAAGTTTGGTGAAAATATCCCGGTCGGTGCGCCCCGCGTAGGAGGTCGAGCCGACCTCTATGGTGTCACGGCCCAGCTTTCGCAGAAGCACATCGATGAGGCGGGGCATAAATCCCTGACGTACCTTCACAAGGGTTCCGTCAATATCAAATAAAATAAAAACAGGTCTCATATCGCTTTATTGGTGATTGATTCAGGTGATACAGCACTTTTGGGGCGTCATAGATTTCTAAACCCGCTAAGAGACGGGATAGTTTGAATTTTACGGGAAACGGCAGCTTGGTGCGCTGATGAAAATGGGCAGCATAAGAATAAGGTGATGTTTTTATTGTGTGATGGACCTTTAAATTGATTCGAAATAACAAGCATTTAAGCCGGATGTTTCACATTTACAGGATTCGCAAAAAAGTAAAAACAAATAGCCATATTAGATTATGGGTTACTAATTTCAATCGGAAAATGGTATATTGCAGAGATTTAAGTAATTAAGTCAACTCAATTTATTTTAGGTCTTTGCAGCGGTTGCTTTCAACAGGGAGACTTCAAATCCTGCCGGATTATCAGGCTGAGAGCTGAAACTGTGAAACCATCATTCTAAAAAATAATACCGAATAGCTATGGCGATTATTGAAGACATTGTAGCCCGACAGATTTTTGATTCAAGAGGCAATCCTACTGTAGAAGTAGATGTAATTCTTGAAAATGGTGTTTTGGGTCGCGCGGCGGTACCATCAGGTGCTTCAACCGGCGAGCTCGAAGCTGTTGAGCTCAGAGACGGCGATAAGGACCGTTACCACGGAAAGGGTGTAACAAAAGCGGTCGAAAATGTAAACGACATTATTGCAGATGAACTGATCGGCGAGAACGTGCTGAATCAGGTTGAACTCGACGAACTCTTACTCGAGCTCGACGGAACCGACAACAAATCCAAGCTGGGTGCCAACGCATTGCTTGGAGTATCCCTTGCTGTTGCTGATGCCGCAGCCGGATACCTGGAAATTCCTTTCTGGCGCTATGTTGGTGGGGTGAATGCCAAAGTTCTGCCCCTTCCGATGATGAATATCATCAACGGTGGTTCACATGCGGATAACAATGTGGACTTCCAGGAATTCATGATTATGCCTGCCGGTGCGTCAAGCCTGAGCGAGGCCGTACGAATGGGCAGCGAGGTGTTTCATCACCTTAAAAAAGTATTGTCTTCCAAAGGATACAATACCGCTGTAGGGGATGAAGGTGGTTTTGCACCAAATCTCAAATCGAATGAAGAGGCGATTGAGGTGATTCTCAAAGCCATCGAAAACGCCGGTTACAAACCGCAGGATGACATGCTGATCGCGCTTGATCCCGCAGCTTCCGAGTTCTATAACAAAGAAACAGGTCTGTATGAACTGAAGTGGAGCAGTGGTCAGAAGATGAGCTCTGACGACCTTGCCGAGTACTGGGCTGGCTGGTGCAGCAAATACCCGATTATTTCCATTGAAGATGGTATGGATGAGTCGGATTGGGAAGGCTGGAAGAAACTCACGGATGCCATCGGCGACAAAGTTCAGCTTGTGGGTGACGACCTTTTCGTAACCAACACTGAAATTCTGGCCAAAGGTATTGAGCTCGGCGTTGCCAACTCCATCCTGATTAAAGTAAACCAGATCGGTACGCTCACGGAAACCCTTGACGCTATCGAAATGGCGCATAAGAACAGCTACACCGCTGTTATCAGTCACCGCTCCGGCGAAACGGAAGATACGACGATTGCTGATCTTGCAGTTGCAACCAATGCCGGACAGATCAAGACCGGTTCTATGAGCCGTACAGATCGTATCGCCAAGTACAATCAGCTGATTCGCATTGAAGAGCAGCTTGGTTCGCAGGCGATTTTCCTCGGCCATGAAGTATTTGGATTCTAAGACAAGTACCTGGTCGTTGCCACACAAACGGGTTTGAATGTATTTGCGGCCGCACAGAACTGAAACTTCCGCGGGATTATCATCCACGGAAATAGCGTTCTGTGCCGGTACCCGTATTCAGATCCGGCTGGTCAGCTACACAAAGCTGCCGGCTTAAACGCCTGATTTTAAAGGCTGCACAGCTGCAATTTGCACGCTTGCAGCCTTTTTTATTCACTTTGCCGGGCAGGCAAAAAAACACCCGCACCAATGCTTAAACGGCTCACAAAAAAACCGCGCCGGACATATAGGGTGCGATGAATGCTTTGGAGTCCATTGCATGTTGGCCTGCACACCGGCAAGCCATCCCAAATTTGTAGAAATGAGCAATAAACATGAACATTTATGTAGGAAACCTCTCCTGGGACGCAACTGAAAAAGACCTTGAAACCTTATTTGGTTATTTTGGCGACGTAAAAAACGCCGTCATCATCAAAGAACGAAAAACCGGCCGCTCCAAAGGGTTTGGTTTTGTGGATCTGGAAGATGACGAAAAAGCCCTCATAGCCATCGAAAAACTCAACAACACCATGTTTATGGACCGGGCCATTGTAGTAAATGAAGCCCGTCCGAAAAGTGATTCTGATTCAGAGTCAGTTTCAGATTCTGATTCTGACTGAGTGCGGTACTTTTTCCCCATTCAATCCATCCCTGCCTACAGCCATCAAAGAGCATGATCGTTAACAGCATTACGCTGCAGAACTTCCGCAATCATGAAGACAGCAAGGTAGATTTTGCGCCGGGCATTAACCTGATAACCGGGCGAAATGGCATGGGGAAAACCAATCTCATTGACGCGATTCACTATTTGTGTATGAGCCGGAGTTTTGCCACCGCTTCCGACATGTATGTCGTAAAGCAGGGCAGCTCCGGCTTTTTTATTGAAGCCCGGTTAAGCGGCAGTATTCGCGCTTCCTTTCGGGTTACGTGTACCTACACCCGTGGCGACGGCAAAAAGTTTCTGGTAAACGACAGCCCGCTCGAGCGGCTTTCTGACCTTATCGGTCTGGTGCCGGTTGTCGTGCTTTCGCCCGATGACAAACGCCTCACCAACGAAGGCCCGGCTGAGCGCCGCTCGTTTCTGGATGCGATGATTAGTCAGGTTTACCGCTCCTATCTTACGGACCTCCTCGAGTACCGCCGAATCATCAGGCAGCGCAACCGCCTCCTCTCCATGCGGGGGATCAGGCCCGATATGCTGCAGATTCAGCTCGAACCCTGGAATCAGCAGCTCGCTAAAGCGGGCGCTAAAATTATTGCCCGCCGCCGCACCGTGCTTGCACGCTTTTCCGAATTCCTGGAAGAAAGCTACGCCCGGATTTCCGGTATAGGCCTGAAACCATCCTTCCGGTATAAAACCATTGCGAATTTGCCTGAAGAGGCTTCGGAAGATGAAATTGCCGATATTTTTGCCGGACTGATAGACGAAAATCTCGAAAAAGAAACGGAGCGTCAGATGACCTTATCCGGACCTCACCGGGACGACCTCATTCTCTATCTTGATGAGATGGAGCTTCGCAAGTTCGGCTCGCAGGGTCAGCACCGGCTTTTTGCCCTTGCCCTCAAAATGGCACAGCTCGCGTATTTCAGCGATGTACTCGATGACCTGCCAGTATTTTTGCTGGATGATGTTTTTGGTGACCTTGACCCCGCAAAGGTTAGCATTCTGGCAGACATGCTGAATGCGCATAAAGGGCAGGCCTTTATTACGGCTGCCAATCAGGCACCATTTGAAGGCCTTATTCCGTTTGATACAGCCCAAAACCGGCATTTTACCGTCACAGAAGGCCCCCTCATCCATATATCACAGCCACAGCCTGAGTCTGATGCTTCTGATGATGATGATGATGTACATTTGCCGGATGAATAAGCCCGAAACCATACGCCGGAAGATGCGTGCTTTCGGACCGCTTCAATTAAGTTTGCAAACCTCATGAACCTACAGTCAGCCACTTCCACCACAAGTTTTCGGGTTAAAGCATTTGTTATCAGCCTGTTATTGCTTCTGGCCATTGCTTCTTTTGTGTACACGCAATACCTGATCGGCCAAATACGCGACAACGAACGGGCAAGCACCGAACTCTGGGCCAAAGCTTCGGCCTACATTTCGGTGGAGCAGTATCAGCAGTCGAGAATGCAGCTGCAGCGGATGCAGCAGGAGCTTGATGCACACCCGCTCATCGGGCAGGAACTGAAAAACCGCTGGAACAGCGTCCTAAGCCGTGTGGAATCAGAACTGAGCAATGCCGGACTTGATTTTGTTGCAAACGAAGTGATCATCAATAATTTATTTGAGATACCGTCAGTCGTTGTTGATCAGGACGGTCGGATTGTCCATCACCGTAACATTCGCGACAGCGAACTCGATGAAGGGCTTATTGACCGGTACGCCGGTGTAAATGAGCCCATCATTTTTCTGGTAGGGGAAGGAGAATCACAGGAAATGCAGATGCTGTATTACGGCAACAGCGCACTGGTAAGCACGTTGCGCTTTTTTCCCTACATACAATTTGGGTTGTTAGCACTTTTTCTGGGCCTGGGATATGCCAGCCTCAACAGCATAAAACGTAACGAACAAAGCAAGCTTTGGGTCGGTATGGCCAGGGAATCTGCACATCAGCTGGGAACTCCCATATCAAGCCTGATGGGCTGGATTGAGCTCCTCAAAGAAAGCGCCTCCGATAATGAGTACATGCTGTCCGTTATCCATGAACTCGAAAACGATGTAGACCGGCTGCAGACGATCGCAGAACGTTTTAATAAAATCGGCTCGGAGCCTGAGCTAAAGGTAATGCGCGCAGGACCGGTTATCAGCCATGTTTGCAGCTACATGAGCAGGCGGCTGCCGCAGCTGGGCGGTAAAATTGATTTCAAAAAAGATATCGAAATGCAGGCCAAGGTAGATCTGAACGAGCAGCTGTTCTCCTGGGCATTGGAGAACCTCATAAAAAATGCGTTCGACGCTACAGATGAAGGCTACGTAAGCGTGACCTCAGTGGCAAACAGCGGCATTTTGCACATAGACGTGGAAGACACCGGAAAAGGCATTGAAAGAAAACTGCATAAAGAAGTTTTTAGTCCCGGTTTCAGTACCAAAAAGCGCGGCTGGGGGCTGGGGCTGAGCCTCGCAAGACGCATTATTGAAGACTATCACGAAGGCAAAATTTATATCGCAACTTCGAACCCGGGCAGCGGTACGCGCTTCCGGATTGAACTTCCTGTGAAAACAGAATATTCAATTCTTGAGCTGTAACGCAAATACGATAAAACAAAAAAAGCCCCGGATCGGGGCTTTAAGTTGATATCAGAAAAAAAAAGTGCTGATTGATTAGTCCTGATTGAAACCGCGTTTTTCCGCATAATCCATAAGTCTGACGCGAAGCAGGTTTCTGCCCCGGTGTAGTCTGGAGCGAATGGTTCCGATGGGGACATCCAGCATGTTGGCAATTTCTTCATAGGTGAAACCTTCAACATCACACAACAAAACAACGGTGCGGAAATCTTCCGGGAGTTCGGTAAGGGCTGTTGTGACATCATCATCCATCATTTCCCGGTACATCAGATCTTCGAGGTCAGTCGTTTCGGACTGTTCGCTGCGCACACTCTCGTAGTATTGTGAAACTTCGGAGTAATCTACCTGATGCGGTTGTTTCGACTTCTTCCGGTAATTGTTGATGTATGAGTTTTTCAGAATCCGGAAAAGCCATGCCTTTGCGTTGGTACCCTTTTCATAGCTGCTAAAAAAACGAAATGCCTTTACAATAGTGTCCTGTACGAGGTCTTCGGCATCATTGGGATCGGCTGTAAGTCGCAGCGCGAAATTATAAATAGCATCGAGATGAGGAAGCATCTCCTCATTGAAATCCTGCTGCTTTTGAATTTCAGCACTTGTTAGGTTGGCCATATGATCTGTGAAATCCGGGTTGAAAGCCCGTTTTATAATTAAATAATATTCTAAAATACAAAAAGAGAAACCAAAACAAGAATATTAATTTGGACTCTTTTTAAAGAAGGCAGGCGTCTGACTTTAAAACAAAAGCCAGGATTCAGGTTTTCCTGCTCTGCATAAAAGATTGCTGGAATACAGCGGCAAAAATAATAATGAAAGAAGCCCCTGGCGTAAGGTAATAGGTTACCATGCGATATACATGCATCATAACGTCTGTTAAGCTTATACCCCAAAGGTAAGATAGTATTGCAACTATCCCAAAAATCATCTGAAATAAGACGTGAACGAAAAGGTAGGGTTTGTAGTGTGCAATGAAGCAAAAGAACAGTAGCGGCAGAATGAAGTAAAATCCCCACGGTGTGCTGTAAATCCGTTCGGCCCAGCTCTCATCTACGCGCTCGTAAAGCGTAAAGGTGACGGATTTTGTGGATTCCGGCAAATGAAATCTCCCGGCTTCGGCACTTGCATACTCGGCCGCAACGGGATATACAATATGTTCGGTGATGAGTGCTCTTCCGGGCCTGAGTGCAAAAATGTAGCCTGTTATAATCAATATGAAAACTAGCACCCTGATGTAGCTGAACCGCCAGATACGCTTTTCTGTGGGGTGATGCTCAGCATTCATTTCGGGCATAGGGTTCATCTGAGCTGCATGAGAAAACGGGCATGCGAAGATTTGATGCCCAGCCGGTCATAAGCTTTCAGCGTTTCTTTGATGTCATATTTCACCCTAATAAATTCATGCGTATTCGCACTCAAGTCAATCGTCAGAAAAGAGGCCCGGTAATCTTTGTCGCGCGATTGTCCAACGCTGCCCGGGTTTATCACATACTTGTATCCTTCCTTTAGTCCGAATACACCAAACTCGTTGGCCACGATACCGCCAATATGGGTATGGCCAACGAAAACAATATCGTGTGAAACCTGACGCAGCAACTCATGGCACTTCAGTACGCTGTCAAGATATCCCCATTTACCAGGTTCAAGCGGGTGTGCGTGTGCTGCAATCCAGTTGTCCGACTCAATCGTCATCGGAAGTCCGCCAAGCCATGATTTGTTTTCCGGGGACAGCATTTCTACAGATTTTTTCAGGAGGGTCTGATTCGGTTCCCTAAAAAATTTGAACGACATCGCTCCATTAACAACGGCGTCATGATTTCCTTTCACGGTTTCATACCCGCGCTCCCGAATCAGGTTAACAACCTCTTCAGGGTTTGGGCCATACCCAATTAAATCTCCTAAGCAAATCACCCGATCAGGGCCAATGCGGTCAAGTTCCTCAAGCGTGGCTTCTGTTGCCTGAAGGTTTGCGTGTAAATCTGAAATAACAGCTAATAGCATGTATATAATTGAAATAAATCGGGTAGTCTAATCAAAAATGCTCCTGCGGCTCCGGACGCCCGCTTTGTAACGATAAACCAAAGTCTTGCAGAAATGCAGGAAAAAGTCCGTAATCTGAAATCCAATAACGAGCTGATTTGCCCTGCAGCGGGCAATATTTGAAGCAAATTGCGACAATGAGCAAATTACAAATAATCCTGTCCTTTTGCAGAAACGGTCTGATAAAATACAGCGACATAAGCCCTGCAAGAACATCAGGCCGCTTTGTTGGGTAAATCGTATCTTGATGTGCCAAATAGCATTGCGTGAGAAAAGTATATACACAATAAAATACACATATTTATGAAAAATTTCGCCTTAACAGGCGTAGCCGGCTACATTGCTCCCCGTCACCTTCAGGCCATATATGATACCGGAAACCGGCTTGTTGCCGCTGTTGATGTTCACGATTCTGTCGGTATCCTGGATCGCTACTTTCCCGGGGCTTCTTTTTTTACGCAGTTCGAACGGTACGACCGGCATGCCGAAAAACTCAGGTTTGCGGGGCATCCGGATAAAATTGATCTCGTAAGTATTTGTTCTCCCAATTATTTGCATGATGCGCATATCCGGCACGCGCTCCGTATTGGTGCAGACGCGCTGTGCGAAAAGCCGCTGGTGCTGAATCCCTGGAACCTCGACGCGCTGGAAGAAATGGAGCGCGAGTACGAAAAGAAGGTTTTTAATATTTTGCAGCTGCGCGTACATCCTTCTCTGATTGCCCTGAAGAAGGAGCTTCTTCATAACCCGCCCCGCAAAAGACCATCGGTTCGGCTGAGCTACATCACCTCCCGCGGACTGTGGTACCATTACTCCTGGAAAGGGGATATTTCCAAATCCGGCGGAATCGGAACCAATATCGGGATTCATTTTTTTGATATGCTGATGTGGTTCTTTGGAAGGCCGCGTCAGTCGCACGTTCACCTGCGT
The DNA here is from genome assembly GCF_003353065.1 of Cyclonatronum proteinivorum. Classification (GTDB taxonomy): domain Bacteria; phylum Bacteroidota; class Rhodothermia; order Balneolales; family Cyclonatronaceae; genus Cyclonatronum; species Cyclonatronum proteinivorum. The sequence goes on along the minus strand of NZ_CP027806.1, from coordinate 4,282,947 downwards.
GAGCCCAACCGTATGGGCGGTTATTTGGAGTTGGAAGATGCAGATGTGAGCTGGTACCTCTCGCTCGACCGCAATGACCTGCCGCCTTCGGCCGCTGAAAAGGGACAGCCCACTTTCCGTTCGATTACCATTGACGGAAAAGAGCTTGAGTTTAGCGGCGGCTTTACTGATTTGCACACGCGGGTATATGAAGAAACCCTGACGGGTCGCGGGTTCGGTTTAAATGAAGCCCGCCCGAGCATTGAGCTGGCCCATCACATCCGTACCGCACCCCTTAGCGAAAAAGGCGAAAAAAGCCCCTTTCTGAGCTGAGCCAGAATCTTTCCTAACCACCTAAAAACGTCCCTACTCCTTTCCGCATGCGCCGTATTACCAAAATTGACGATGTAATGATTCACGAAAGTGCCTGGGTCGATGCCCCCTGCCGTATCGGGGCGGGTACTAAAATCTGGCATTTTTGTCACATTCAGTCGGAGACCACGATTGGGACCAACTGTGTGTTCGGTCAGAATGTGAATGTTGCCAACGGGGTTACCATCGGCAACAGCGTTAAAATCCAGAACAATGTATCGGTTTATGCAGGGGTTGAGCTGGAAGATGATGTCTTTCTGGGGCCGAGCTGCGTGCTCACCAATGTGACCAATCCGCGCTCGCAGGTTAACCGCAGGGACGGGTATGAGCGCACGCTAATCCGGCGCGGGGCAACCGTTGGGGCGAATGCGACCATTGTTTGCGGGATCACCCTCGGGCGCTACTGTTTCGTGGCAGCCGGAGCTGTTGTGACCCGCAGCGTACCCGATTATGCGCTGATGACCGGCAACCCCGCCCGCCTCCGCGGATGGATGAGCCGGCATGGCCACAAGCTCAGCCTGGATAAGCCCGGCGACAAGGCCACCTGTCCTGAGTCCGGTTTCGAATACGCCATGCAGTCCGATGGCAGCGTGAGGTGCCTCAGCCTCAGCGAAGATGCGCCCCTGCCTGCGGAGCTTCAGACCGGCCGGCTGAGCTACCGCAGTACCGATAATCTGTAACTATACCTCAAACCGGTAGCTGTCGTCTGAAACTCACGTATTCCACCCGACAAATTTTTGCGTCATCGGCCTGGGTCGCTGCCTATCGCATGGTGCGGATGGTGGCGGCATTTGGGGTAGCTGTATGGGTAGCCCGCTACCTTGGCCCGGAACAATACGGGATGCTCAGCTACGCCGTCGCGCTGGTGGTGCTGGTAATGGGAATTACGGGGCCTGGCCTGAAAGATGTGGTAACCCGTCAGCTTGATGCGTTTCCGTTGCGACGTGCAGCTACGATTCATGCTGCCTTCCGGCTCATGCTGCTGCTTAACGCAGCCATGCTGCTCGCCGCCCTTGTTCTGATCCTGCTGCTGCGCCCGGATACGCCGGTGCTTTGGCTGATTACCGGTATTATTGCCATAGGAAACCTGTTCCGGGCTTTTGAAGCCTACGAACTCTGGTACCATTTCCGGCTTAAAATGAGTAGCACGGTGCTGGTTCAGGCGGCTTCATTTTTCAGCTTTGCTTTCATCAAACTCTGGATCATCTGGTGGGATGGCGGCCTGATCTGGATATCCGTTGCAACAGGAGCCGAGCTGGTAGGCTCCGCCTTTGGCTTTTGGCTGCTCTATCAAAAAGATCCCCCGGAAACGCAGGCTCCGCAAACGGGCGGACGCTTTCAGCTTGAAAAACTGATTTTCAGAAAATCTTTACCGGTGATGGGCGGCCTGCTGTTTATGACCCTGCTGTTTAAAGCGGATCAGCTCATGCTGGGCCGGCTTTCCGGGGATGCCGAAGTCGGGTTTTATGCCATTGCAGCGCAGTTTTCCGAATACTGGCTTTACCTTGCGGCGGCACTCGTACTGGCTTCCTATCCCAATCTGCTCGAATCCCGCAAGCAAAGTGAAGCGCGTTTCGGGCGGGAGCTTTCTTCCCTCATCGTGCGTCTTTTCTACGGCGCCCTTGCCATCACGCTGGTCGTGAGCCTGACCGGGGAGTGGCTGATCGGCTTTTTTTTAGGGGATGCGTTTGCACCATCGGCCGAAATGTTGCGCATTCACATCTGGGCCGTCGTGTTTATTTTTATGATTGAGATGCTCAAAAAGTATTATGTTATTGAACATCAGCTCACCGCTTACATCAAGATTTCTGCCACTGCTGCGCTGCTCAATATAGGGCTCAATTTTTGGCTCATACCGCTTTACGGCGGCATTGGGGCCGCATGGGCTACGGTTGCGGCATACAGCGCAGCCGGATACGGCCTGCTCTGGCTGTTTCCGGAAACCCGTACGGTCGCGCGCCTGATTACCAACGCTGTATTATTTCGGTCAACATGACAACCTCATCCACTGTACTGATTTTAGCCTCCTCCCGTTCGGTGCATACCCTGCGCTGGGCTACGGGCATGCAGAAATTGGGCTGGCAGATACAGCTGCTCACCGCCGATCCCGATGAGCCCCATGACTACGGCAGTATTCCGGTGCACCGCCTGAAACACAGCGGCAGATTTACCTACCTGCGCTCTGTGGGCCTTCTCCGTAAGCTTCACAAAAAAATCAACCCATCGCTGGTACATGCTTTTTATGCGACGAATTACGGACTGCTTGCTGTGCTTGCCCGTGTACGGCCGCTCCTTTTATCTGTGATGGGCACCGATGTATTCAGCTATCCGCAGAAAAGCTATTTTCATTTGATGGGGACCTCAGCCATACTGAAGCGGGCCGATTGCGTGGCGGCAACGAGTCAGGTCATGGTCCGGCGGGTGAAGTGGTTCAGGGGAGGTCCGGAATCTGTAGTCCATACACCGTTTGGGGTGGACCTGTCGCGGTTTAAGCCTGATCCGCAAGCTCAGACGCAGGATGAAAGCCGGCCCTTCCGGATTGTAAGCGTGCGGCACCTCGAATACAAGTACGGCCTTGATGTGCTGATCGAGGCCGCTGCCCTGATTCACAGGCAGCACTCGTGGCTGCGCTTCAGCCTTGATATGTACGGGGAAGGGGCGGAGCGCGCCGCACTCGAAGCGCAGATCGAAGCCAATGGCCTGACCGGCATTGCACGCTTGCCCGGACCGCTGGAACCTGAGCGGATACCCGAAGTATTGCAGCGGGCAGATGTTGCCGTAGTTCCGAGCCGCGAAGAGAGCTTTGGGGTTGCTGTGCTCGAAGCTTCCGCCTGCGGACTGCCTGTTATCGGAAGCAAGGTGGGCGGCATACCGGAAGTCCTCAAAGAAGGGGAGACCGGACTGCTGTTTCCCAGGCAAAATGTTGCGGCGCTCGAAAGCTGCCTGCTGCGCATAGCTTCTGAACCCTACACCCGACAGCGGTTTGGCGTTGCGGGCCGTCGTTTTGTGGAAGCTACCTACAGTGAAGACGCCTGCCTGCAGCGCATGCACGCCCTTTACACCCAACTAACCCAGTGAAAAAAACCAACTGATGGAACCCGTTTTTTTTGAATACATTCCGGAATTAAATCAGGCTCCCGAAATGCGGGAGCTGCTGCTCGAATACGGAACCATCCGGCGCTACGAGCCGGGGGATGTCATCCTCGAAGAATACAGCCGGATCCGCGCCATTCCGATCGTGACCAAAGGCACCATTAAGGTGCTGCAAACCGATGATGACTACCGGGAAATGGTGCTTTACTATCTGCAGCCGGGTGAGAGCTGTATCATGTCGTTTTTGGGCGGCATACATGATGAAAAAAGCAAGATTCGCGCAGTCGCAGAAGAGCGAAGCGAGCTGCTGCTGATCTCCGTGGACAATATGATGAAGCTCATCCGGGAGCACCCCATGTGGCTGAACTATGTTTTCAGGCTGTACCACAAGCGTTTTGAAGAGCTGCTGGAAGTCCTCAACGCGGTATCCTTCAAAAAGATGGATGAGCGCCTGCTTGCTTATTTACAGCGCCGGGCCGAAGTTACGGGAAGCCGGGTGCTGTATATCACACACGAGCAAATCAGCACCGAACTCGCTACGGCACGCGTGGTGGTTTCCCGCCTGCTCAAGCAAATGGAAAAGGAAGGCCTGGTAGAGCTGCATCGCAACAAACTGATTCTGAAAAGCTGATTTTTGTACACCACCTGTCTTTCCCTTATGCTGATTTTGGCGTAAATTAACTGACTAAACATAAGCCGAAGTAGCTCAGCTGGTAGAGCAATTCACTCGTAATGAATAGGTCGTCGGTTCAAGTCCGATCTTCGGCTCAGACCAATATTGCAAACCCACTATAAGCTGTGTTTTATAGTGGGTTTTTTGTTAGGGTTCCGCAAAAAAGCAGGATGGGCATGGGTTAAGCAGCAGTGCAAGGTTCACTTTTCCTAATTTTTATTAGAGGTGGGTTCTAAGGTTGGCGTTTTTAGATTTAGGCAAAACTACCTTTAACTGAATACTTTATATATTCAGACAAGTCAGTCCCTAGTCTCGGAATTTTGGAGAGATACTAACGGTAGTGTTGCGTCTCCCCTTATCAACCTTGTAAGATCAATTGGAGGCAGAATAAAATGGGCAAATCGTGAGCCGGTCAATTTTTCGTATAGAATACCCCGCATTGTACCTACTGCTATAACCCCCATGTGAGATGCAAAGTCAAGTGGTATTATAATTTCTTGCTTCTCTTTATTTACCATCAAGGCCCAACTCTTCTCCTCCATTTCAAACCGCAGGCTCACCGCAAGCTTAATAAACGGTTTACTGTCCTGCTCAAAGCGAATCGATAAGCTAATGCCAAGTACATGCTCAGTTTCGAGAAGCCCAAAATTAATTTCAGACGTTAGCTTAATTGGGTCTTTCTCATTATAATTCTCTTCAAGAATAGCAAACTCGTCAGTTCTTATGCCCGCTATTCTAAACTTGAGCGCTGTTTTTTCTGCTTTGCTCATGATGCTTGGCTTAAATATAATGAATCAAATGTAGTTGAATCTGAACAAAGTAACTCTTCATCTTTTAAAGGATTTCCATAGTATTATAGCTTACCGGTTGGAGATACAGAAACAGGCTGATAGCTAACTTGAGATTTTTTTTCAGCTATGTTGATTAGCTCCGCGCCAAGCGCCATTTCAATTTTAGAAATGGTTTCCAGCGTCAGATTTTCTTTGCCTTTAACAATTTTGCTGACCTGCTGCGGTGACACTCCCAGCATTGAAGCCAACTTTTTTTGCTGCATGCCCTTTTCCCGCAATACGGATAGTATTCTTAAAGCAATTTCTTGAGATTTGCGCAACCAAGCTCTGTTTGCCTTCCTTTCTCTTGCCGCATTTAGCCAGTTGCCGTTATCAGATTTCAGTGAATCAGTGAACTGCTCTACTTTTGATTTTTTCATAATTCTAATTCTAAAAATTCTATTTCGTCTGAACTGAAGTTCTGGTGCCTTAAATAACGCATCACCTGGTCCAGTTTATCAAGTTCGAGTTTTGTATGAGGCCTGTCTTGCATCGCCCGCGTTAATTTAATAGCCCCACCGGTAACGATTATCGTATCTCCCTTTGCATAATCTCTTAATCTTATACCATACAAACGCAGTGGTATGCGCTTGGATGGTCCATAAAGCTTGTTGAGAATGTACTTTTGGGATGAATCAGGGTTAAGATGCAGAGGTTTGAATTCCTGAAGGAAATCAACTAATCCGCTTTCAGCATTGTCGAGTATTCTGTCTTCAAGGTAAGCGGCGGCATCGATTACTTCGAGCACAGCTTCTTGAATGGTTAGTGTTTTGAGATCGGCTGCATTGTCTGAGAAAAAGGAGAAAAGTGCCTCAGTGTCATTCCAGAAAGTGAAGATTTTGCTGAACTCCGTTTCTTCAGCATCTCCATACCGAACACTTAGTAAGTGATTATTTCTGTCAATAATACGTATTACTTCCATTTAAATCAACCTACAGGTTTACTGCTGTCGTTCACCTCTTTGCCTTGTTCAAAATATAATATCGAAATCACTTATAGGCTTGATTTCCCCTAAATTAATTTAGAAAGCTCCAGAATTACGCAAATTGCCCTGATTTATCATAGTTAAAGCGGAAATTTACCAATTATGCGTGTAGCACCCCATCACCATCCGCAAACTTTCCCCTATTACGTCCCCCTTTAGGAGGTTTCCGCTTTGGTCGGTTACGTTGACTTTCAGCATGGTGCAGCAGCTTTGACCCTTTTCGGTTTGAAAGCGTCCTGTAACGCGGGTGTTTGACCCGGGGTAAAGCAGTATGCCGTGACTGCTACCAAATAGCTGGTTGTAGGCATAGATTTGGCGTAGGTCGTTGTCTGAGGGGCCGGAGTCAGTGGGTGTTTTCCACTTGGTATCAATAATAATTCTGCCCGATTGCTCGTCCAGCGGATCCAGAATGATATCCGGCTTCAGTCGCTTCCGGCTCTGAGCTGAGCGCCAGAATACCCTGCTCTGCTGCGCCATCACCCTGTAGCGCTGCGAAAGGTGGTGCTTCAGAACTTTCACCACGAACAGCTCCCAAAGCTGATTCATGTCGAACATCAAGGCCAGGATGTGGTTGTTGCCTTTAGAAATATCGGGATGGTAGTTCAGTAGTATGAGCCTCGCGATTGCAAGCGCCTCGGCATATCGCTCGGTTTGACGATTGAGCCGTATCCGACGGAGCTTCTCCTCTGTTATACGCTGATCCGAAACCTCATCGAAGCAGAGCTGCTGCCGCATTACGCGGCTTCGCAAGTCTGTGCGTATCGTAATCAGCGACAACACACGGAGGGTTTCTTTAAGCACCTGATTCAGGATGTGATTGTGATCGTAGGTGCTGTATGCTGCATGAAACCGCTCTTTGTGGATCAGATTATCGCGTATCTGTCCCGGCATGTGAAGCCTGCCCCTGAGCGCCGTTTGATTTTCGGTGACCTTACGGTACTTTTTGGACAATCCCTGATGGGTGATACGCTCGCACTCATTCAGGAACAGCTCGATATAGAGATCAAAAATTGAATTGCGGTTCAGGCGCAGGCTGGACTTCGACGTTACCCCGGCCTCAATGCCGGTCACTGTACGAAGCATGCTGATCAGTACATTCCGCCAAACGATTTTGTCAGCCCCGGCCCGATCAGGCTTTGGAAGGACTTCTATTGTAGTGCCTCCGACCTGAATAACGCCCACAAACTGATTAAACTTTACCCCTTTATGCAGCAGTGAAAAATAGGGCGTGCCGTTAGCACCGTGGTACAGCACTAACTGCTCAAACGTGTTTTTGGTTAACGGGGAGCCCTCTCTGACCAGCAACCGGTCGTGTTCAAACACCGTTATGATATTCTCCCTGCCCATCTGCCGTTACTCCGGCTTGTTGAGCAGTGTCAGGAGCGCGGCTTCAAATGCCTGATCGCTGGTTCTCCAAGCGTCAGTAATGTGCCAGATTTCACGGTCATCGAAAACGCTGTCATCGTAATCAGAAGCCGCAAATCCGACAGACTGCCCGTTCTCTTTCCGCTCCACAAACCCGCGACCAAGCACAAGCTGAATTTTGCCTTTATCACCATAAAAATACTCCTCCAGCAGCGGGATAATGTTATGCTGAAAAACCGTGCGCAAATCTGCACTGCTGCTGACTTTCATAAAGTAAGAATGACCAATCAGATGATCTTTGTCGAGCAGTTTCTCTATCCGGTTATTGATTGTACTAAGTAGCTCGTAAAGACTGATGCGGGTTTCCCGAACCATCACCTCTCCGCCATTTTCCTTTGAAGCGCCTTCTTCTGCGATGAGGCCCGGCTTTGGCGGCAGCTCCTCAAAGGAGAACCTGCGCCTAAGAGCCGTATCAAGCGCCTCCACGCTGCGGTCGGCGGTGTTCATGGTGCCTATGATGTGGAGATGAGCCGGCACGCTGAATTCGGTTTTGGAATAGGGCAGAATCACCCGAAGTTCTTCATCCGCACCTTTCCGCTTATCCGGCTCGATCAGTGTGATGAGCTCTCCAAATATCTGTGCAATATTCCCCCGGTTGATTTCATCAATGATGAGCACCCGGTTCCCGTTTACAGCTTCCCGGCAAATCCGTTTGAATACCCCGTCTTCGATGGTATAGGTAAGCTTGCCGTCTTTTTCAACCGGCTTGATACCTTCCACAAAATCCTCGTATGTAAAGCTCTGATGAAAGGTGACAAAGACAATTTTCTTTTCCTCAGTATCATCCCAATCGGTAATCAGCAGCTCAGTGTACCGCCTGATGAGTGCTTGACGGTTTCCTTCATTTTGCTGGTAAAACGCCGGATCCACAATTTGTAGCGCTTTATTGACTGTATGGTATGTCTTCCCGGTACCGGGTGGTCCGAACAGAATTTGGTTGAGGGGCATTGGCTGCGTCTTATTATTCATATCGTCTATCTGTTTGGGGGCTGCTGCAGGTTCACGCTCATTATGGACCCAAAAGTCTTTTTTTGAAGCACAGAAGATCACATCCTGTGTTAGAATATGGTTGCTCTCGTCTTTATAGTGTTTCTCATTCCTTAATGATTGATGCTTTTCAATCACTCCCGGATTTTGCTCAATAAACTCTCTGACTTTATCACAAAGCAGAAAATAGTTTAATATGTTTTCCTCGCTACGATGTTTTGGAGCAGGTCCAATACCCGTAAGGCCGTAGAAGCTTTTGTACATAGTATACTTGTACAAATAGTATTTCTCAGGATATTTGCAGGCAAGATAAACAGAAATAGCTCTATCATCCTGAAAATGGTTTTTGTCTTCTTTTTTAATTTCGGATAGTCGGGTTTGCGATTTTCGTTTAAAAGATCTGATTCTACTTAGTAGATCACGAGACTCATCATAAAGATCACGAAACATATCACGCACTTCTTCGGGCTTATTCAAGATGAATTCCAACATCATCTTTCTTGGGAAATATTTTCCGCTTTCCCACAAATTGCAGTTAGGCGGCTGGAAAGACAGTGCGAACATATCCTGAAAATCCTCAGCCTCAATATCCCAGTTTTCCTGAAAATTTTGGACAGCTTCCCATTTATACAACTCTTCATAGTTTGGATTATCCAAAAAGCTTGAGTACTGATTCAGGAGTTTATTTAAACTTATTTTGGCCTCCTTCTCTCTAATCTCAAATCCCATCTCCTTCAAATAACGATTGGTTGGTTCACCTCCACTACGCTCCCATAACAGCTCTCCGTTCATCTGCTCGTGTGCATACCGCATAATTTCCTTCGGTGGATATGCTACGCCATCAATAATCACATCATATCTTGTAGATGTGTTTACGGCAATATTTTCCTCCCTGATTTTCCGAACTGCAGCTGCGACGTGTTGACGGGTGATATTGGTGGGTTGGAATGGCATTGGTAGGAATATCTTAGGTGTTTAAGACGAAGTAAGGGAAAATTACTTGCTTATGAACTCATACTCTGTAGTTGAAGATTTTTTTGTGAATTTTGCTGGCATTGTATAATGCTCAAATGACAAATCTCAGAAGCCTATTTTGCTTTCCTAATCTCTTTAACCACAAAAACTCTCGACACATCGTTTTTTAGGTCAAGAGTTACTTCATCGCCTACCGATGCATTCAAGAGCGCCTGGGCAAGGGGTGCCTTCCTTGCAATCAGTTTTTTCTTATCATTAGTATTATTGATTGTTATGGTCACTTCCATATTCTTGCTACGCTCTGATTTCTCTTGATATATAACCGTATCCCCGACTTCCACTACTTCTTTTTCTTCAAGTTGGGAAATGGTTTCATCTATGTCTTCAATATCACCAATTACAGAACCAACAATAGGAGTCTGAAAACCAGAATCTTGCACCTCACCTTTGGAAGTTATTGTTACCCAAGGTTCCCTGTTCGCCGATGTGTACTCTGTATAGGTTTCCAATGAGTTCAAAAAGCTGATCAGCTTAGCAGTTTCAGCTTCAGGGTTTCTAAACCAATCCGTTGACCAAATCCTCCAAATCTTATTTTCCCAACCTAAAGACTCAAGCACTTCCTGTCTTATTCGATCCCGATCTCTAGCTGATTTGGCAGAATGGTATTGTGCACCATCGCATTCAATGGCGGCCATGTAGGAATTTCGTGATTTGGGATTTTTTACTGCTATATCTATTCTGTAACCAGCTACGCCCAACTGCGGAGTTACATCAAAACCATGCCTTTCGAGAACTTTTATAACCGCCCTTTCGAATTCACTATCAGGCTCCATTCCAGTATTCTGACCCTGTTCCAACACACCAGTTTGGATATATGCCAAATACTGCTGCAATACTTTGGATCCGTCATGAGTAGCTCTGTCTGTAAGAATATCAGAGGGAAGTAGTGAAGTTACTACGGTAACAGATTTTCTGGCTCTTGTAAAAAGCACATTTAGTCGCCTCCATCCATCGGGATTACTAATCGGACCAAAATTCTGCCTTACAACTTTAGTTCCTAGTGCTTTACCGTAAGTGGTAGATATAATTATACAATCACGCTCATCGCCCTGAACGTTTTCAAGGTTTTTGATAAAAATCGGCTCTGCTTGATTATTCCAGTGCTCCCAGACTTCATCGTCATTAATTAGCTCAAGTTTTCGGGTTTCGAAAATTTCAGATATCAGCTCCTTCTGCTTGATGTTTAGCGTTACCACGCCAATTGAATCCTTGCTTTTTTTAAGCATATGTTCAATTAACATGTCTGCCACTTTGATGGCCTCTTGCTTATTTACCTGATTCTCATAAACCGCGTCTTTTAAATAAATAGCACTTAAGCCAAGATCGTCGCTTTGCTCACGGGGGGAAGGGAAAACCAATAGCTCATTATCATAGAATTTTAGGTTAGAGAAAGCAATCAAACTGTGGTGTTGAGATCGATAATGCCACAGCAGTTTTTTGACAGTTTTAAATTGCGACCGGCATAAATCTAAGATGCTTTCTGATTCCGCTACAGTTTCTTCACTATCGTCATCCGTGCTATCATTCATCCTGTTAAAAAAACTCGTAGGGGGGAGCTGGTTCGAATCTCCAACCACAACTAGCTGTCTGGCTCTGGCAATTGCTCCTATTGCATATTCCGGCTTAAGCTGTGAAGCCTCGTCCATAATCACTATGTCAAACTCAATTACTCCAGGCGTAAGGTACTGAGCTACGGCTTGGGGACCCATCATAAAACAGGGTTTAAGCTCCTGGAGCGATTTCGGTGCTCTGTTAATTAGTTTCCGGACAGTTACCCTTGGACGTTTCTGGGGTAATAGGAGTTTGATTAGCCCCATTTCTGTCTTTTCATCGACTATGGGGCTGTTACTTCCTTTTGGAGGATATGCATTAAATAAACAATGACCATGAACTTCATTTCTTCGCCAGCCTTCCAATTTTTTATCCAATCTCCTGAAGTCCGTACGGATATTGTTTAACTCGCTGCCATGGTATTTGCCAAACCCATCAGACGGTGAATATTCATTTTTCAGGATTTCATTAGCATAAGCAAAATCTACCATTGCCTCCGCACGACTCTCAGTAAGCAAACCCTGCTCCGCAAGCTCAATAAAGTTTTGGAGATTCAGACTGCTTGCTTTTTGCCTGAAGATAGCATATGTATGATTGGGCTCAATCTGCTTAGCGTTGTCCAAAATTAGGTTGCACCTGTGAATAATGCAGTTATGCTCATTAGCACCAGGTGAGGCAGCATTCGTAATGAACGCTTTGCGATTGGTCTTACATAATGTATCTAAAGCATTGAATTCCTCATCGAGAACCTGATACTCCTGATGTATTTTTGAGAGAATCTCTTCTGCTTCTTTTACCTGAATAAACAAATTATCAGTAACCATACCTGTCCGTATGGACTCACTAATCTCAGAATTCGATAATTTTTCAATTTGATAAATTAATTCCTCAATAGGATTGACATTTGTTTTTGATCCTCTAAACTCTTCACCAAACAGAACCGGGTACTCTGGTTGAGATGTTATATCCGATTGTAATCGCTTTATCGATTCGTATGCATTCATAGCTTTTTGAATATGCTCGGGACATATGGAAGGCTTCACGTAAGTTTCAATCCATTGAAACCTTCTATTTAGCCATGTGTCGATAATTGCTACACTCTTCAGGAATACCGTGTAGTCTACTTGGTTTGATAAGACAGGATTTTGAAACAGTTCATTTAGTTGACGCTCAATTAAAATAACCTCTCTTATCTCTTCCTGTACCGGATACATTTTGTCTTTTAATTCCCTTATTGCACTTCTTACAAGTCTTACAGCTTCTTTGTGATACAGGTTACCTCTAAGCGAATTGTACTTCTCGTTCCAATCGATAAGATCCGATAGAGCTTCAAAATCAATATTCCCGAAAGGATTGTTTTCTTTAGTAAAGTACTCTTTAACTAAAGATCCGGTATTAAAGCTTTCTATCTCATTTAGAATTCTGGATAGCAATTCAAGGTCTTTTAGGCGCTTATCTGAGTCAACAGTCTTTTTAGATTTTGATATCTGTTTATGGCTATTTACTGCATCTCTCCACCTTTTCTGGAAAATCCGGTACCATTTATTTCCCTCCCTTAGCACAGAAATTGCTTTCTTGATATCTCTTTCAGGAGGAAGTATATCCAGATAGAATATATTGCCTAAGGTTGTCCACTGCCTCTTGATGCTCCTGTACGTGTCAATAATTTGCCTGATATCATCGAGGTTACTTTTGCCCACGAGTTGAGGAGACTGATATCTGAATATTTCACTATTTGAGCTAAGGATATGATCAACAAATAAGTTTAAATGCTGTATGTCCGAGCTATTTGTGATTTCTCTGACGCCGATTGAGCTGAGCTTTTGGTTAAGACTGTCAACTTTTGCATGCAGTGTCGCACAATGTGTAATAAAAACTTCTCTTTGCCTGCCAATTTCACTAATTGGCAGTTTATCGAGGTTTAGTTCAGCAAAATTACTTACAGCCTCATTTACTTCTGAATAAGGTATAGCTACAAAATCTTTGCTTATATTGAAGTATGAGGAAACTGTGTTGTTAAACTCATTTAAATCATTGAGTTGCTTTTGCAGAGTATAAAAATGGTGTCTTACGTGTGGTTTTAAAACGCCATTTTCACATAGCTTTGCAGTAATATTATATGGCAATGACTCCGGCATAGATTGGTGAAAACAACGAATTTCGCCTAATTGCTGACTCCAATAATGCCTGCCTGCATTGTAATAGTCGACGTTGTATTTATCATCAAATTCTTCAATAGTACCCCCAAGCTTTGCAGCCGCATTTTTAAGCCTTTCAACAACATTAAACAACTTGGAACTGTCAAAAAGATTGAGGTCAGGGAGATATATTCCAAAAAAAGGGTTTTTAGAGCCAACAGTGCCAACCTGCTTATAGTAAACGGCAAGGCTTTGGAGTACTTTTTTGATCTTGTTCAACTGCTCGAATGATAAGTCAACCGCATTTTCCAATTTTAAATGCTCTATTTGCTCAGCAATCTCTATAAGCTGCTGCCTGCTATATTCTTTTTTCCAGACTAACTCCTGAACAGTGAAATCAATCCTGCTATTCACTTTGTGTTGAAGAGCTGTGGAGTAATTCTTTAGTTCAGCTCTTTTTTGCTTAAGTTCTTCCTCTCCAAAGCTATTTTGGACTTTGAAGCGATTGCTTTTAACACGTCGCTCAATATCCTTCAGTACCTCTTTCCTGTTGGTTTTATTACTGTGGAGTTCGAGTGTAAAAATGCCAAGCCCGGCTTGTTCGAGACGTTTTCGCACAACCTGGAGAGCTGCTAACTTCTCAGACACAAACAGAACCTTCTTTCCGTTTTTTAGACAGGTTGCGAGAAGGTTTGCAATCGTTTGAGATTTACCCGTGCCAGGAGGACCTTCAATTACCAAATTCTTTTTATTGTAAATAACCTCCATTATCGCACTGTGCTGCGAACTGTCAGCATCAAATATCAGCGGTACCTGATCACCTTTTTCACTTTCCACATTGTTTTCTTCGAAGATATCCGGCGTCAGGTCGTTTTCGTTTTCCCCTTTTTCGCCAAAAATCTGTGTGATAACCTCATTTTCATACAGCCTGTTTTCTCTACCCCTTTTATCCCACTTTTTAGGATCTAAGTCCTTGTACAGCAGCATACTTGAGTAGCTGAGTAAGCCTATTGACGCAAAAGGCTTAATTTCAAAATTCCGCTTATCTCTTATAACCTTCTCAATCTTGCTAAAAAATTGCTCAAAGTTAATCTCATCTTCAGGTAAATCGGGGAAATCGATGTCAAAATCATCCAAAAGCTTTTTCATTAGCGACAGGTTCTCCGTTATGTCTTCTCCTGTGTAAGAAATGCTGTATTTGATCTTACCTCTCTTCTTTTCCTTTGTGATTGAAATCGGAATGCTTAGAAGCGGTGCCTGATACAAGCGCTCACCGTCAGGTCGGTCAGGGTATTCGAGAAAACCCATAATCAGGTAAAGCATATTTGAACCTGTTTCCTCTATGCCCAACCTTGCTTCCCTTTCGATCTTGCGAAGAAGAGTGCCTAACTTGTGTTCGTATTGCAAAGCCGATAACTTATATGCGTCCTTTTCATCTGATTTCAAAGGGAGTGTATAATCTGTATTAACGCCTTGAATTGTAGCCCAGCTTTTTTCATCCGGGCGCTGCATTCTCCCATTACGCGACACATAGTCTGACTCATCAGGCTCAGGCAGTGCTTGTATATCAATAGACTTACCATCGTTGATTAAACGGTCATACACATTTTGAAGAGCTGCATTAGCCAGCTGTAATGACCTGCCTTTGGTATGTTTGAAGTTAATTAAACGATTGAATCCACTCAGGTCAATTAGTTTATCCTGAAGTCTGTTTATTGCTTCAATAATGGTATTTCTTTCATTTGTTGCCATAAATAAGTACTCATTTAAAATTGTTCATGATCTGATTCGGCATCAGATACCCCCAGACAATTAGTATGATGACATCGAGTTTTTTGAAGTTGGTCAAAAAGTATTTCCCGTTCGATTCAGTAGTCCGGAATTTCCGAACTGCCGCTGCAGCTCCCGTATGCTCCAGTTGTTTTCTGCACTCTCAATCTCATAAAAACGACGCTCTGCCGGATCATCAATCCGCATCAGCTTGAGATAGTGCGACCAGCTAAGGTTAAAAACAGCAGACACTGTCTGCGGTTTTCCGGCAAACGAAGGCTGTTTTTGAGATTTCCCGGACAGGGTTTGGGAAATTCCAATGCGTGGAGGGGGATTTTCTGATTTCCGAGACAGTGTTTCGGATTTTGAATAGGTGAGATTAAACAACCGCATGTATTCCGGATTAGATGTGGAGAACCCACGCCCAAATTTCTTTGTGAGTCGCTGCAAGGATACTATTAAAGGACATGGTTTGTAAAAAAGAAAAGGCAGATGATATATTATCGTGATTCAGATGTTTTGAAGATGCGTACTTTCATTATAAAAAAGTCAGCCCATTTAACATAGCTAAAAGAGTTGCATTTTAGCCGGAAGTCTTTCCCCTAACCCGCATTTTACTGTCCTTAAACTGATCTATGCATTCAACCGACGATGTACCGCTTTTTGAACCTGTTTTTGAAGATAATCATCTGCTTGTGGTGTACAAGCTGCCGAATGTGCCGGTGCAGGAAGATGCAAGCGGTGATCCGGATTTGCTGAATGCGCTGAAGGCTTATATCAAGGAAAAGTACAATAAGCCGGGCAATGTTTTTCTGGGGATGGTGCACCGGATTGATCGGCCGGCTTCGGGGCTGATGGTTTTTGCGCGTACGTCCAAGGCGGCTTCGCGGCTGTCGGATCAGTTTCGCAGGCGGGATCTGAGCAAGGAGTATCTTGCGGTGGTGGAGGGGGCGCCGCCTGCCCGGGCTGAGCTGCGGGATTTCCTGCTGAAAGATGTCGCTAAGAATCGGGTGCGGGTGGTGCGGTCCGGCAATGAGCGGGCGGCTAAGGAGGCCCGGCTGAGCCTGCGCAGCTGCGCACATGAAGGCGGACTCAGCCTGCTGCATGTTTGTCTGGAGACCGGGCGTCCCCATCAGATACGGGTGCAGTGTGCACATGCCGGCTATCCGCTTTGGGGTGATTATAAGTACGGCGACGGCAATCAGCCGCAGGGCCGCAATCTTGCCCTGCTTTCGTGGAAGCTCGCTTTTATGCACCCTACACGAGATGAACAACTGTCGTTTCAGGCAACGTGGCCGGAGGGGGCACCGTGGGACCGGTTTGATCCGATCAGCTGAGAAGTTCGGGATTTGGCAAAGTTGGTTGTATCCGTCCGGAATCCAAAAAGCAAGGGATTCAAATTATGATTTGGGAACGCTAATCTGTCACGAAAGACCGTGATGCTCACGGCGTTTCCCCCAAAAAATAAAAAAGCCGGGCATGCGGAATCAGCCGGGCTCAGGGCACCTTTTTCTGTTGCGGGTTATCGTTAGCGCTCGCGGATTTTTCGGGTTTAATTGTGCTGTAAAAACTATCTTGCAGGGGCTATTTATCCTTCACTGTTTAATTGCATATCTGAGCTTATGAGACATTTTTTGGCAGGGTTTATTATGGCAGCCGGTTTTCTGTTTGCGGGCTTTTCGCAGCCGGTTTTGGCACAGGAAAGCGAGCGGGTGCTGCGCGATCTGGAAATCCGCATTCCTTCGCTGCCGCATTATTCTTTCGGGCGGGGTCTGGGACTGACGACGCCTGACAGCACCTATCAGGTTAACATCCGGTTCAGGATGCAGAACCGGGCGACGTTTCAGACGTTCAGCGATCGCGATGACAGTGTGGAGGCGGTCGTGCGCCGGCTGCGGCTGCGGTTCGATGGTTTTGTCGGGGATCCGCGCTTTTTGTATGCGATTCAGCTTTCCTTCTCACCCGGTGATGTGGGCGCGATACAGCCCGGTGAGAACATCAATATCATACGGGATGCGGTGTTTTACTACCGCCCGGATGCGCACTGGAGCTTCGGGTTCGGACAGACCAAGCTTCCGGGGAACCGTCAGCGGGTGAATTCATCGGGGGCGCTGCAGCTCACCGATCGCTCCGTGAATAATGCGGCATTTACGATTGACCGTGATTACGGTGTTTTCGCGAATTACGGGCGGGAAGATCAGAACCGTTTTTCCTATAATCTGCGTACTGCTATAAGCACGGGGGATGGCCGCAATTACACGCGGAATCCGGATACGGATCTGGCCTACACGGCCCGGCTTGAGCTGATGCCGCTGGGGGCTTTCCTGAAAAACGGGACGATGTTTGAGGGAGATCTCGCACGGGAACAGACGCCCAAACTGCTGCTTGGCGGGACTGTTCATTATAATATGGGTGCAAAGCGGGCGCAGGGGCAGCTTGGATCGGATACATCGGCGAAACGCGATCTCAGGGTGATTCATCTGGATGCCATGCTCAAATATCAGGGCTGGGCGCTGATGGCTGCGTGGATGAGCCGGCAAACCGATGATCCGGTGATCGCCCTGCCTGACGGAGATACCGGTGCTGTGCGGGAAACAGCTTATCTGGTCGGGACAGGCTACGATTTGCAGCTCAGCTATCTATTTCCTTCCGATTATGAGCTGATTGCCCGGTATTCGTCGCATAATCCTGAAAAAGAGGTGCGTCCGTTTTTTCGCCCGAGAGAACAGTTCAGCGCCGGAATTACGCGCTATGTGTGGGAGCATGCCCTGAAGCTGCAGCTTGAACTTACGCATGACCGTTTCCCCCGTACCGATTTTGCAGATGCGCGTGAGGGAACTTATGTGCGGTTTCAGATTGAAATCGGGATCTGATATAAGGGCTCAGGCTGTAGTAAAGCTGCGTTTTGGCACGCTTACGGCTGCGGCTGAATGTAAACCGGGAATGGTATAGTCGGGTCTTTATTTACAGAATGGTAGCGGATAAATCCCGTACTTTGGTCAGTTAACTGATTTTTATCGGTTCGTCCCGGCACATCTGAACGACCTGAAAGGGTTTTGCGTCAATTGGGGCGGCTGATACAAGTCTGTTTATTTTTTCAACATCTACACAATCAATCTACACAACCAATCAATCAAACCAACGATTCAGGCATGAAGCATACCATCACCATGATGCTGTTCGCCCTGCTGGTGCTTGCCGGGTGTTCCGGTTCGCAACAGAGTGCGCAACAGGCTGCAGCACAGGCGGAGCGACCACAGCTCAATCCTATTGAACAGGCCACAAGCGGTCATATAAAAATGGAGGGCCTGTTCACGGTCTTTCAGGACACGACTTCCGGCAGCACGAAAATGATGATTACGGAAGATCAGATCGGTAAAGAATTCATTTATTGGGGGCATACGGTTGACGGGGTACCGCAGGTCGGGCATTTCCGCGGGAATTACCGGGATAATAAAGTGTTCAGTATTCAGCGCTATTTCGACCGCATAGAATTTGTGGTAGAGAATACCCGCTTTCATTTTGATGAAGATAACCCGCTGAGCCGGGCCGCTGACGCCAATATTTCGCGTGCGGTGCTGTTTTCTGCCAAAATTGATACCGAGCACGAAGGGCAGATGCTGATCAATTCTGATCCGCTTTTTCTCACGGAGGCCCTTCATCAGGTTAAGCCATCGCCCTTTCCGGGCCTTCCGCCCGGTGCTATGCTTACGCTGGGCAATCTCAGCCGCGATAAAACCAAGTTTCGCAGTATCAACAGTTATCCCATGAATACCGCTGTGCAGGTTGAGTACGTGTACGATAACCCGGCCCCGCTTAACCGTGGCGGGATGCATGTTACCGACGCCCGCTCCATCACCATTGTGTATCAGCACACCTTCATCGAAATGCCGGATAACAACTTTGTGCCGCGCCGCGATGATGCGCGGGTCGGTTACTTTAGTCAGCAAGTCAATGATCAGACGGCTTTGGGCGTAACTCCCTGGGCGGATGTGATCAACCGCTGGCACCTGGAGCCTAAAGATCCGGAAGCCGAAATTTCTGAGCCGGTAGAACCGATTACCTGGTGGATTGAAAACACAACCCCGCACGAGCTGCGCCCTATTATTAAGGAAGCTACGCTGGAGTGGAACCGTGCCTTCGAAGCCGCCGGTTTCCGCAACGCCATTGCCGTTAAGGTGCAGCCTGATACGGCCGACTGGGATGCCGGAGATATCCGCTACAACGTACTGCGCTGGACGTCTTCCCCGACGCCGCCGTTTGGGGGATATGGTCCGAGCTTCACCAATCCCCGGACCGGTCAGATCCTGGGCGCGGATATTATGCTGGAGTACGTATTCCTGCGCAACGCGGCCAACAATGAGCGCCTGTTCAGTGAAAATGTGATTGATTACTTTCTCGACATGGGGCTGCCCGGATTAAAGGGTGACGAGCACGGGCATACGCATGAGCACGGCGTGTTTTGCTCGGCGGGTCACTTCATCCAAATGAGCAATATGTTTGGATTTGCCGCCCTGCAGGCACTCGACTTTGATGATCTCGATCGCGAGCAAATGGTCCATGAAGCCCTGGTTTATCTCATCATGCACGAGCTGGGCCATACTTTTGGCCTGAATCACAACATGGCCGCTTCTTTCATGCTCGACCCCGATCAGGTGCATGACCGCAGCCTGACGGAGCAAATGGGGCTTTCCGGCTCTGTGATGGACTATCCTGCCATTAACGTGGCGCACGACCGTTCGCAGCAAGGTCAGTTTTACACTACTACGACGGGTCCTTACGACATCTGGGCTATTGAGTACGGCTACTCCCGCGGGCTTGATGATCCGGAAGCGGAAGAAGCCCGCCTGAACGCTATTCTGGAGCGCTCAACTGAACCCGAGCTCATTTTTGGAAATGATGCAGACGACATGCGCAGCCCGGGCAAGGCGATTGACCCGCGCATTATGATCGGCGCCATGAGCAACGATCCTATTGCCTACTCCGAAACACGGGTACAGCTCGTGCATGACATGCTTGATAACCTGCTTGACCGGTACTCGGTCGAGAATGAGAGCTATCAGGCGTTGTTCAACGCATTTATGTCGAGCATGGGTCAGATCAACACGGCTATGGGCGTTACGGCGCGCTTCATTGGCGGGGTGTATATCGATCGTGGTTTTGTGGGTCAGCCCGGTGCGGGTGAGCCCTATACGCCGGTTTCCCGCGCAGATCAGAAGCGTGCGATGGAGCTGCTCGGCAGCCGCCTTTTTGCCCCGGATGCTTTTTATGAAAGCCATGAAGTGTACAATCACCTGATGCGTCAGCGCCGCGGTTTCAGCAACCCCTTTGCGGGTGAAGATCCGCGTATTCACGATCTTGTGCTGAACATGCAGCGCAACACCCTGGCGCACATCATGCACCCGAATACGACGCGCCGCATTACCGACACCCGTCTGTACGGAAACGAATATTCGCTGGTCGAAATGATGGATGATCTCACCAATGCGATCTTTCAGGCAGACCTTCGCACCAACGTGAATACTTTCCGTCAGAACCTGCAGGTGCTGTATGTTACCAACCTTGCTGCGGCCCTGGCCAATGAACGGAATCAGTACGACAACTTCACGCAGACCGCGGCCCTGCACAGCTTGCAGCGGATCAAAACGATGATGAACAACCGCAGCCGCGGCAATGCCGAAACCCGCGCGCACACCGCACACATTCTCCGGATTGTGGATGATGCCCTTGAAGGGTAAAACCGTCCGGCGCGTGAGCAACGACAGTTAAGCTTCCCAGAGCTAACATCCATTGTGGATAAGCTTAGGGGAAGGAAAGCCTAATTTTGAAAAGCACCGTCTGAACCACAGGTTTCGGGCGGTGCTTTTTTTTTTAAAAATACTTGATCACAATGTGGAAAAGTGGTGGATAAAGTACTATCTGTCATTAATTGATTGTTGCTAACAGTTGTCTTTGATGTTGTTGAAGGTTTGTTGATAATTTGTTGATAATTTTGATTTCTGTTTTTTTTAAAAACGGTCTTTGTGGATTCTAAATAGGCTTTGATTAAGAATTTAAAAGAGTTATTTTCATCAACTACAGAGAACTTTAATTATGCTATAAAGCATTGCAAAACAATCACTTGGAATATCTTATGAACTATGGAAATTAAAAGGCAACTAATAGATCAGAGGAGGGCTTCACCATATGAATTAATTACCTTTGAGCCCCGCAAATCAGAGATTAAAAACCCCGACGGATCCAAAGTATTTTCGCTTGATAATGTGATGGTGCCCAGTACCTGGAGTCAGGTGGCAACAGATATTATCGCGCAAAAATATTTTCGTAAGGCAGGGGTACCCGCAAAGCTGCGCAAAGTAGCCGAAGAAGGGGTGCCGGAGTGGTTGCAGCGCTCTGAAGCCGACACCAAAGCTATGAAGGGCATGAGCCCGGAAGATCAGTACGGGATGGAGACAGACTCGCGGCAGGTGTTTGGCCGCATGGCGGGATGCTGGACCTACTGGGGCTGGAAGCACGGGTATTTCAACACCGAAGCGGATGCAAAGTCGTATTATGATGAGATGCGCTACATGCTGGCCACACAAATGGCGGCACCGAACAGTCCGCAGTGGTTTAATACAGGTCTTTTCTGGGCATATGGCATTAATGGTCCGGCGCAGGGGCACTACTATGCCGATCCGGAGACCGGCCGCGTGCTGCGCTCGCAGGATGCGTATTCACATCCGCAGCCCCATGCCTGTTTCATTCAAAGTATTGATGACGATCTCGTGAATGAAGGCGGAATCATGGATCTGTGGGTGCGGGAAGCCCGTCTGTTCAAGTACGGCTCCGGTACCGGGACCAACTTTTCCAATCTGCGCGGGGCAACCGAGCCCCTGAGCGGGGGCGGGAAGTCGTCGGGCCTGATGAGCTTCCTGAAAATCGGGGACCGTGCTGCCGGTGCGATTAAGTCAGGCGGCACGACGCGCAGGGCCGCAAAAATGGTCACCCTTGATCTTGATCATCCTGACATTGAAGAATATGTAAACTGGAAGGTGAAGGAAGAAGAAAAAGTAGCTTCCATCGTTGCCGGTTCAAAAATTATTGAGAGACATCTCCGCACCATTCTTCACCTGTGCCATACGTCGGTAGAAATTGAAGGGCGCAGCTACAACGGCGAAATGAGCCGCAACCCGAAGAAGCACAAAGCCCTTGCACGAGCCATCCGTGAAGCTTCGCGCGATCAGGTTCCGATGAGCTACGTACAGCGTATTCTGCAGCTTGCCGCGCAGGGCTTCACCGATATTGCCTTTGATACCTACGATACGGACTGGAACTCCGAAGCCTATGGTACGGTGAGCGGACAGAATTCAAACAACTCCGTCCGCATTCCCAACGCCTTTATGGATGCTGTTGAGAAAGACGGGGACTGGAATCTGTACTTCCGCACGGAAAAGAAGGCGGCACAGCAAGAAGGCCGCGAGCCCAAAGCCCATAAAACGCTGAAAGCCCGCGAGCTGTGGGATCAGATTTCCTATGCGGCATGGGCCTCAGCCGACCCCGGCACACAGTATCACGATACCATCAATGAATGGCACACCTGCCCCGAAGACGGCTCCATTAACGCGAGCAATCCCTGCAGCGAGTACATGTTCCTGGATAACACGGCCTGTAATCTGGCTTCCCTAAACCTGGTGAAGTTTTATGACCGCAATACCGGTCAGTTTGATGTGGAAGCCTACCGGCACGCAACGCGGTTGTGGACCATTACGCTGGAGATTTCAGTACTGATGGCGCAGTTTCCTTCCAAGGAGATCGCGCAGCTTTCCTGGCAGTTCCGCACCCTGGGGCTGGGCTATGCGAACATTGGCTCCCTGCTGATGATACAAGGTATCCCATACGACAGTGAAGAAGCTGCCGCACTGACCGGCGCGCTGACGGCCATCATGCACATGCACAGCTACGCTACAAGTGCGGAAATGGCGCGCGAGCTGGGTACCTTTGAAGGATATGAGCGCAACAAAGCGCACATGCTGCGGGTGCTGCGCAACCATCGCCGTGCGGCATACAGCGCCGCCCCGGAAGAGTATGAAGCGCTTACCATCAAGCCAATGGGGATCGACCCGACGCGCTGCCCCGACTACCTGCTTGCGGCAGCCCGCGAAGACGCCGATCTCGCCCTTGAGATGGGGGAAAAGCACGGATACCGCAATGCACAGGTCACCGTAATTGCGCCTACCGGTACGATTGGTTTGGTGATGGACTGCGATACGACAGGTATTGAGCCTGACTTCGCGCTGGTCAAGTTCAAGAAACTTGCTGGTGGCGGCTACTTCAAAATCATCAATCAAAGCGTGCCCGCAGCGCTCGAGCGTTTGGGGTATGCGGAAAAAGAAATTGACGCCATCGTAAAGTATGCCAAAGGACATGGCACTTTCAAAGGCTGCAAAACCATTAGCCATGACCGCCTCAGAGAAGTAGGGTTTACCGATGAAAAAATTGAAGCCGTCGAAGCCGGGCTGCCGGGTGCGTTTGAAATCAAGTTTGCTTTCAATCAGTGGACTCTGGGCGAAGATTTTTGTAAGGACGTCCTTGGGATAAGTGAAGCTCAGCTTGCTGACTGGAACTTTGACATGCTGTCTTATCTCGGCTTCAGCCCGCAGGAAATCAACGAAGCCAACGATTACGTGTGTGGGACCATGACCGTTGAAGGAGCGCCATACCTGAAAGACGAGCACCTTCCGGTGTTTGACTGTGCCAACAAGTGTGGCCGCAAAGGAACCCGCTTCATCGCAACAATGGGGCACATCCGGATGATGGCTGCGGCACAACCCTTTATCTCCGGTGCGATTTCCAAAACCATTAACCTGCCCAACGAAGCGAGTGTTGAAGAAATTCAGGAAGCCTACATGACCTCCTGGAAACTTATGCTTAAAGCCAACGCCCTCTATCGCGACGGCTCCAAGCTAAGTCAGCCGCTGAACTCAACTTCTGACGTGCTGCAGGTGATTGAAGCTGATGACGAAACTTCGGCTGATGTGGCGGCAAACCCTGAAGACGAAGCGGTGCAGGATAAAGTTGTGCAGGTTGCTGAGCGTATCATCCACAAATATGTCTCAGAGCGGCGCAGGCTTCCGAACCGGCGCGGCGGCTACACGCAGAAATGTAAGATTGGGGGTCAGAGTGTGTACCTGCGTACCGGAGAGTATGAAAACGGTCAGCTCGGTGAAATCTTCATTGATATGCACAAGGAAGGCGCTGCTTTCAGGAGCCTGCTGAACTGCTTTGCAATTTCCATCTCACTTGGTCTGCAGCACGGCGTGCCTTTAGATGAATTTGTGGATGCCTTTGTGTTTACCAAGTTTGAGCCCAGTGGCATGGTACATGGCAATCCGCACATTAAGATGACGACTTCCGTGATGGACTACATTTTCAGAGAGCTCGCCATCAGCTATCTGGGGCGTCATGATCTCGCGCATGTCGGCGCGGATGAGATTCTCGAGCGCAGCCTCAAATCTGAAGAAGAACTGAGAAAGGCGACATCAAAAACCGCAGCTGCGTCCGCCCCGGCAGCTGCCGCGCCAACTTCAACAAAACCAGCTACGGCAAATAACAAGCTTGCGGATCTGAAAACAGCCCTGCCTGAAGCGGTTAGCGTAAGCACGGCGACGGTCGGTGCAGCGCAGACCGAGACAGATACGTTCATGAGCCGCTATAAACGCGCCCGCAGCATGGGCTACACGGGTGATGTTTGCAGCGAATGCGGAAGCATGTCCATGGTGCGTAACGGCACATGCCTGAAGTGCGAAAACTGCGGATCAACAAGCGGATGCTCCTGATGCGCTGCGCAGGTCCCGCTTTGTTGTGAATCATGCGGGACAGCTCTTTTACCTAACAAATCATATACTTGGAACAACAAAAAGCCCGGTCGGAAGTCCGGGCTTTTTCTTTGCGTGTAATTTTCAGCCATACGGCGCATAAGGGCAAAAAAAAACGCCGGCTCGTTCAGGAGTCGACGCTAAATTTATCATCTACAGACGGCTATTACCCCATTTGTATACAGCTAATATAGCAAACATATTGGGGGCCAAACAATTGGTAAAAATGCGTAATTATGACAAAAAATAATTTAGGTATAAATACTTAGTTCTTGGCTTTTGGAACTTAGATCATGTCTTCAGCAAGAGCTTTCTTCACGAGTGCTGCCGTATTCTTAACACCCATTTTGTGCATCAGGTTGGAGCGGTGTGTTTCTACCGTGCGGGGCGAAATACTCAGCACTTCTGCAATTTCCTGATTGGTCTTCCCGTCAACAATGTAGCCCAGAATTTCTTTTTCTCTTTTGGTAAGTTTTGATGCCGCTTTAGGGGCTTCTGTTTTGCGGTTGCGGGAAAGAAAGCTTGTTGTGATCATATCCGATACTGCTTTGCTGAAAACCCGTTCATTGTTCAGCACCCGATGGATGTTATTGATGATTTCATCTTTTCCGGAAGACTTAAGCATATAACCGAGTGCACCGGCCTCAAGCACCTCGTTCAGATACTTTTCGTCGAGATGGATGGTCATCATAATGATACGCGCGTCTGCGTCTTCCTTCAGGATTTCCCGACAGGCGTCAATTCCGTCAAGTTCCGGCATGGTGATATCAAGGAGACAGACATCCGGTTTAAATTCTTTGTATAAATCTACAGCTTCAATGCCGGATGAAGCTTCGGCTACTACTTTGAAGGTGGGAACACTATTTAAGATGGAGGTGAGACCGAGACGAACAACACTGTGATCATCTGCCACAAGTATGGTTATTACAGACATGCCAGGAGTTAAGTGGTGAAACAAATATTATTGGGTACAGAAACCTAACCTGATACGCTTTTCCCTTTCATGATAGCGTAAATAAAGGGTTGGATAGTGCGCTAAAGTACAGACATACAACAAATCAGGTTTCACAATTAGGCCCTAACACCAAAAGAGAAAAAGCCTGTTTGTTTTTAGCTAATCAGTTTTGTCAAATATAAAGATAAAAAACCGACTTATCAGGCTTTAAATCCAAATGTTTGCGCTTACATAAGCTGCCCGAATCGTTTGGCAAAACTACTCATCCGCTGCTCTGACTCGTCGGAATCAGAATGAAAATCAACACCTGAATCCCAGCGTATCCGTACCGGAGACTATTCCGTTTGGAGACACCCGGTATGCAAAAATACGCTTTGGAATCGCGGCCCGGGACTTGATTTCCGGAAGTATCTAAAGATATCTCATGATCATTTTTTAGCCCTAAGGTTCTGTAATTATGCGGCCTGTAAAGAAAACAGTATAAAAGCGAATACAAGCACCAGCAGCCTGATATTCCATGCAAGGGTTCTGCGCCAGTTTGACCGGCACAGCTGTGCTACGTTTTGGGTGTTGAACCTGCCGGTGCCGCTTAGCCTGTTATGCACCGGAATCACCCTAAAAGCGGTCTCGTACCAGACAAATGCGAGCAAGGCTGCGGAAAGGAGGGATACCCAAAACCAAATGGTGCCTGCACTCAGTACGGTTAAGGCGACCGTCAGTCCCAGCTCTGCCAGCATAGGAAATGCCACAACAAATGCAGTTTTACTGGTATGAAAGTCGTGAAAGTCCGGGCCGGAGCCGGGCGGTATAAAGTGAAAGGCAGGGTAGTGCACTACATGTACAAAAGTAGTGAGGCCGCACATAAACGCGCAGAACACCACATTTAAAAGCAATACGACTGTCAGCGCTGTGTCTCCGGACAGATCCATAAGTGTGCCGCTAATTTGGTTTCAGAAATCCTTATTTTGTAAGCTTTTGATTCTTACAGCCCTAACACAGGGGCGTGCAGATAACATTTCGGCAGACCGCACAAGATCTTTTTTTATTCATGAAACCGTTTCAATTTTAGTATATGCTTCTTAAAAGAACACATACCTGTGGCGAACTCAATGGCAGCCATGTGGGAGAACAGGTAACGCTGAACGGCTGGGTAAATATCCGGCGTGATTTGGGTGGTGTAATTTTTATTGACCTGAGAGACCGTTACGGGTTGACGCAGGTTGTTTTTTCCCCTCAGGATGATGAGGCGGCACATCTCGCAGCCGATGAGCTGCGCAATGAATTTGTGATTGGGGTAAGCGGGAAGGTGCAGCAGCGGGATCCGGAAAATATCAATCCCAAGATGAAAACCGGCGAAATTGAAGTCCGGGTACACGCCCTTCATATTTACTCGCGTGCGAAAACACCGCCTTTTGAAATCAAAGACGACATCCAGACCAACGAGGAAACCCGTCTTAAGTACCGCTACCTTGATCTGCGCCGCGCGCCGCTTCAGCAAAACCTTATGCTGCGTTCCGAAGTGTACCGCAGCACCCGTAATTATTTCTGTGAAAACAACTTTGCTGAAGTCGAAACACCGGTGCTGATGCGCTCTACCCCTGAAGGCGCCCGTGATTATCTCGTGCCCAGCCGCGTCAATCCGGGGAAATTCTACGCCCTGCCGCAAAGTCCGCAAATCTATAAGCAAACGCTGATGATATCCGGCATGGACCGCTACTTCCAGATTGTGAAGTGCTTCCGGGATGAAGACCTGCGTGCCGATCGTCAGCCTGAGTTTACCCAAATCGACGTTGAGATGTCTTTTGTGGATGAGGAATCCATTTACAGCATGGCCGAAGGACTGATGGCGCGCATGCTCAAAGATGCCATGGGTAAGGACATATCGACCCCGTTTCCGCGCATGAGCTATCAGCATGCCATTGAAACCTACGGCAGCGACAAGCCGGATACCCGGTTTGACCTGACTTTCCGCGATCTCTCAGAAATTGTTAAGGACTCCGAATTTAGGGTGTTTTCCAAAACAGTTGCCGAAGGCGGCAAGGTTGTAGGTTTTGTAGCGCCGGGTTACG
Source organism: Cyclonatronum proteinivorum (assembly GCF_003353065.1). Lineage (GTDB taxonomy): Bacteria > Bacteroidota > Rhodothermia > Balneolales > Cyclonatronaceae > Cyclonatronum > Cyclonatronum proteinivorum. The sequence continues at coordinate 4,255,228 of NZ_CP027806.1, read as the reverse complement.
GATCGCTGGGACGCGGTATTATGGACCGCCTTACCAAGCGTGTTCAGCAGGAAATCGGTGCCGGCGGCTTGATCTACATCAAAAACAACCCCAATGAGCTGTATTCGTCTGTAAGTAAATTTGTCAGCGAGGAAACGACCCGCAATATGGCAGAAGCTGCCGGGGCTGCCGAAGGCGATCTTGTCCTTATTCTTGCAGGCAAAGCGCCGCTTGTCTATCAGCAACTGGGCGACCTGCGCCTTATGTTTGCCAAAGAATACGGCCTGATTGACGAGCAGCAAACCAACTTCCTGTGGGTTACCGATTTCCCGCTGTTTGAATACAGTGAGGAAGACGGGCGCTATTATGCCATGCACCACCCTTTCACTTCTCCCAATCCGGAGGATGTTCCGCTGATGGAGACTGAGCCGGGCAAGGTTCGGGCACGGGCGTACGACCTGGTGCTGAACGGCAGTGAAATCGGGGGCGGCTCGATCCGGATTCACGATTTTGAGACACAGCAAAAGATGTTCCGCATGCTTGGTATTGAAGATGAGGAAGCCCGTGAGAAGTTCGGCTTCCTGCTCGAAGCCTTTCAGTACGGGGCGCCGCCGCACGGGGGCATTGCTTTTGGGCTGGACCGTATTGTGATGCTGCTGGCCGGTGCCAAAAGCCTGCGGGATGTCATCGCATTCCCGAAAAATCAGCGGGCCCAAAGTACGATGGATAACTGTCCCGACAGCGTAGAAACCCGTCAGCTCGATGAGCTTTATATTCAGCTCAAGCCGATTCTTAAGTAAAGCAAGCCTGCGCCCGCGACTTCAGCGGGCGCGATTCTAATCCACCTTCCTTATGAAAACCGCAGGAATTGACGGCTGCCGTGCCGGATGGCTGGCCGTTTCCCTTGATAAAAGCCTGGCTTCGTGGCAGCTGCTGCGCACGGTTCAGGAACTCTCGGTCTATGCCGCTTCCAAAAACGGCGTATTTATTGACATCCCGATCGGGCTTTCTGAGACGGAGCCGGTTCGAACCTGCGATGCGCTGCTGCGCCGGGTTTTGGGCAAAGGCTATGCTTCATCGGTGTTTAGTCCGCCGGTTCGCGCCGCTTTTATGGTGAATGATTACGTGGCGGCCTGCGACATCAATGAGGCCAAAACCGGGAAGCGTATTACCAAACAGGCCTGGAACATCATGCCGAAAATCAGGCAGGTCGATGAATTGCTGGCTGAAAATCCCGGGTTGGTTCAGGTGCTGCACGAGAGTCATCCCGAGCTGCTTTTTAAAAAGCTGAATCGCGGGGGCGAGCCTCTTCAGAAGAAGAAAACGCCGGAAGGTCTCGAACAGCGCCGGCAGCTGTTGTTTCGTGCAGACTCCCGTATTGAAGGGCTTTATGAAACCATGCGTGGCTCGCTCAAAAAATCAGAAGCGAAAGACGATGACCTGCTCGATGCGCTTGTGCTTGCCGTGATGGTGGCCCAGAGTCCGTACCGACCCGTGCGTACGCTGCCGCTGCCGCCGGAAACGGATAGCCGGGGCATTCCGATGGCGATTCATTTCGTGTAGGACTCGGCTGCGGGGACAAGATCCCAAAAAGCAAGGGACTTATCTTTGATTTGGGAAGCCCTGATCTTCCACGAAAGACCGTGATGTTCACGGAGTTTCCCCCAAAAAATAAAAAAGCCCGAATAGCTGGGCGGCGGGGCTCAGGGGACCGTGCACGAAAAAAGGTACGAGAAGCTGGTTCTCGTACCCTTTTTTGGTTATAAGCGGGATGGGGGCCTTATTTGGATTCTTCGTCGGAAACCAGGCTGCGGTATTTTACGCCGGATTTGTTGATGCGGTTGAGTCCGTTGAAGGCGGCGACGCGGTAGGCTTCGCTGTAGGTGGGATAATTCAGGATGTTATCCACAAAATAGCGGACATCAACCTGATTTTTCATGACGGCCTGACCAATGTGGATGATGTCGCAGGCGTTTTCCCCAATGACGTGTACGCCAAGTAATTTTAAGCTGTTACGGTCGATTACGAGCTTCAGCATACCCAGGGTTGTGTTGGATACTGAGGATTTGGTCAGTTCTTTGTAGTAGGCTCTGCCAACGGCGTATTCGAGTCCGCGGGATTTGGCTTCATCTTCGGTGATGCCGATGCTGGACATTTCAGGTATGGTGTAAATGCCGAAGGGGTGGGAGCCGGTTAGCTTGACGTTTTCTACATTGGCCATGTGGCAGCTGGCGATGCGTCCCTGCGTGAAGGAGGCCGAAGCCAGGCCCGGGAAGCCGCAGATATCGCCCGCAGCGTAAATGGAGGGGACAGAGGTCTGATAGTGATCGTTTACAGTGATGTAACCTTCGTCGTCCATTTCCACGCCGAGCTCTTCGAGTCCGATGCCTTTGGTGTTGGGCATGCGGATGCCGAAGTGTACGACCTGCTCGGTTTCCAGTACTTTCAGTTCGTTGTCTTTGAAGCTGCGGTATTTCACTTCCGTGCAGTTGCGCAGCGGGTTTTCGGCGACGCCTTCCACATAAACCTGATTGTGAATGACCATGCGCTGCTGCTCGAGGGAGCGGGCAAATTCGGCCTTGATTTCAGAATCGAGGAAGGGAAGGTAGCTCTCGCGGGAGCTGAGGAGGTTTACTTTGGTGCCAAGCGCGGAAAAAATGGTGGCGTACTCGATGGCGTTGACGCCGCCCCCGATAATGACAAGGCGCTTGGGAACGTGCGTCATGTTGACGAGGCTGCGGTTATCGACCACGAGACGGTTATCAACTTCGAAGTTTTTGGGCTTCGTTGCGGAAGAGCCAGTAGCGATAAGGATAAAAGTGGCGCGGTACTTTTTCTTTTTCCCTAAGTGATCGTTTACTTCAACCGTGTGCGGATCGAGGATATAGCCCATGCCGCGGGCCGTGTGCACTTCGTTTTTAATGAGGTTCCGCTTTACTTCGCTGTTTTCGTACTTGACCACCTGATCCTTAAAGCGCAGGAGGTCGGCCATTTTGTAGCGGTGGTATTTACTGTTGGTGTTGTCGCTGCCAAAAAGCTGGTTGTACTTGTAGATGGAAGCGGCGGCTTCCCGCAAGGCTTTGCTGGGCACCGTACCGGCGTTAATCCAGGCACCGCCGAGATGTTTGGCGTCAGCTTCAACAAGTAGCACTTTTTTGCCAAATTTTGTGGATTGCATAGCTGCTGAAAAGCCGGCGGGTCCGCTTCCCAGAATAATCAGGTCATAATCGTATTTCATAAAAGTAGGTTAAGTTCGTCTGTTGCAATACAGCTCAGGCTGCAAATTCCCAATCTGCTATTTTTATATAATTGCTTAAGATACAAAAGCATAAGCGTTTTTTCCTGCATTATAGCTGCTCCGGGGTGAATTAAATCAGCACGGCTACTGTTAAATGGACACATAAACAAAGGCTAAGTTATTGTGGTACTGTTAAGTAGCGGTACCGGCAACAATAGCTAAGCATGTTGTTCTGACGTTTTCGGACTTCAGAAAAAACAGCATAAAATCATTCAGGCTTTTCAGAAAAGCTTTTTTTATTGTTTTTATTCACACTCAAAAAGAAAGGAAAACTATTATGGCTTTCACACTCCCGGAACTTCCCTATGCGTATGATGCTCTTGAGCCGCACATCGATGCCAAAACCATGGAAATCCACCATACCAAGCACCATAACGCTTACATCACCAAAGCCAATGATGCTTTAGCCGGCACCGATCTGGCTGATGCTTCTGTGGAAGAAGTACTGACCAGTCTCGACAAGCTTCCGGCTGACAAAAAGCAAGGTGTCATCAACAATGCCGGCGGACACGCCAACCATACGCTGTTTTGGAGCGTGCTTTCGCCAAATGGCGGCGGCAACCCAACAGGCGAGCTTGCCGGTGCGATTGACAGCACATTCGGCAGCTTCGACGCTTTCAAAGAAGCATTCGCCAATGCGGCAGCTACCCGTTTCGGATCAGGCTGGGCATGGCTCGTTGTGGATGGTGAAGGCAAGCTTCACGTAACGTCCACAGCCAATCAGGATTCCCCGGTGATGAGCGGACACACCCCGATTTTGGGTCTCGACGTTTGGGAGCATGCGTATTATCTGAACTACCAGAACCGTCGTCCCGACTACATTTCCGCTTTCTGGAGCGTTGTAAGCTGGGATAAGGTAAACGAGCTTTATCTTGCCGCTAAATAAATAGCACCTGAGTTAAGGCAACGTGCAAGACGTAAAATTAAAAGGCCGGATTTCCGCAACAGTGGAAATCCGGCCTTTATTTTTTTAGGATGCGGCATGTGGCTATGCAGTACCTGAAACAGCCCGCACGAACCCGGGGGATGTTATTCTTCCCTGCTCAGCGTAACCCGCACACGTTCCTGGAAAATGTAGCTGAGCTGTGCGTACAGCCGGGGGTTGGATACACTGAGCTGCTGCCGGGTACGGGTTGAGCGTCCGGTCGGGTCGCGGCGGTCTGCTGTTTCGACCGTTTCAAAGGTGGGATTTTCGCCGGTAATTTCTTCGTAGCTCATCGGTTCAATTTCAAAATCGATATAAAACCGTCCGTTGTTGTCGGGTGTGATGGCGAAAAAATCACCTGAACCATCATCAATAGGAATACGGACTTCAATCGACATCACCCGGCTGCTGCCGCTGGCCCCGGTCAGAATTCCGTTTGCTTCGAGCCGTTCACGCGAAACCAGAGACGGGCGAATGCGGTCGCGTCTTTCGGTTCTGCGAATGACCTGCACACGCTCCCCAAGCTGCTGTTCCGCCTGCTGTACGAGCCGCTGATTATCGGGCATATTTTGCCAGCCGGGATTCTCCAGGTAGTTCTGCCGTGCCCCGGGATAATCACCCAGCGACTCGACAATACCTGTGGGAAATACAATTCCGAACGAGCGTCTGAGCTGATTGCCGTTGTCGAAAAACATCCGAAAACCGTGATCGCGCGCCATCTGCCAGGTGCGGTTGTTCCGGAAATTCACGCCTATGTACACATAGCGGTCGTCGTTGGCAATGGCCACATCGAAATCATCGATTAAGGTGGATCTGAGTGCAGAAGACGGCCAGTCGTCAAAATCGCCATCAATGGAAATAGGCTGCTGTACCGACAGGCTGCTGACGTTTTTGGATCCGGAACATCCAAACGTAAGAAGGGCCGTCAGCACAAATAAAGCGGCTGCGGACAGGGGGCGGGCAAAAAAGTGTAGGATCATTTCGGGCTCAGAAATTCAGAAACAGGATGGAGCTACAGCGGGGTATTGGCACGTAATGTAGCGGAAAAGTGTTATATTCGCCCATAAGATAAGACTGCCGTTTCTAACACAAAACATTGATTTCTTAGCCATTCCCGGCAGTTACATGCGAGCAGGCATGTTCGTTATTATTTAAATCACTAACCTTAAAATTACAACTATTATGCAATTTGGTTTTGGTATAGGTCCGGACACCACCTGGATGCGCGATGAGCTTACCGAGCTCGGTGTAAAAGAAGCGACTACCCCCGCAGAAGTGGATGAAATGATGGCGGGTACCAAAGAAGGTACCATGCTGCTGGTCATCAACTCTGTATGCGGTTGCGCGGCCGGAAATGCTCGTCCGGCTGTTAAAATTGCCATGGAAAACGAGAAAAAGCCCACCCATCTCTACACCGTATTTGCCGGTCAGGATAAAGAAGCAACAGCCCGTGCCCGCGAGTACTTTGCAGAATACCCGCCTTCATCCCCAAGCTTTGCCTTCTTCAAAGACGGCGAAATCAAAGCCATGATTCCGCGCCATCGCGTAGAAGGCCGCAGCGCTCAGGAAGTAGCCGGCGACCTCAAGATGGTCTTCGACGCGTTCTGCGAATAAGCCCGGTCGTATTGTTTTAAACAGCAAAAGCCTTTCGGTTCAGACTGAAAGGCTTTTGTCGTTTAACCCGCATTATTCACCAAGAAATTTTCTTGCTGGCAAGGCGAAGATGAAAACTCAGCGGGAGGGTACCCAAGTACCCTGAGCATGAGTTTTCATCTTCAACGCCGCCAGCGGGGAAATTTCGCCGTCTTTAAAGCACACCCAAATTTGGGCTACTGCTTTTTTCCACTAAGTCAAAATTAAACTTACATTTAGCAAATAAATTCTGTTTAATTGTGAATAATGCGGGTTAAGGGTGTTTTCAAAAAGGGTAAGCCTGACACCGGCTGTATTGCCATTTCACAGCTGTTTTATTTTTTGGGTAGAACTCCGTGAACATCAAGGTCTTGGGGAGAAGATCAGAAACCCCAAATCAAAGACAGGTCCCTTGCTTTTTTGGGGCAGTTTTCAGCTTGGGTTGCAGTCCGCATTACCCGTCTGATCTTCCGAAGTGCGGTAACATCTGCTCAGGTAAAAGCCGCGGGCTGATCAAAACAGGAATTGCAGCGTTTCGGCTATCCGGCCCTTCCGCCGCCACCGCCGCCCGCTGCACCACCTACGGCGCCGGCCCCGGTACTTGAGCTGATACTCGAAGTAGTGGCCATGACCGTGCTGTGAATGACGCCCGAAAACACCGACGCATTCGGGAAATGACCGGGCATAAAAATCATCCAGCTCAGGTCGTCGGGCTGCGGGTCGATCCGGCTGATGAGCCCGTCCATCTTCTTTTTGCCCAGCCCGAACACAATCCCATACACAATATGAACGCCTTTGAGTTCAGGTCTCAGGTCAACCCGCCCCGCTTTCAGGGCTTCACGATAGGCCTTCCAGCGCCGGTAAACCCGTTCGCCTTCCTCCGTGCGCACATTGAGCGCGAGGGTAAGCAGTGCGCCCAGAAGCGAGCTGATCAGCAGGGCAACACCACTCACCGCACTCACTTCACTCGTGTAAATAATCAGGAAAAAAGAAAAAAGCAGGAGCATGACCTGCACCATCAGATTGATCACCATCGGCTTCGTATTGTCCACGGTCCATGCATGGCTTCGCGCCTCTGCGCCGATGGCTTCAAACCACTTGTTCCACCATTTTAAAAAGGCGCTTTGTTGTTGAGACTCTTTGGCGCCAAATTTAAAAAGCTCGTCCAAACGTTTTGTTTTGCCGTTCAGCCGTTCTTCCAGAAGCTCCACAAGCTGTCTTTCCCAGTCCCGTAACGCGGAAGTATCTGACTTGTTGGTACGGCTGAGCACATAAACCGGCGTCTCTTTCTTCTTAAACATACCGGTCATTTCCGTCTCCTGAGAAATCCGGAAATAGCCTTTGCGGGACAGATCAAATATGGTGCTCACAAACCGGCTGTTGTGATCGCTGTAGAGGTTGCGGAACATCCAGCCGGCAAGGGCAGGGGGCAGATCAGAAGGCGGGGCTTCCAGCAGGTCAGGGAAGTGCTCGGCCAACTGCGGACGCTTCCTGTACCGCAGCACCAGCAGCATGGCTACCCCCAGGGCAACAACAGAGAGCAGCCAGCCAAGCGGAATCAGAAAAGCAATGCGCTGCGCTTTGCGCGCGGCTTCCGCCTCACGTTCCTGCATGATTTCAAACGGGTTGAGCGCTATTTCAGAAGGTACCGTGCCGCTTACAAGCTGATCCGGAAAAAAAGCGCGTATGCGAAGTGTGCGGTCGCCCCGGTTGCGGTCGGCTGTGAAAAGCACCCGATCAGCCAGTACCTCGAGCGATGGATTAATCGCCCGTGACAGCTGCCAGGCCACGAGTTCATCTTCCGGTAGGGCCTCGGGCAGGCGTATTTCGATTCGGATATTCTGATGCGCCCTTTCCCAGTCTGAGCCGAGATAGGTCCAGATAAACTCAGCCCACTCACCGTCAGAAGCGATGGCGCCTTTAAGCACGTAGCGCAGGGTGAAGGTGCGGCTTTCATCGGTCGCGCTGAAGTTGGTGCGTATGGTCACATCGCGCCGGGATTCGCGAACCGAAAAGGTGCCGGGCTCACCGCTGTCATCTTTTCGAAACAGGCTGCTGCCTTCACTCACCTCAAAATCCCGGATCTCAAGGAATCCCTGCCGCCGGATGTCCTGCTCGAACCAGCTGTAGCTGCCCTCAAATAAAAAAGTCCGCTCCTCCGTGATGGCAACCTCCCCATTGGCACGGATTTCGGCCAGAATGGAGATGCCGGTGATTTCGTAATCTTTGGCGTGTAGGGAGCCGCCGACCGGCAGGCCCGCAATCAGGAAAATGCTGCAAAGGAGTACATAAAAAATAGGTGCCTGCTTAAACATAAACATCAGAATAATTTGGTGAACTGAAACACAAGTGCGGCAGTACGACACATAAATGATAATGTTAGGTTGAATGATGACCAATACCTTACAAGGTAGCACATGTTAAGCTATGAATAAACAAGGCCTATGCCCAATATCTTTGGCGTACGGATGGAAAACACAAGGATTGATGGGCACAGCCTAACCTGATGATGAGCTGCGCTTATACCAAAAACCGGAAGGGCCAAACTGAATTCGATAGATTTTCTCACGCTTGGTCACCGGCTCAATGAACAGTCAGCTAATCTTTCAGGAAAAAAGGCAAATAGCGCAGCATATCAGAATCTGTAGTACACAGACCTGAATTCAGGATTTTTTAAGCTGTTGTTATTTTTATTCTTGGCGGCATTAATCTGTAAAACTGCTTCAAAAGAGTGATATCGGAAGCTGGTTGGTTTCAGGTATGAAATGTGTGCGCTGTTTTAATGCGATTATTTCAATATACTTGTAGAGAAGAGACTCTGATTCAACTAAGCTTACCTCCCAAAATGCTGTTTCCCTTACCGGCTTTGCTCCTGCGGGCTGTATGTGCCGGAATTCCGCTGCTTCTGTTTATAATGCCGCTTCATTTTGCCCATGCGCAGGTGCTAATCAATGAATTTCAGGCTTCCAACCAAACAACCATTGCTGATGAAGACGGCGATTTCGAAGACTGGATCGAGCTGTTCAATGCAGGCGCGGAAGCGGTAAACCTCAGCGGCTACGGTCTCACCGACGACCCCGAGCGTCCCTATCGCTGGATTTTCCCACCGGTCAGCATTGCGCCCGGTCAGCATTTGCTGGTCTGGGCGTCCGGCAAGGACCGCCGCCTGGCTTTCGGTGAGCTTCATACCAATTTCAGCATTTCTTCCTCCGGGGAGCCGCTTCAGCTCACCGCGCCGGATGGCAGCATTGCCGACTTTCTCCCCGCGGTCGCCCTGCCCGGAGATTTCTCCTACGGCCGCTTCCCCGACGGCTCTGATGATTTCTTTTTTTATGATGAGCCCAGCCCTGCGGCACCCAACGAAGCCAACGGCTGGCTCGGCATTCTCCCCCCGCCCGCATTATCGCACGCATCGGGTTTCTACCCCGCCGACTTCCAGTTGACCGTGACCTCCGCCTCCGGCGACCCCATCCGCTTTACAACCGACGGCAGTCTCCCGGACGCTGACTCCCCGTTTTTCGATGCTTCAGGCATTACCGTAACTGACCGCACGAGCGAGGGCGCGGTCATCTCCCTCATCCCCACAGCCGGAAGCTGGCAGCCGCCGCTGGGTGAAGTGCCGCGCGCCTTCACGGTCACGGCCCGGACTTTCCGCGAGGGCTGGTTCCCGAGCGAGCCGGTCACGGCGACCTATTTCGTCACCAATCAGGGACGCTTCTCACATGAGTTGCCGGTGCTCAGCATCGTGACGCCGCCCGAAAACCTGTTCGACCCCGACATCGGCATTTACGTGTTCGGCAATGCACCCAACGGCAATTTCTGGGAGCGCGGGGAAGCATGGGAGCGGCCCGCGGTCTTCACGTTCTTCGAAACCGGCGGCGAGCCGGTTTGGGAAGGCGGCACCGGCGTCCGGATTCACGGGGGCACCTCCCGGCGGCTGCCGCAAAAATCGCTGCGGCTGTACTGGCGCAACCGCTACGGCGAAGACGCCCTCCGCTACCCCATTTTCGGGGATTACCCCGTGCAGGAATTCCGCCGCCTCATCCTGCGCATGGCCGGTCAGGACGACATCTACACGTTCCTCCGCGACCCCATCATGCAGCGCATCGCAGAAGGGCTGCCGATGGATTTTCAGGCGTTCCGGCCCGCGGTGCTCTACATCAACGGCGAATACTGGGGCATTCACAACATCCGGGAGCGCTACGACCGGCACTACATCGGCAGCCATCATCCTGTTGTTCCGGAAAATCTCGATCTCCTCAATCACACCAATCTCGAAATTGTTGAAGGCGACCGGCAGCACTACGAGTCCATGCTGGCGTTCATCAGTCAGAACGGGCTGACCGATGACGCCAACTTTGCTTGGCTCGAAACACAGATGGATGTGGACAGCTTCACCGATTTCAAAATTGCGGAAGCCTTTTTTTACCGCTGGGATATCGGCAACATCCGGCACTGGCGCGAGCGCATTCCCGGCAGCCGATGGCGCTGGATGATGCTCGATCTCGACACCGGCTTCGGCGGCTTCTGGAGCTTCGATGAGCCCTGGACCTTCAACATGCTCGACTACCTCACCGAACCCAACGGCCCCTGGACGGGCTTTCAGGGGCACAATCAGAACCGTCCGGCGGCGACCTTCCTGCTGCGCAAAATGCTCGAAAACGAAGCGTACCGCCAACACTTCATCACCCGCTTCGCCGACCTCCTCAACTCCTGGTTCGTCCCCGAGCGCGCGCATGAAATCATTGACGAATTCGCGGCCCTGATTGACGCCGAAATCCCGGCGCAGGTCAGCCGCTGGCGCCGCATTCAGAGCTACAGCTTCTGGCAGCAGCAGCTCGAGGTGATGCACACCTTCGCGGACTTACGGCCCGAATTCCAGTTTCAGCAGCTGCTTGAATTTGCCGGACTCGGGGAAACCTACACCCTCAGCGTGGAGCTTGCGCAGCCCGGCAGCGGCAGCGTGGGCGTCAACACCCTCACCGTGAACGGCAATTTGCCGGGAACCAGCGCAGAGGTGTTCCCGTGGAGCGGACGCTATCCCGCGGGACTGCCCCTGACCCTCATCGCCAAACCTTTCGGTGGCTTCGCCTTCAGTCACTGGGAAGTGAACGGGGGTGTCTTCACGCATCCCGAACTCCCCCTCACGCCCGAAACCGATCTGCTGGTGCGCGCGGTTTATGCACCCGGCGGAGATGATGATTTTGAGCTCCCGCCTTTTGCCCTTGAGCCGGGTAGTCCCTACGCGTTTTCAGGCTGGGAGGCCGATGCCACGCCCGGCAGCTTTCCCCCGAACATGCAGTTTGTGTTTATGGATGAAGCCGATCCGGCCCTGAACGCGTCCATCGCAGGAACCGTGAGCGGCGCCTACAACCTGGAAAGCCGCACGCGTATCAACGGTTTGGACGGAGATGGGATCGCTTTCCTGAATACGGCCAACGCGGACGGAAATCCGGGTTTTCCGGGCACCCGTTTGGGCGGCGTACTCCTCGCACTCGATACGCGCCAAGCCGAAGCGGTGAACCTCAGTTTTGAAGCCGGAACCCTACTGCCCAACTCCCGCGAATACGCCTGGCGCCTGCAGTACCGCATCGGCGATGCCGGACCGTTTCAGGATATTATCGGTCCGGATGGCGCCCCCGTAAGCTACCTTCGTTCCGAAGAGAGTGGTCATACCCGTTTTTTTGAAGATATCCCGCTACCGGCTGAAGCGGTTGGCATGCCCTATGTGCAGCTGCTGTGGCGCTATCATTACACCGGTGTGCGGCACGATGAAGCCTCCGGTGCCCGCACCTGGCTGCGGCTCAACACCATAACGGCTGAAACGGCAATCCCATCGCATCTGCCGGAAGAAGAAACCGAACGCATCACCCAAATACAGCTTCACCAAAACTATCCCAACCCGTTCAACCCCGCGACGCATATCGGTTTTTCCCTGCCGGAGTCTGCGGAGGTCTGGCTGGAAGTTTTCAACGTGCAGGGGCAGCGGGTCGCGGTTCTCGCCGACGGGCGCCGGTTTGCGGCGGGTCAGCATCAGCTGCAGTTCAGCGCCGGGGCACTGGCAAGCGGGGTGTACCTGTACCGCCTCCGGGTGAATCCGGGGCAGGGCGCGGCGATGGTGCAAACACGAAAAATGCTGCTATTGCGGTGATGCGTATGCATGGAACCGGGCACAAAACCGACGCCGCTCCAGCCTGCATCCAAACGCCCGGACAATCCCCGAATCGCGAACGAGGCAGCCCCGTAACCGTAGGGGCGCACCCTCGTGGTCGCCCCACGGAATCCGGAATCAATCCCGGAATCACGACCGCGGTTATCCTGCGCGTCCCGTTTTTTTTGAACAGGATTTGTAGGATTTACAGGATGAACAAGATGGAGTGGATGGCACCGGGTTTTATCATGCCCCGAAACTTGTGCCGGCGACCAGCCGCGTAGCGGTGAAATCTTCGTAGAAAAACGTCGTCCCACCCCCATTCCCCGCAAGCGCCGAAGGCGCGCAAATCCGCCATCCCAAAATATTTTGTGTTCTGTAATCAGTTATCAGGCTGATATCAATCACGAACCAACTCCGAAGGAGTGGCATTATTGTAGCAATCGGATGCCGCCCCCCCCATTCCCCGCGAGCGCTGAAGGCGCGAGCGCGGGGCCGGGCGTACAGCCCGTGGCAAACCCAATGCAACCTACATCTCGTGAAATATCCGCAATGCGGCAGGCAAGATGCGCCCATCGGAGACGTAACGCCGCGTTGCACGTCACGCTTCGCATACCAAACAAGCATGGGCATGCACAGGGCGTACCTACGGCACGCTGTTTTTTGATGGCGGCTCGGTTTTCTACCCACAGGCTGCCCCTACAGGGCAGGCTACCGTTTTGGAAATACGCCCTGGCTTGGAACGGCCTGACTTCCGGGCTGTACCTGCATCGAAGATATGTCGCCCTTGCATGGCTTGCTTTCGTGGGTTGCTGCCTGACACAGGGTTGGCATCCTGTGCTGTGGTATGTCGCCCTTTCAGGGCTGGGGCGCTGCGGTTATTCATTTTTTTCGGCACATCCACATTCGCGCAAATCCGCCACCCCAAAATAATTTGTGCTCTGTAATCAGTTATGTAGCTGATATCAATCACGAACCAACTCCGAAGGAGTGGCATTTTTGTAGCAATCGGATGTCGCCCCCCCCCATTCCTCGCGAGCGCCGAAGGCGCGCAGGCGGGGCCGGGCGTCAGCCCGTGACAAACCCGACGTGAGTAGGGACCCAAGGTTTTGCGTCCCTACCGGTTTCGATTTGAACAACAAGGATTCGTGTATTGTCTGGTTTCATCTTGTTTATCCTGTGAATCTTACAAATCCTGTTCAAAAACGTGGGGCGCAGAACAGGCCCGGTCGCGAATATGGGACTGATTCCCTCCTTCGAAGGGCGATCACAAGGGTGCGCCCCGACGGTCCAAAAACCACGGACTTTCCGTTGGGTTTGGGGTTTCAGAGCTACTCCGGTGCCAGTGAGGTGCACGGGATTCCCCCCCCAAAAATAAAGCCCTGAAATGGCGGGGTGCCGGGTCAGGGCTTTATTTCTGTTGCGTTGTTTTTCGGGGCTTCCTCAGCCGAGCTCCTTCGCGCGGCGGGCGGCTTCTTCGACGGCTTTGATGAGGGTGACGCGGATGCCGCCTTCTTCGAGTTTCAGGATGCCGTCGATGGTACAGCCGGCCGGAGTAGTGACCTCATCTTTGAGCATGGCGGGGTGTTTGCCGGTTTCCAGCACCATGGAGGCTGAGCCGAGACAGGCCTGCGCCGCAAGTTCGGTCGCGAGGTTTCGGGGGATGCCGGATTTTACGCCCCCTTCCGCGAGCGCCTCAATCATAATATAGATGAAGGCCGGACCGCTTGCACTTAGGCCTGTGACGGCGTCGAAGAGTTTTTCATCCATAATCTGTGTGCGGCCCGCGGTATTGAACATGGCCTGCGAGAAGCCGAGGTGATGCTCTTCCGCGAGCGCCGAGCCGCAGAGGGCTGTCATACCTTTTCGGATACGCAGCGGGGTGTTGGGCATGGCGCGGATGACCGGGCAGTTGCGTCCGCTCCAGTCCGAGAGCTGTTTGAGGGTTGTGCCCGCCATTACGGAAATCAGGAGCTTGTCGGGCCCAAGTGCCGGGGCGAGTTCGGGCAGCACCTGCCCCGCGAGCTGCGGTTTCACAGCGATCACGCTCACATCGGCCTGTGCTGCGGCCTCCTTGTTGCTCACCCCGCGTACACCATAGGCTTCTTCAAGCTGTTCGATACGTTTGCTGCGGCGGGCGCTGACCAGAATCTGTTCCGGCTTAAAAAAGCGGGCGTCGATCATGGCTTCGATCATCGCCTCGCCAATTTTTCCGGCGCCGATAATGGCAATGGTTTGCGGATTGTAAGATGTACTCATAGCTGAAAAGGAAATTTTGGGGATAATCTGAGCGGCGGCCTGCGGTGCACAGGCAGCTTTGCGCCGCATGTTTAGGGTGAAGATAAATTCGAATATTATACTTAGATTACAAAGTTGTTTTTTAAGCTTCTGTCCGGTACGGTCGCGCTATTGCCGAAGAATTTTCTGTGCCGGATGAAGTGATTTTAACCAGCTATTTGTTTGAAACACAGGGCTTTTTATGTATGCCGCCCAATTATCATTTGATTTAGTTTCTATTCTTTCCGCATGTCCATTAAAATTATTGAGAAAGACGACGTAACCATCCGTTTTGCCGGCGACTCCGGCGACGGGATGCAGCTTACCGGATCGCAGTTCACCAACACAACCGCCCTCGCCGGCAACGACCTGAGCACCCTGCCTGATTTTCCTGCCGAGATTCGTGCGCCGCAGGGTACGGTAGCCGGCGTTTCCGGTTTTCAGATTCATTTCGGCAGCAAGGCCATTCACACCCCCGGCGACAGCTGCGATGTACTTGTGGTGATGAACGCCGCCGCGCTGAAGGCCAACCTCAAATACCTGAAAGCCGGCGGAATCATTATCGCCAATGTAGATGGCTTCGGGAAGCGGGACCTCAGCCTGGCGAAGTACGGTCCGGAAGACAAGCCGCTCGAACAGATTCAGACCTCCGGCTACGGCCTCATTCAGCTTGATGTCACCAAGCTCACCCGTGCGGCGCTTGCTGATACAGGTTTGCCGCCCAAAGATGTTGACCGCTGCAAAAACATGTTTGTGCTCGGCGTTATTTACTGGCTCTTCAGCCGCGAGATTAAGCCTACGGAAAACTTCATCGAAAAGAAATTCAGCCGTAAGCCTGAAATTGCGCAGGCCAACGTGCTGGCTCTGAAAGCCGGTTATGCCTACGGCGGCGCAACGGAGCTCTTCAGCGAGCGCTTTTCGGTACAGGCCGCGCAAATTAAACCGGGCACTTACCGCAACATCACCGGAAATGAAGCAACGGTCATCGGTCTTGCCGCTGCCGCAGATAAATCGGGCTTGCAGCTGTTTTTAGGCACTTACCCCATCACCCCGGCCTCTGAAATCCTGCACGGACTTTCCAAGTTGAAGCATTACAATGTGCGCACCTTTCAGGCCGAAGATGAAATCGCGGCCATCGGTTCGGCCATTGGTGCGAGCTTTGGCGGAAGCCTGGGGGTGACGAGTAGCTCGGGTCCCGGCATTGCGCTCAAAACGGAAGCCCTGACCCTCGCACTCATGCTGGAGCTGCCGCTCGTCGTCATCAACGTGCAGCGCGCGGGACCTTCAACCGGTATGCCGACCAAAACCGAACAGTCTGATTTGCTTCAGGCCGTGTATGGCCGTGCGGGCGAATCGCCGGTCGTTGTGGTCGCACCGGAATCGCCCGGCGACTGTTTTCAGATGATATTCGAAGCCTGCCGGATCGCTGTGGAGCACATGATTCCGGTGATGTTTCTCTCCGATGGCTACATTGCCAACGGTGCTGAACCCTGGCGCTTTCCCCGGGCGGCTGACCTCCCAAAGATAAACGTCAGCTATGCACCGCCCCGCGATGCGGACGATGCGCCTTTCCTGCCCTACAGCCGCGATGAGCGACTGGTGCGTCCCTGGGCCATCCCCGGTACCAAAGGGCTGGAGCACCGCATTGGCGGACTCGAAAAAGAGTACGGTACGGGCAATATTTCCTACGACCCGGACAACCATCACAAAATGACGCACATCCGCGAGCAAAAGCGGAACAACGTCGCAGGCTTCATCCCGGAGCAAACCATCGAAGAAGGTCCCGAAAGCGGAAAGGTGCTGGTTGTGGGATGGGGTTCTACGCACGGCGCTATCAAAGCGGCGGTGAACGAGCTCAACCGGTCGGGCCTTGCCGCAGCACATGCACACCTGCGCTACCTCAGCCCGTTTCCGCGCAACCTTGCCGATCTGTTTGCCCGTTTCGAGACCATTCTGGTGCCCGAAATCAACAATGGTCAGCTCATCAAACTGCTGCGCGATCAGTTCCCGGAGTTCACCTTCCATGGCTTCAATCAGGTGAAGGGCATTCCCCTCACGGTTTCCTCTTTATGTGATGCCATTCAGCGCGCAAGTAAATTTTAACGACCCCAATTTCAGCAATTCAACAAACATGGTACAAAAAGCTGCCTCAACAAACGGAAGTACGCCCGCACTGAAACCTAAAGATTTCGCCTCCGATCAGGATGTGCGCTGGTGCCCCGGCTGCGGAGACTACACCATCCTCAAACAGGTGCAGAATGTGATGCCCGAGTTGGGCGTGCCCCGCGAAAACATCGTATTTGTAGCCGGAATCGGCTGTTCCTCGCGCTTCCCCTACTATATGGATACGTTTGGGATGCACTCCATTCACGGTCGTGCGCCTTCCATCGCCACCGGTCTCAAAGCCAGCCGGCCCGAGCTGAGTGTCTGGGTCATCACCGGCGACGGGGATGCGCTCTCCATCGGCGGAAACCATCTGATTCACGTGCTGCGCCGGAATGTGGACCTGAACATCTTGCTGTTCAACAACGAAATTTATGGTCTGACCAAAGGACAGTATTCGCCGACTTCCCATGAAGGCATGGTCACCAAATCGACGCCAATGGGCTCTCTCGATCATCCGTTCAACCCTGCCGCCCTTGCGATGGGGGCCGATGCCGGATTCTTCGCCCGTGCGATGGACCGCGACCCGAAACACCTCAACGAAATGCTCAGGCGTACGCACGGCCACAAAGGCGCGGCCCTGCTGGAGATTTATCAGAACTGCATTGTGTTCAACGACGGGGCGTTTGAAGTGTACACCGACAAACGGCGTCGCAGCGACACAGCCCTGTATCTGGAGCACGGCAAGCCGCTGGTTTTCGGGAAAGAAGGGGAGAAGGGGATCAGGCTCGAAGGCACGCGTCCGCAGCTGGTACGCCTCGATGATGGACAGTGGAGCGAAAGCGACCTGTGGATTCACGACGAGAAGGACGCCTACAAAGCCTACCTGCTGGCACGCTTCTTCGAAGACAACCGGCACGAAGACCGCCTCCCGCGCCCGTTCGGCGTTTTCCTGGACAACGAGCGTCCCGCTTATGATGAGCTCTTCAATCAACAGGCCGATCAGGCGCTTGCCCAAAAAGGCAAAGGAGACTTGGACGCCCTGCTTGCCGGGGATGAAACCTGGGTGGTGAAGTAAAACCGAGTTCCTCATTTCTGCACTGCAATAAAAAAGCCGCCCCGTTTTGCGAAAAGGAAAACGGGGCGGCTTTGTATTTGGGATGCGTTTACTGATAGTTGGAGCGCACTAATCCGGGAGAGTGTGATTAACAGATGATTGGTTTTAACGATGGATAATACCTCCGGAGTCGGTTCGGACAGAGCATTCAGGTTGAGGCAGATAGTTATCAGAATCAGAGCTGCGTTCGGTAATGCTTTTGGACTTCTAAAAAATCCATTGCTACGCTTTTTTAATAGCATTAAGTGCTTCAATTTCGGAATACTTTCAAATGGAGCGCATGCCAAAAACGAAATATTGAATTTGGCAGGATGGATGGTGCAAATGACGGTTTGGCGTTTGTGCTGCCGGGTACCCAACTAAAACGCTCTGCAAGAAACTTGGGCAGGTCAACAGGAAAAACATGGCTAATAAAGTGGAAAAACAAGAGATACCGCAACTCTTAAAATTTTTATTGCCAGCCTTGGGCGGTAAAATCCGATTGAAACGCTGGCTATGGCTGCAAACGACCCTTATCAGGGTTCATTAACATTTTCAAGAAGCCGTTCAATCAATTCTTTCGAAATACGAAAATTTGTTTGCTGGATTTTATCTATGAAAGGTTTGACATTCTGAATATGCCCTCTGTTTTTGGCTGCAATCAGCACACCAAGTGAACCGGTAACAGAAATACCCATTTCTTTAGCTACTTTCCTGCCTTTGATTTCATCAATGATCAAAAGAGAATTATCATGCTCTGAAGCCAATGCTATAGCTGAGGCTTCTCCTTTGTCCAAATTGCTTATTAATCCTTTCTGTAAATCTGTATTTGGCTCAACAATCTCAATCCAATCCGGAATCGATTGATTGAATTCTTTTTGAACCGTCTTTGTGATTTGAAGTTTGCCGAAAACCTTTTTCAGAAGATCAAACTCTCCGATTTTGTAGAATAAAATGAGACAACTCGTATCAGATACTATAACGTTGGGCATTGTCTATATCTTCGTCAAGTTCATCCGCAGGATAGTTGATCAATGGTACATTGTAATCAGCAAGCAATTCCATGAAAGTCTCTTTCGGATAGCCGGCAAGTTCAGCAGCTTGCCCGAGTGTAAGTTTCCCTCTTTCATATAATTTTGACGCCAATGACATTTTTGCCTCTTTGTCATCGATATCTGCGGTATTCGGTATGTTTATTGTTAGCGTCTTCATTTTTGAAATGTAATGAATTTTTTTATTTAACGATAATCAACTCCTCATGGTCTTTAAAGGGGGGGGGGAGTAGTGAATTAAAATAAGCACCATAACGCCCCGGCGCATAACGGGCGCGGAGATGATGGGTAAATAAACGATTGAAATGTCAAAACAAGCAACCTTGGAAACCAACGGCACGTCCGCTTCCCCTGTAAATGCGCTTGTTAGTGCACATTACAAAGGCATGATACCCATCGAAGCTACTTCAAAGTTATTCGAGTAAATAGATTTAAATTCATCCTTTGGATTGTATTTAAATGATGAAACGAACCTATAAACACCCACTTCATCAATTATAAAGTTAATACTGATGGATTCCGAAATAGAGGTTTCTGGTAATATCATGCCGTTACAAGGCCCATACTGACCATCAATTACTACCCAATTCTCTGATTCTAATTTTTCAATTTCATAAGTAATTCCGCCACAATAGGGCATTATAAATTCCTTTGAATGACTTATAGTCACTGTGACTTCCTGACCGGTAATGACAGGAGATGGTTCGATTTTAATTTCTGGAGAGCTCGTGCTATCAGAACTCAAAATTTGGCAACCACTCATGAAAACAAATACGATGCTGAAAACTAAAATTATCTTTTTCATAGCTGTTGAGTTTAATGTGCAATAACGGCCCACGGTTTGTGCTGCCGGGCGATCAACGTTGAAGTTCAACAAGAGCCGAACCGGTCAGCACGAAACCGTTGTTATACCTCGGGTGTCTCTTGCAACTCTAATTTTAACGTTTTCCCAAAAGCACGAGCGTATTTTTCCAAAGTTGACAACCGTATATCCTCTGCGTGATTCTCAATTCTGGAAATCGCTGATTTTTTGGTATTAAGTTTTTTTGCAACCTCTTCCTGAGTTAAACCGGCATCTTCACGGGCCAGTTTTAACATTACGCCTATCCTGAATTGTTGATAACCAGTCTCATAATCTACAGCAAAGTCAGGATCTGATTGCTTTCGTTTACGGATGTATGCTTGTAAATCACTCATGTTGATTCTCCTTTTCTAAACAGATAATCGGATTTTCGGTTTTCTGCAATTTCGATTTCATTTTTAGGCGTTTTATGTGATTTTTTCACAAAACCATTAGTAAGAACTACAAATTTTCCATAGTCCATAAAACCAAGAAGTCTGAAAATATTTGATCCGGATTGAACCCGAACTTCCCAGATACCGGAAGTGCCAGCTAACTTTTTGAAATACTCCCTGGGAACCCGATTCGTATTCTCAATCAAGTTCAAAACCCAGGTAACTTTCTTCACTTGTTTTGAAGTGAGCGAATCCAAAAAATCAGCGACCGGACTTTTACCAGATGGGGTTATATAAAATTTGATTTCACGCACTGTTGCAAGTTAACAATAATGTGAACTTTATAAAAGCACGGTTTAAAAGAATGCTGTTGAAAGGGGATGAGGTATAACTACTTACCTAAATCCGTGAGCAATTTTCTTTGCCTGATATTCTCCGGTCAATATTACCAATAACCTGAGTTCGATTTTAAATCATGCTTAATTGGTTAGTATGAACGGATTCATACTTTATGGCGGGCTTTTTGGGAAAGAAGGAATAGGCAGCTAATCCCGACAGCAGGTTAGACAAAAAGTTAGCGAAAGAGCGATGACGGGAATGTTCAATTTGACACATGTTTTTGAGTTCATCATTTATGGTCTCAATAACAGATCTCTTTCGCAACAGGATTTTGTCATTAAGACTCATCAGGCAATTTTTCATATTCTTGCGTATTTGGGTAATCAGATGAATGCCGTCATCAAACAAAATCCTGGACAGTGCCGCTGAGATATAGCCTTTATCTGCATACATTTTTCCTGTAAAAGCTTTGATAAAGTTAGGATTTTTAAGGGGATCACGGTCGTCCATATTTCCCGGACTAATCAGGAAGTTGAGCAATTCTCCCTTATCATTGACAGCCAGATGAAGTTTAAATCCGAAGAAAAATCCTATTGAAGATTTACCCAACTGGCCAATGCCCTTGAAGACTTTATGGTTGGATATACGCTTGTTTTTGCACACACGCAGCGGAGTGGAATCTATGAATGAGATACCGGTGCACTTTCCCATACAGCACTCTTTGACAAATAATGCCAGCGGCAAATTGGCACCAGCCATAAGCTCAACGAAGCGATTATATGAAACGGTCTTGGGGAAAAGATGACACATGTGTACCTTGACATATTGAGTATAGAAGCACTTGATGGTGCGATATCCACTGTGATGAAACAGAATCATAATTGTGATCACCTCGCTGGTAGACAGATTTGGCTTTCGCTTGGGGGTATTTCCAAGCATATGCTTGGCCATTGAGCGATGAAAGCCGATGCAGAAGTTGTCAACCAGGCAGTATATTTCGGTAATTTTATTGTCGGATAATGTCATGACTTATTTTGCTATGTTGTTGTTATTGGTAGACTTAATATAGCAATTTGTTGTGACTTATCCGACATATAAATTGTGCTTTTTCAACAATTTGTCGATCAACTTTAGCCTAATTATTAATCGAACTCAGGTCAATAGCTGTTAGAAATCTGGATCATTTAGCTTGCTGTAGCTCACCAAAGTCGTTCATTACGATCAATTCAATCCCCGTAAGACCTCTTCGAGCACCGTTTTTGCTCTTGTTTTGGCGCTACAATGCATACCAATGCCTCAATGCCTGCATGGGCTTTGTTTCACTTGCTGTTTTGCCGTCTGTTTTCTATCCCAAGCTGTATGCTGTGCTACCCGCGAGGTAAAAGTTTGAGCGCCATGACAGGCGCCGCCCAGCCGTGACCCTCAAAAATGCGGATGATGGTTTTGCGTGCATGTTGAACCAGCCGTCCCGCCATATACATCAGGTTCTGGATGACGGTGCGCAGCCGAAGCCGTTTGCTCCTGGCTTTTCGCCCCGGCACCAGACCTGTTTTTAGCATGCCTTGCCCCGCCAGTCGCAATAAATTAAAGGCTATCATGCTCATATCCAGCACGTGCTGGTTGACCCTGAATTTACCCGAGGGGAGTCGCTCTACATCCATATCTGTCTTGAGTTCACTGTGGTACTGCTCGCTGGTACCCCGCTGCTTGTAGAACTCATGTATCTGCTCCGGGGTCCAGTCCAGGCTCGTCCAATACGCATCGACGGTGATCATAGCCGGAAACATATACTGCCCGTCCGTGCGGGCAAACCGCTTGGTAACCCGGAACACAATCCGGCAAGTCTTCGGATCATCAGGGGTGTCACTATGTCCGGGAATCTGTACTTGCTTTTGTCCGTACCATGCCCGTGCGCCTATATCTACGTACTCGCCATCGGCTCCGCCGTTTTGCTTCACAGCCAGATCCAGCCACTCCTGCGGATCCTGATTGCGTAGGTTGCACTTCACAACAAAATCAGTATCCTTCTGGCGCATAAATAACCTGACATTGACGCCACTATCGTTGCCCGAGTCGGTCACCACAAGCCGCTTGTGGCTGGTCATACGCTCAGCCATATCCATGGTCTGCTTGAACCACGCATCGGTGCCGGGTGTGTTGCTGTGCGCCGAGCCGTTGCGCAGCTCGTTGTTTATCATCAAACCATACGGACCGATGTAGCCAAGCATGGGCGCATAGCCTTCAAACTGTTTGTATGTCCAGTCTACGCCTTCTTTGTGGCTGTTGGAGTTATCCATGGGTGAGACATCACAGTGAATCACCGCCCAGGTCTGCCCGTGCAGATCTTCGGTCAGCAGGTGCGGATGAGCTGCCAGCAGGCGGGTGTTGAACTCACGAAAGACATTATTCAATGACTCCGGGCATTGCTCAAGACGCTGGCGCAGGGTTTCCGGTGAGGGGGTCTTTTTTATTCCCAAGGCAGTGGCAAATACGGGATCGGCACGATATTCAGCTATAGCGTCAAACTGAGGTTTACCGACCGACAACAGCCCAATCATGGCCTTAATGGTATCAAGGGTGGAAATATAATTCTTGTTGCGGGGCAGCGAACAAAGGCCATTGATGTCATTGGCCAGCACGGGATCATCAAGGGCCTGACCAATAAAAGCCAGACCTGCATGAGAGGTAATTGGTGTAGAGGTAAGCTCAAATTGTATTTTTGACATGCTCAAACGATTATATGAGGGTTCACCAGTTGGGTGAAAATACGCAGAATCGCTAAAGCTAGTAATACAAACGTTTTAGGCTATGAATGGGCCGGATTGCTCACGGATTAAGGTACTTATTGAGCAACTGACAATATACACCCCCAAGTAGTATAAGTAAAGAATTATCTACTTATGCGACGTCTGGGTACGTATTAAGTACCCAAAATGGCATTTAATTACTTGTAAGGATTTGGCTATTGCGGAATCGTATATGGAAATACTTATACGACTTCACTCCTGAAAAACCCTCAGGTTAAACTTTAGTCAGCAAAATCTAAACTGCTTAAGCAGCTCAGAAACGAAATCAGAACCCTGGGATATGCCCACAGCACTGAAAAGATTTATGTGTACTGAGTGAGGGATTTTATCAGTTTGAAATCAAGCTACAATCAGCCGGGCTGAATTGAGAACATGCGAAGGACTGTCTCAATCTTTTGATTAACAACCGGAATAGCGCACGCTTTACTTTCCGGATTGGCAAATTTGACCGTGAAATCCGGTAGCCGTGTTTTCTGCCATGGGAACCTTCAAGATTCTGTTCAAGTATACCAGGCGAGTTTCGTGCTCGGTCACAAAAAGCAAGGGATTCATCTTAGGTTTGGGGTGTTTGCGCTGCCTTTGCGCCATTGATGTTCACGGAGTTTTACCCAAAAAAAGAAAGCTTCAACCTGATGATGACCTTGGTTGCAGGGCTTCAGTCTCTGGTCACAAAGCTATCGAGGCGGGGGCGCCGCGGTGTTGGGTGGTGGCGGGGAGTTATTCGATGTCGTGGGCGCTGTTTTGCATGGGGGGGTATGCGTACGCGGTGGCCTGTGTGGCCGGAGGGTGGAACACAGGGCTTGTTTATCCTATCAGGTTTCTGTAGTCAGCTCATTTGGCTGCTGCTTTGGATTTAGCGCTGTAGTTTCAAGCAGCGGGAAGAAGCAGCTGAGTTCGGCCCCGTCTTTGTAATCCCAGTTCACGGTAAGCGTTGCGCCGAGCTTATCAGCGGCTGTTTTTACAGCATAGAGGCCAATGCCGGTGCTTTCTTCGTCTCCGGTCGGTCTGCCGGAGAGGCGTCCGAAGAGGGTGAACATTTTTTCTTTGTCCGCTTCCCGGAAACCGGGTCCCTGATCTCTCACCGTCAGCTGCCAACCGCCGGGCGCAGGCTGCGCGCGCAGCAGGACCGATTTCCCGTGTGGGGTGTACTTGATGGCATTTGAAAGCAGGTTGGAAACAATGGTGTTCAGGGTGTCGGCATGGCTTACCGCACGGAGCGGTTCAATTTCTGCAATCAGCTTTTGTTGCTTATGTGCGGCGAGAATGGAAAATTCCTGCACCTGAAGGTCAAGCAGGGGCTTAATATCCGTTTCCCTGAGCTTGTCCCCTATCTCCAAAGACTCTGCCTGATACACCTTTAGCAGGCCGTTCACAATATGGCTCATTTTTTCAACAGAAACCTGCATGAACATTTTGAACTGATCTAATTCTTCGTTCGGGTAATCCTCCAGCATTTCAAGGGTTGCATCAATAGCGCCAATGGGGTTACGCAAATCATGAATAATCACTTTGGTGAGGCGGAATCTTTCTTCCGTGAGTCGCTTGAGTTCTTCATTTTGCTTGGCAATTTCCGCATTCTGAAGTTTTTGAACATTGTAGAGGGCACTGATTCGGCTGCTGAGCTGCCTGAAATAATAGCCTGCCCCGCCGGCGCCAAGCAGCAGAAGGCCAAGCACCCCCAAACCTGCGAACAGGTTGCGCTGTGCCCGTTCTTTTAATTTAATCACTTCGCTGAGGTGCGCAATTTCGGCTTCGGAACGTTCGAGCCGGTTGGCGAACATCAGCTCTTCAATGGCTACCTGACGCTCCGTGCTTGTGATTCTGCTGTACTGCTGCTGATAGATAATGTGCCAGCGCAGGGCTTCTTCAAAATTGCCGGATATCTGCTCAAGCCGGAACATCGCCTCTGAATAGTCCATGTACAGATCCGTCCCGGCAAGATTCGGGGCCGAATCAGCAGTTTGCCGCATCAGAGACCTTACCTCGGGAATGTTGACCTGTGTTGAATCCCGCCAAATCAGCGTACGGGCCAGGCCAAGGCTGTTATAGAGCACCCCCATTGAAAGATTCATACGTTTACTACGGTCGAGGCTTTCACGCAGATAATACTCGGACTCATCATATTGTTGTAAGACGCGCAGATATGCGCCAATATTATATTGTACCTGAAGCGCATTAAACTCAAGCCCTGCCTGCTCATTAATTTCAAGGGCGACCTTTAGTGAGTCAATCGCCTTTTGCTTTTCGCCCATATATGAAAGAGAAATCGAAAGATTATTTAGCGTTCTGCTCACGGCGATCCGGTTTCCGCTAGCATAATAAGCAGCAAGATTTTGTTCGAATCGTTCGAGGGCTTCCTGCGGCCGGCCAACCCGTTGCAGCGACATTGCAATGGAGTTGTTGGTTTTTAGCCATAATCGGGTATCGCCGTTTTTTTCAAAAAAATCAGCGGCCTGCATAAGGGGTGGAAGCGCAGCGGTGAAGTCCTCCGAAATAAAATGGTGAAAGCCGTTGCTTAGAAGTGCCAGGTGTATCAGATAGGGGTCATGGGGTGGCTGTGCGGCAAGGGCAGTCACTTCTTCAGCAATTTGTTCGCTTTCTGTTTCACGGGAAATTACAAAGGCTGCGTTAATCAGCGGTGCTGCTGCACGAATGACAACATCCCGTACCTGCAAAGCCATACCAAGCTCATAGGCTTGGTTCATATTCTCATAAACAAGCGGAAACCTTGAAAGCTCTTGATTTAAAAAACCTTCCGTCAGATAGCTGTATGCGGCAATCACCTCATTACCCGAATGCCCTTCTCTGATTTCTCTGACCAAATCGAAGGCCGTGCTTTGAAATGCCTCATCGTTAGCATCGAGGAAGGCCGTGAGAATGGAGTTCAGCTGCGCGATAACCTGCGCTTCTGCTGTGTCAGGATGATCATTCGTGTTACGCTCGCTGCTACAGGCGGCCAATATGCACAACAAACAAGTTGCTGCAACCCAATAAGTTAGTGTAACCCTACAGTCAGAGAGTTTCATCGGCTTTTAGGCTTAAAAGATAGATTATTTGCTTTTAAGATAGGGAAAAATACATTGTACAAAACTGTGGTGCAGGTGGTAGTGTGGTGCAGAAATTACCATCATCCGGCGCCAAATCCGCCGCCGCCCGGCGTTTCAATCCGGAAGCGGTCACCGGCTTTTAGCTGTACTTTAGCCTGCCCCGCGAGGGTTTCCGTGCTGCCATCCGCGCGGATGATGAGCTGACGCCCCGACGCACCGGCTTCGCCCCCGGCAAGTCCGTAAGGTTGCTGTTTCCGGTGTTCGCTGAGCAGGGTGAGGCTGACCGGTTCCAGAAATTCGAGCTCGCGAATCATGCCGTCGCCGCCGCGCCACTTTCCGGTCCCACCTGAGTCCTGCCGGATCTCCAGCCGCGTGACCCGCACCTGGTACCGGCTTTCGAGCACCTCGGCGTCGGTGATCCGCGTGTTGGTCATGTGATGGTGCACCGCGTCCGCGCCCGCGAAGCCTTCCCCCGCGCCGGTGCCGCCGCCCAGGGTTTCGTAGAAGCCGAAGCGCGCGTTGCCGAACAGCAGGTTGTTCATCGTGCCCTGCGAGCAGGCGGCTTTTCCGAAGGCTTTCAGCAGGGTGTCGGTCAGGCGCTGACTCACCTCGGTATTGCCGCCAAACACGGCGGGACAGGCTTCGGGCGCTTCCCCAAAATCCGGGTTCAGCAGCGTGCCCGGCGGCAGGTGCAGGCGCACCGCACGCATCAGGCCTTTATTGAGGGGCACCGGCTCGGACAGCAGCACCCGCAGCACGTACATCACTACGCTGCTCACGATGGCGGGGGTCGCGTTCAGGTTGCCGGGATGTACCGCCCCGCTGCCGCTGAAATCCAGATGCAGCAGCCCGTCGCGCAGCGCGGCCTTCACCCGAAGCGGCGTGCCGTCGTCTAACAGCTCCTCCGCGCGGACTTCGGAAAGTCCGCTCTTGGCGAGCATTTCGCGCGTCCGGATTTCCCCGTAATCGAGAATGAGCTGCATGCTCTCGCGCAGGTCTTCAGTGCCGTGCCGCGCGGTCCAGTCAGCAAGCCGCTGAAGTCCGCGCCGGTTGGCGGCAATAGCGGATTCGATATCGCCCAGATTTTCGCGCAGGGCACGCGTCGGCCACGGACCATCGGTCAGGCACGCCCGCAGGGCTTCGAAGCGCGGCTGACTTCCCTCCACAATGCACAGCGGCGGAATCACACAGCCCTCCTCGCCGAGATGTGCGGCATCGGGCGACATCGAGCCGGGACGCGTGCCCCCGATTTCCGCATGATGGGCGCGGTTGGCGACCAGCGCCTGAAGCCTGCCTTCCGCGAAAAACGGACTCACCACCGTCACATCCGGCAGGTGTGAGCCCCCAAAAGCCGGGTGATTGGTGATGTACACCGAATCCGGCTTCATCTCCAGCCGGGCCATGAGGCCGCGCACACAGAGGCCGAGCGCGCCGAGGTGCACGGGGATGTGCGCCGCATTCGCCACGAGGTAACCTGACGCATCAAAAACCGCGCAGGAAAAATCCAGGCGTTCGCGGATGTTCACCGAAACCGAGCTGCGCTGCAGCACCTCGCCCATTTCGTTGGCGATACTTTGCAGCCGGTTCCCCGCCAGCTCCAGCCGCGCCGACGACAGCCGCGAGGCATCCGACTCAGGGGCGTGATGCCGTGTATCGTCCGCTGACCGTTCTGCAATCAGGGTACCGTTCGCATCGAGCACCGCCGACCAGCCCGGGGCAAGGTAAACTGTCGTCGCCCCGCCGGAAATCAGGGCGGGTCCGGGCAGCGGGTTCAGCCGACCTGCGAGCGCTTCCCGCGACAACAGCGGCACGGCCTGCGTGTGTTTACCGGTGAGGACCTGCACCTTTCGCTGCGGATATGCTGTGACTCCCTCCCCGCTTTGCGAAGTTTTGTTTTGATGGATGTGTTCGGAAGGCGTTTCTTTGGGGAGTCGGGCGATAAGCCGCACCGAAGCTGCTTCGAGTTGGGCATCATCGCGAAGGGGCATGCCGTAGCGCGCGAGCCAGGCCTGCGCAAATTCCTCGCGTGCCCGACCCGCTTCATACGCCTCAAGCGGCATCGTGACCGGCAGGCTTTCCTCCTGACCCGTAAGACGGAGCTGCAATACCAGGCTCAGTTCTGTCCGCGCGTTTTCATCATCCGAAAAACGGTCGCGCAGTTCCTGATGCAAGGTTTGGATGATGTCCGCGGCCTCCGCAACCCAGCGTTCAAACGGCAGCAGCAGCTGTTGTTCGGCGATTTCTTCGCGCTGTGCGTGCATCAGTCCGTAGGCGCTCAGCACGGAGGCAAAGCCCGGAAACAGCACCTGCCGGATGCCCAGCAACGCAGCCAGTTCGCAGGCATGCTGACCACCCGCGCCCCCGAAGGACACCAGCGCGTGCTCAGATGCCCGGTACCCGCGCTGCACGGACACCGCGCGGATCGCCCCGGCCATGCGCTCGTTGGCGATATCGAGCAGGTCGCGAATCAGGGTTTCGCGCTGCGGCAGTACGCCCGGGCTTGTCGCCATCTCTCGCCGCAGCGCTTCGAACTGCCGCTCGGATGCCGCGAGATCCAGCGGGATGCTGAAATCCGAAGCGGGGATGCGTCCGGCCAGCAGGTTGATATCCGTGAGGGTGAGCGGGCCGCCGCGTCCGTAGGCGGCGGGACCCGGATCGGCACCCGCGCTTTCGGGGCCGACCTGTAGCCGGTAGCCGTCGAAGCGGCAAATGGAGCCGCCCCCGGCAGCGACCGTTTCTATATCGGCGGCAGGCGCCATCACCTCGGCATCGCCCACACGGTGCGAGAACCGAAGACCCGGTCGCCCGGCAATGCGCGCGACATCCGTGCTCGTGCCGCCCATGTCGAAGGTGAGCAGGGTGTCGAAGCCCGCGGCTTTTCCGCTTGCTGCTGCCCCGGTCACGCCCGCTGCGGGACCGCTCAGCAGGCTGTCCACCGGCTTGAAGGTCGCGAAGGGCAGGAGGCCCCCGGCGCTGCTCATGGCGTAGCGGAGGCCGTCCGGCGCGGCTTGCGTGAGGTCACGCCGCCACTGTGCGAGCACAGGTGAAAGCAGCGCGTTGATGAGGGTCGTCCGGCTGCGGTCGAGGTAATGGATGAGCGGTGCCGTTTCGCTGGAAAGTACCACGTGCGCAAAGCCCGCTTCTCTGATGAGCACCCCGAGCTGCTGTTCATGCCCCGGATTTTTCCACGCATTGCGCAGGCACACTGCTACGGCTTCAATGCCATCGGCTTTCCAGCGGGCGAGCAGCGGTTCAAGGTCTGCGGCTTGCAGCTTTTCAAGGACCTCGCCGGAGGCGCTGATCAGGCCCGGCACGGTCGCCACGGCGCGGTACAGCGGCGCGGGCTGTTCAACTTTGAGGGCGAAAATATCGGGCCGCTGCTGATTGCCGATGCGGAGCAGGTCGGCGAAGCCTTCGCTCAGAATCAGGGCGGTCGGGGCGTGACGCCCTTCGAGCAGGGCGTTTGTTGTCTGTGTTCCGGCAAGGCGCCAGTGCAGGGGCGGCAGCGGCTCTCCGGCGGGCGTGCCGGTCAGCAGGCGCGCGGCCACAACCGGCGCATCTTCACCGGTGAACAGCGAAACTGAGCGCACATCCGCCGGAAGCGGCGCATCACAGCGCAGCAGGCCTGTGTCGGGGCAGGCTTCGGTCACCCGGCACAGCACATCTCCGCCGTCACCCGCGACCCGCGCCTGAAACCCTTGGAGTCCGCCAAGCTTTACCTGCGCACGCTCTGTTTCCGAAAGCCGCAATGCAAGCTCATCCGGCTTCGCCCCGTTTGTACACGCAACCCGCCACTCCCCCGAACTCAGCAGCTTGAAGCGCACCAACGCACCGCCGCTTTTCCGGAAAAGGCAATCGGTAAACGTGCCGCCCTTATCAATACACAGCAGGGGCAGGGTCTCGGCGGTTCGGGTCATAATCAAAAAAATGTTGATGGGAGTTGCGTGAATGGCACCAAAATAAAAACCTTTCGCGGGATGCAGCGGGATATTTGCAAAAACAAAAAAACGCCCGCCCCCATCGCGGGCGGTGTATTTGGATGTTTCGTTATCGCGCATGCGGGAAATGCCCGAATGCTGATTCCAGCATTTGCGATGGAATTCGGGTACGGGGTTATTCCGGCATCCGTGCCCCTCGTAGGGGCGACCCTCGTGGTCGCCCCCCCTCGTGGTCGCCCCCCAATGCGGGAAATACCCGAATTAATGATGGCGACCCCGATTAAAAACCGGCAAATGTGCGGTTCCGGCATTCGAATTCGGGCTACGGGATTATTCCGTCATCCATCCCGTCATTTCGGGTTTTGCAGGTGTAATCCGATTTCCCCAACCCAAAAACCACGGGATTCATCTTTGATTTGGGGTTTATGAGCTGTCACGAAAAACAGTGATGCCCACGGAGTTTCCCCAAAAAATAAAAAGGCTGCGACATGGCCGCCGCCTTGGGTGCAGGGCTGGTTTTTTGTTTCTGAGATATGGTGCCGGGGGTGACTCGGGCGGGTGTAGAATCTGGAACGCAAATTTTTAGGTAAATGCCGTATTTTAGACCCACTATGCGTGCCCCGGCTGCGTTGCCCTTAGCTTCAGCCTTATCTCCGTTTCTATTCTATCATTTTCACCGAGCGGTCATCCCGGTTAATTTTTTTTGTTTGCGTACCCATATCACTGCTTCTTTTTTAGCTGTACTGTTTCTTTTGTTTGTTCATGCCGGACAAACACTTGCGGCTGAATCTTTCTCTACCGGCGAACGAACCTATGCTGTGGAAAGGTCGGTGTTTCCGGCCATCGACAACGGTTCAGACCGGAGACCGCAGGTGCGGCGGGTTAGAATCAGGGGGAATGAGACCTTTCCGGATATGGTGCTGATGAACATTATTGCTACCGAAGCGCCGGCTTTTTTCAGGCGCATGCAGTTCTGGCGGCCGGATGAGTTTGATTATTCCCTGAATGAAGTGCGGCGCGACGCCATCCGTATTGAGCGGTTTTACCGTCGCCGGGGTTTTTATGATGTGGCAGTGACCTTCGATATTCAGGAAGGACGCCGCGATCATCAGCGGCTCGTTACGTTTTTTGTGGATGAAGGGGAGCCGACCCGCGTGCATTCGCTTGAGCTCATTTTCGAAAACACGGACGAGGAGAAAATTGAGGAAATCCGGCAAATGCGTGATTTCCAGCGGGCTGAAAACAACAATCCGCTGCAGGTCAGCCGCCGGTACGAAGCGGTGAAACATCCCGATATCGAATCGGCTTACCTGACGGCGCTGCGCAATTCCGGCTTCGCTTTTGCCCGTACCCGCATTGAGGCGGATGTGGACACCCTGCGACGCAAGGCCGATGTGCGGGTGATCATGGAGCCCAAACAAATTGCGACTTTCCGCGATATTTTTGTGGAAGGCGAGTTGAGCGTGCCCGAAGACCTGATCCGGTTTCAGTCGGCCATCCGGCCGGGGGATGTGTACAGCCTGCGAAAAATGCGGGACGCGCAGCAACTGCTGTTCCGGCACCCGCTCATGCGACTGGTAACCATCAGCGTGCCTGATCAGGAGCCGGGCGAGGAGGTCGATATCCGCATCCGGATTCGGGAACAGGCGCTGCGGTCGGTTAAGGTGCAGGCCGGTTTTGGCAATGAAGAGCTGTTGCGGGGTCAGGTCACCTGGACGCACCGGAACCCGCTGGGCAACGGGCATCGCTTCACGATATCTTCGCGGGCTTCCTTTATTGAACAGCGGGGCAACCTGGAATACCTGATTCCCGGTTTTGTGAACCCCCGCTCGAACCTGGCCATCACGCCCTTTGCGCTCCGGAAAGATGAAGATAACTACCTGATCTACCGCTACGGGATCAACAATAACATCACCTATTATTTCAGTCAGTTTCTGGTCGGGAGTGTGAGCTATGAGCTAAGCCGCAACGACGAGCGGCTCAAGGATGGCGGCCGTGCGCGCACCGACAGCACGCAGGTGTTCAATATTTCATCCCTTCGTTTATCGGCCCTGTACAACGAATCTTCGGGCGACATCAGCCGGGGCTGGGCCGTGCGCCCGAATGCGGAATTCTCCGGCCTTTTCGGTACGGGATCGCTCACCTACCAGCGGTTTTCGCTGGATGTGCGCCGCTTCATCGATTTCAGCTCCACCACACAGCTCGCCCTGCGCGCCGACTCCGGCCTGCTGCTTTCCCGCGACCCTTTTGATACTCCGGCCAACATCCGCTTTTATGCGGGCGGCGCCAACTCGGTGCGCGGCTATTCGCGGCGGCAGCTGGGCCCGAAGCGTCCGGTGTTTAACAGCGAAGGCGAGTTCCGGCAGTATCTGCCCTTGGGCGGGCAGGCCGTGCTGATGTTCAACACCGAGCTACGGCAGGGCTTGCCGGGCTTTCTGCGCAACGTGCAGCTGGCAGGCTTTCTCGACGGCGGTCAGGTCTGGCTGAACTACAACGAATTTGACCCGCGCGATTTTCAGTATGGCGCGGGCGGCGGCATCCGGTACATGTCGCCCATCGGCCCGATCCGGCTCGACATCGGCTGGAAGCTGAATCCCAGCGATGAAGATCTCAATCGTTTCAATGGTCAGGACCGCGGCGGCGTGAACCGCTGGGCCCTGCACTTCAGTATCGGACAGGCTTTTTAATGCTATTTTTTATGAAGAATGACGCATCTCAACCAACACAAGCGCCCAAGCCTGTAAAAAAGCGGCGTCGCTGGCCTTGGATTCTGTTGCTGAGCCTGCTGCTGCTTGGCATAGCGCTGCGGATGGCGCTGAAATCAGACTGGGTTTTTGAGCTGATTCGCGCACAGGCTGTGGAAATCGTGAGCGGGACCACGGGGGCAGATTTTCAGCTCGACCGCATGGAAGGCGACCTGCTCAGCGGCATCCGGTTGTACGGGGCGCGACTGACGCTCAGCGGGGAAACCGAACCGGCCATTCGTCTCGACACCCTTGAAGTGGATTACAAGCTGCGTCCGCTGCTGCGCCGCACCATCGAGATCCCGCGCATGCACCTCAGCGGCCTCGATGTCCGGGCCGAACAGCTGCCCGATTCAAGCTGGAACCTGATGACGCTCGTACCGGAGCCTGACCCGGACGAGCCCGAAAGCGACGAGCCGTTTGGCTTCACCCTACAGCTTACCGATTTCGAACTGCGCCGCACCAGCCTGGATATCACCGCCCCGCTGCTGCTGCCCGACGAGCGGCTGCGTGTCGAAGACCTGCTGGCACGGGCCACGCTCACCTACAGCGAAGCATCCGTAAGTGCGGACCTGCACGAACTTTCGCTGCTGCTGCGCGAAGGCCGCCTGCCGGAACCCATCCGCTTTGAAACCGCCGCAAGTCTCGACGATGAGCGCATCACCTTAGACCGGCTTGTACTCTCTACGGGCCGCTCGCTGCTCGAAGCCGAAGCCGCTTTCGACACCGAAAGCACCGATCTGGAAGCCGAACTTACCACAGGCCGCATCAGCCGGGCCGACCTGCTTGCCTACATCGATGAAATTCCCGCTTTCGATACGGCTTCGCTCCACTTCGCCGCCGGCGGCAGCCTGCGCGATTTCGAGACCGGCATCCGACTACATGCGCCGGGTCTGCTGCGTCTCGACCTGAACGCCCGCCTTGCCGTCGAGCCGGAACCCCTTCTCCGCAGCCTGCGCCTCGAGCTGGCCGAGCTCAACCTCCCGGACCTCGCCATGGACAGCACCCTCGACGCAACGGCCGGCATCCTGACCGCTGAAATCGACGGCGAAATCCCGCTCACCCGCTTTGAAGCATCTACCGCAGACATCCGGCTCAACCTGACGGAAGCCCGGTTCGAACAAATCGGGCTGCGCGGTTTTGAAGCGGCGCTGGCTTTATCGGGGGATGTGCTCACAGGTCGCACGAGCCTCCGTTTTGAAGACAGGCAGCGGGCAGAAGCGGATTTCCGGCTGGCACAGCTTTGGGAAGAGCGTCCGCAGTGGCAGATGGACGCCCGCTTTCGCGCACTCAACCCCGGTTATTTTGTGCAGGATGATGAACTCGATGGCAGCATCAGCGGCACGCTGGCTGTGTCGGGGGAAGGCTTCGAGCCTGGTAGCCGGCCCTGGAAGCTGGCACTGGCGCTTGACCAGCCGCGGGTGCTCACCTACTATCAGCTGGGCGACATCCGCCTGAACGCAAGCATTACCGGTACCCAAGCCGGACTCCGGCTGCTCGTAGAGTCTCCCGGCGGCCGCATTGAGCTGGATGGGGATGTCAC
Organism: Cyclonatronum proteinivorum; assembly: GCF_003353065.1. Taxonomy (GTDB): domain Bacteria; phylum Bacteroidota; class Rhodothermia; order Balneolales; family Cyclonatronaceae; genus Cyclonatronum; species Cyclonatronum proteinivorum. The sequence continues at coordinate 4,221,061 of NZ_CP027806.1, read as the reverse complement.
CGAATGGCAGGAGCCGGTGCCGGCCTGGCAGTTTGGGCTTGTCTTTGATGAACTCGATACCGCCGTGATTGCCAAGCTTGAAGACGTGCCTACCTTCCTGAATGGTCGCGCACAGCTCGAAGGCCGCGGCATTAGCATGGATGAGCTGGTGCTGCGCCTGGAAACCTCCCTCAGCAACAGCCGTGTGCTCGGTGAACCTTTCGACCGCTTCGACTTTCTGGCCGAAATCGAAGACGGCATTCTGCACCTGCGCGATGGCGAAATTGACAGCCGCTTCCTGAGCGGCAGCCTCACCGCCCGACAGCGCCTCGATGATTTCACCGATCCCGACAACCGTCTCGATCTCGACCTGGAAATTTCCAACATTCAGGCTTTTGCCGGTTTTCTGGGTGCGGAAGAGCTTCAGGGCAATGGCCGCATTGCGGGTGTCATCAGGCCTGACGGGGGTGTTTCTGTTTTTGAAGCAAGCTTGCTGTTCGATCGGTTTCGTATGGATGAATTCACGGTTCAGGAAGCTGAAGGCAGTCTGAAAGTCAGGCTGATCGAAGAACCGGAGCTGGAGCTGACGCTCGGCATTTTGCAGCCGGCCTGGAATGAAATGCAGCTCGCCGATATCACCCTGCAAAACACGACCCGCGCAGCTGCCGAAGAAACGACCGGTGATGTGCGCCTCAATATCCTGCGTACCTCCGATTTCGGGCTGTTCCACGAAGGGCAGTTCCGCATAGCTGATACCATCACGTACCGTACCGAGCGGCTGGATCTGCTTGAAGACGGCTTCGAGCTGTTGCTTGAAACCGCATTCGGGCTTGAACTCAGCGGTGAAGGCCGGGATCAGACGTTCCGGATGGATGAGCTGCGCATGGGTTCCGATAACGGAGCCGCGCTTTCGCTTCAGGCGTTTTCCGGGCCCAACTTGCGGACCGGGCTTGAGCTGAAGGCCGAGCGGCTCGATCTCGGCGCCGTACAGGAAGCCCTGATGGATGAACGCCTGGCCGACCTCATGTTTTCCGGTCAGGTCAGCCTGCTGATTGACGATCAGCTGCTGCAGCTCGAAGCCGACACCGAAGTGACAGATATTCGCTATGACGGGCTGGCATTCGACCGCTTCACCCTAAGCACGAATATTCTCAACGAGCGCATGGAAATTAACAGCGCGCTTGATCTTAGCGATACCCGCCTTATGGAAGCCCAATTCAGCCTGCCCTTCCGCCTGGGCGATAAAGAAGATTTCCCGGATAGTTTTTATGATGAGATTGTGGAAGGCTACCTGATTGTGCCGGATCAAAACCTTGAAAAATACCGCACGTTTATGGACCGCAACGGACTTGCCGGGTTGCGCGGCAGATTCAGCCTTGAATCCGCTCTGTCCGGTACAGCGGGCGCGCCGGGGCTGACGGTACGTATGGCGTTGAATGAAGCCCGCGCTTCAGGGGTAGCCATCGAAAATTTCTTTGTGGAAGCTGAGTACAACAATGAGAAAGCCGAGCTGGCCGTGACGTCTGAGCTGCGCTCACTGGGTCAGGTTGCTGCCGAATTCAGCGGAACCGTGCCGTTTTATGTGGATATGCGCAGTTTGACTGTGGAAGAGCCGGAAGGAAATGAAGGCATTCAGATTGAAGCACGCACCCGCGATTTTGATCTCGCAGCCTTCAGCGACTTTCTGGACCCGGAAGTCATTCGCGGTCTCAGGGGGCGCCTGAATGCCGATATTCTCGTTACCGGAACGGCTGCTGCGCCTGAGCCCAACGGTACCGTCCGCATTACGGACGGGCGCTTTCAGCTGGTAGAAAACAACATCGTGGTCAGCCGCATTACCGCCGATACCGAGCTGAGTCCGGACCGGCTGCGTGTGCGGGAATTCAGGGCAGAAAGCTCGGGGTCACTAACCGCTTCCGGCTATGTAACCCTTGCCGACTTTCAGCCCGATGTGTTTTCGGTGGATGTGAATATGCGCAACTTTCGGGCATACAACACCCGCGATCTGGACGCCTTTGTTTCCATGAACGCCCGTCTTGAAGGCACCCTGGAAGCGCCGGTGCTCACCGGGGGCGTAACCGTAGAGCGGGGCTACATCTATCTCGATAATTTCGGGGAGCGGCAGGTGGAACAGGTTGTGCTTGATGATGAAGACGAACCGGATACCTTCGCACAGGACTTTTTTGACGCCCTTGAAATGGAGTTTAACGTGGTCGTAACGCGGCGTTTTTCCATCCGTAACCGCTCCAATCCGGAATTGGAACTGGGTCTGGAAGGTGACCTCGATGTGGTGAAAGCACCTTTCAACGATCTTGAAGTGTTCGGCCTTATCGAAACGGTCCGCGGCGTGGCGACGACGCTGGGACGCCGTTTTGAGCTGGAAGAAGGACAGATTGTATTCAGCGGTCCGGCGGACAATCCCGAGTTTGATATTCAGCTCATCTACCGGGTGCGCCGGGAAGATGACATCCTGATTCGCTACAGCATTACCGGGGATGTGGATCAGCCTGAGTTTAGTTTTTCGAGTGAGCCGGAAATGGAGCTGCAGGATATCATCAGCTACACCCTGTTCGGGCGGCCCTTCCATGCGCTTCAAAGCTGGGAACAAGGCGTATCGGGCGGGGCAAGTGCGACGGATCAGGTTGCTGACGCAGCCCTTGATCTGCTGCTCGATCGCCTGCAAAGCCTCGCCGCCGACCGCCTTGGGGTAGATGTGGTGGAAATCGAAACTTCGAACCAAAGCGGGGGCGGCACGCGGGTTAAGGCCGGTAAGTTTTTGTCCGACCGCCTGTTCGTAGCGCTCGTGCAGGAACTGGGCAGCGACCCGAACAGTCAGGTCATCATCGAATACCTGCTGCGCCGGAACCTCGAGCTGATCATCACCGGCAGCGACGACTTCCGCACGGGCATTGACATCCTCTGGCGGCTGGATTACTGAGAAAGCCGGATCTGCGCCGGACAAAAAGCAAGGGATTCATCTTTGATTTGGGATGTCACAATCTGTCACGAAAGACCGTGATGTTCACGGAGTTTCCTCCAAAAAAAACAGGCACGAACAGCTCCAAAGCCGGTGGACGGTTTACACAGCGTTTACAAGCGGGCCTCTGCCGTGCAAGCACTTAACACGCCTGCGATAGCATATATAGCGCCGCTTCCTTTGAAGATTATAGGAGGGCTACGAATGGATGTTGGGGGTTGGAAGCGTGCAGGGGTGCAATCCGGAATTGCTATCGATTAGTTGTTTAGCGGTAAATCTATAAAATGTGTGGTTCCTGCGCCCCTTAATTTCCGGATTTCAGATGTGTTGTTTTCGTTCATTTTTTCTTTGGGGGATGTGCTGCCAAGGTTATATTTAGACTGAATATAGATAAATGATGAAACCGGCAGAGCTGGTAAATCAGCTTCCGGTCAGCACCAAAAATTTGAAAAAAAAGTATTCATCTTTAAAAATAAGGCGGTCTGACAGACCGGGCCATTCGGTGTCCGCTTCAGATACAGCCAAAGGAATTCTAACATCCATTAAACTAAAAATTATGAGCAACTCAGCGAATGGAAACGGCAAGTGCCCCTTTATGCACGGGGCAAATACCGCAGCCCAAAACACGGTAACCGACTGGTGGCCCAATGCCCTTAACCTGGATATCCTGCATCAGCACGATACCAAAACCAAGCCCACCGATCCGGATTTCAACTATAAAGAAGCCTTCAAACAGCTTGACCTGGAAGCGGTTAAAACGGACCTCAAAAACCTGATGACGGACAGTCAGGACTGGTGGCCTGCTGACTGGGGGCATTACGGCGGCCTGATGATCCGCATGGCCTGGCATGCTGCCGGTACCTATCGCGTGGCCGATGGTCGCGGCGGTGGCAGTACCGGAGCGCAGCGCTTTGCCCCGCTCAACAGCTGGCCCGATAACGTGAACCTCGACAAGGCACGCCGCCTGCTGTGGCCTATCAAGAAGAAGTACGGCAACAAGCTTTCCTGGGCAGACCTTTTCATCCTGGCCGGAAACATGGCGTATGAGTCCATGGGCTTCAAAACATTCGGGTTTGCCGGTGGCCGCGAAGACATCTGGCACCCTGAAAAGGACATCAACTGGGGCTCTGAAAGAGAATGGCTGGGCAAATCACGCTACAGCAATCCAGCTGAGAGTGACTCCCTCGAGAACCCGCTTGCTGCCGTTCAGATGGGTTTGATTTACGTGAATCCGGAAGGCGTTGACGGCAACCCTGATCCGCTCAGAACGGCACAGGATGTCCGCACGACCTTCAAGCGCATGGCCATGAACGACGAAGAAACAGTGGCCCTTACGGCTGGTGGTCATACCGTCGGGAAAACGCACGGAAACGGCAGAGAAGAGCTGCTGGGTGCCAATACTGAAGGTGCCGATGTTGAAATGCAAGGTTTTGGCTGGTTGAATCCCATGGGTAAAGGCAATGCCGAAGATACCATGACAAGCGGTATCGAAGGCGCATGGACGACAACCCCGGACCGCTGGAATCACACCTATTTCCACCTGCTGCTCAACTATGAGTGGGAGCTGACCAAGAGCCCGGCCGGTGCGTGGCAGTGGGAGCCCATCAACTGTAAGGAAGAAGACAAACCTTTTGACGCGCACATCAAGGGGGTCCGCAGAAATCCTATCATGACTGACGCCGACATGGCCATGAAAATGGATCCGGCCTACAGAGAGATTTCCGAGCGCTTCTACAAAGATCCCGCGTATTTCGAAGATGTTTTTGCCCGCGCCTGGTTCAAGCTCACGCACCGTGATCTTGGTCCGAAGAGCCGCTACCTCGGCCCCGATGTGCCGCAGGAAGACCTCATCTGGCAGGATCCCATCCCTGCGGTGGATTACACCCTGACCAATTCCGAGATCGAAACCCTGAAGAATACGCTGCTCAACTGCGGCCTAAGCCAGACCGAGCTCATCACGACCGCCTGGGACAGCGCGAGAACTTACCGCGGTTCTGACTACCGGGGCGGTGCCAACGGCGCAAGAATTCGTCTTGCCCCGCAAATTGACTGGGAAGGCAACGAGCCTGAGCGTCTCAAAAAAGTACTTTCCACACTCGAACAGGTGCAGGCCAGCCTCGACAAGAAAGTGAGCATAGCCGACCTAATCGTGCTGGGCGGATCCGCTGCAGTGGAAAAAGCCGCGCGCGACGCCGGTTTTGATGTGACGGTGCCCTTCATGCCGGGTCGCGGCGACGCGACTGCTGAAATGACGGATGAAGAGTCCTTCGAATACCTGGAGCCGGTGCATGACGGATTCAGAAACTGGCAGAAGAAAATCTACGCTGCCAAAACCGAAGAACTGCTGCTCGACAAAGCACAGCTGCTAGGCCTCACCGCTGCTGAAATGACGGTACTCGTGGGCGGCATGCGCGTGCTCGGCACCAACTACGGCGGAACCAAGCACGGCGTTTTCACCGACAACGAAGGGCTGCTCACCAACGACTTCTTCGTGAACCTCACGGATATGAAGTACAACTGGCGCCCGCATGGCGAGAACCTGTACCTCGTACTCGACCGCAAAACCAACGAAACCAAATGGACCGCTACCCGGGCCGATCTGGTGTTTGGCTCCAACTCCATCCTCCGCGCCTATGCCGAGTTTTATGCGCAGGATGACAACAAAGAGAAATTCGTATCGGACTTCATCAAAGCCTGGGTTAAGGTGATGAATGCTGATCGCTTTGATCTGGAAGCCTGATTCGCAGTAAACAGCCTCTCAGGCTGATGTCATCTGTTCCGCAAGGCGGCTGATCCGGTTTTGGGGCAGCCGCCTTGTTTTTATTAGGCAGTTTCGCGGGCGTTCTTTTGCTATTTTCGGAAAAGGTGAAAAACCAATTTGAATCCAACTTGTCGGTAAAGCCGAAAATTTGATTAGAGGGTACTTTATTTCAATTGTGGTCGCGGCCTGTGCGCTGCTGTTTTTGGGGATGCGCTTTTTACCGGCTCGGGCGCCGGATGTGGACATCCGAAGCACGGGGCTTGTTTTTCTTGGGGAATCTTTTCAGGATGATGTGCTGTAGACGCGAACGCTTTCCGGGGAAGAGCTGCCGGAAGGCATGGCATTTTTGAGACTTGAATTCAGGCATTTGCCTGCTTCCGAAGAAGGTCAGGCGTTTACGCTGCTGGGCGGCGGTCCGAGACAAACCGGTCTGCACGGGCCGAATGCAACGGGTTTTGAAGGTCCGGGCTACCATTTCGCCATTTTACCGGAACAGGCTTCCGAAAGCCCGAACCCGCTGCGTGATGAAACCTACAAAGCCGACTTCACCCGAACGGTGGAAAACGGCACCCTTGTCTTTGACATCTACTACCGGCCCACGGATATCAACAGCTGGGGCGACCGCTACTTTCCGGGCACCGAGCTGGCCCTCACCATGATGCGGGCCGGCACGACCGAGCGCGTGCTGCACGCGGCCAACAATGTCTTCAACTGGGCCGTCGCGGGTATTGGGGAAGGCCGTGCCGCGGAAATAGTGGTTATTTTTGAAGCGTGATGTTGTGAGATCAGGCAGAATCTGTCTTCAGAGTCAGCCGATATCCATCAGGACGATAAGGGCAGGAACTACAGAATCAGGGGGAATGATAGGAACTGTTTTTTCTTCGGTTTATTCCCAAACATCAGTTTATATTTGACCTCTTACCAATGATCATCTAACAGACGCTTCACATGAAAAAACTATTTACCCGCCTTGCTTCAGTCACCTTATTCCTGCTATGCTTAAGCGCAGCATTTACACACACGGCCCGCGCACAACATGCCGGCACCTGGCAGTTTACCGTTTCCCCTAACCTCCACATTCCGTTCAGCATGGAGTCGGAAGTGACGGTCCTGAATATCACCGAGACTTTTGACCTTGGACTTGGAGATTTTCTCTCGCTGGATCAGGCGTTTTCCGGCGGTTTTCGGCTGGAGGGCCGCAGAAACGACTGGGGCTATTTTGTGGATTTGAGCTTTACCTACGCCGAAGACTCCCGTACAGCCCGTAATTATCCGCTGCCGCCGGTTTTGGCAAATGTTATCAATACACAGTTCAACCCTCCGGTGCCTGTACCTGCCGGCACCCCCGTTTCGGCCGGCATTTTAGCAAGCGGCAGCTCGCTCTCCGTTGATGTCGGGGTTTTGTACCGTGTTTGGGAATCTGAAATGCGCGGGGGCGTCCGGTACTACGCGGAGCCGTCGGTGGCCTTCCGGTTTGGCAGTATCCGCTCTGAGCTTGATTTTGAGCTCGATCTCGCAGACATCCCGGTCGTGCGTACCAAGCTGGATGTCAGCGATAACCCTGGTAAAGCGGTGATCGGTCTAAACCTGGGCATTGAAACAGAAGGGCGCTGGGACGCCTCGCTCCGCACGGTGACCGGAACGTCCGTTGTTAGCGCGGAAGATCACTTTTCTATTCGGATAACCCCCGGCGCAGCCTACAGGCTCAGCGACAGCATGGCCCTGAATCTGAACTATGATTTTCACTACCTGACGTATGAGCGCAGGAATAATATCGGCCTTAAGCAAACGCAACATGCGCTGAGTATAGGTCTTACGGCTACCTTTTAACCCGCATTATTCACAATTAAACAGTATTTATTTGCTAAGCGTCAGTTGTCTTAGCGAAAACATCGGTAATCCAAATCGGGTGTAGTGTAAATACTGCGCACCGAGCGAAGCGACTCCCCCGCAAGAAAATTTCTTGGTGTATAATGCGGGTTAACCCGTATGATGAAGCATTCGGCCTAATTTCAGACGGCTTTTTCACAGCTCGCACCAAATTTGAAGCGTCATGCCCCGGGTAAAGGCCCCCCGGGCATGGCGCTTTTTTTATTTATCCGGCCTGGCAGCGAAGAGAAATTTGGGGGAAGTGCACATATTCAGATGCCGAAGCTGACTTTTGGTCTTGGGCAATGGCTGTGGGTTCTGTATCATAATTGCGCAGATCACCACAGCTTACTACCATCCAAAAGTCGATTCTTTCATGCTGAATTACATCTGGGCCGGGCTCATCATTTTTAGCCTGCTTTTTGCGGTCACTTCCGATCTTCGGGACTATGTTACCGATGAATTCCAAAACGGGGCCGAGATCGGCGTCGCGCTCGTCATCCCCGAAAACACCGACCTGCAGCGGCGGGCTTCGGTGCAGTTCCGCATCACGGAAGGGCCTGACGCCTCCGGGGAAGTCTATCGGGCAGAATGGTTTCCCGGAGAAGATAAGGCCGAGCTCATCATACCGGTGACGGAAAGCCTGCCGGAACACTGGCGTCACGTAGCGGAGCATCAGGACGCGCGCGACCTCACGCAGCTTCGGGCGCTGGTGCTTACCCACGAAAAGGAAGCGGGCGCTGCGGCGGCTACCGCGGTGATCACCCTGCCCGAAGTGCATCTGGTTAAAATGCGCAGCATCACGCAGGCGGCCTTCGACATGGCGGAGTTTGCCGTTACCCTGGCCATCGGGCTGATCGGCATCATGGCTCTCTGGCTGGGACTGATGAAAATTGCCGAAGAGAGCGGCCTCATTTATAAACTGGTGAAAGTGGTCAATCCGGTACTGGGTTTCCTGTTCCCGAACGTGCCCAAAGATCACCCGGCACTGGGCGCCATCAGCCTGAACCTTTCGGCCAATATGCTGGGGCTGGGCAACGCGGCAACCCCGCTGGGGATTAAAGCAATGGAAGAGCTTCAGAAACTGAACCCCGATAAGGAAAGCGCGACCAATGCGATGTGTATGTTCCTGACGATGAATACCGCGAGCGTGCAGCTCGTGCCCCCGGTTACGCTGATTGCGCTCCTGGGCGTAGGCGTCGCAGAGCTGTTTTACAGCATCCTCATCACGACGGCGATTTCGCTGGTTGTGGGCGTTACGGCGGCCTCCTACTACGCCCGCAAGTTTCCAGAACCGCCGGCGGTACAGCCCGACAAAGCTGCACCTGCCCCTGCGCCAACCCAATCCTGATTTCCACCCGCCTCACCCGAAAAAAAGAACCCATGCAGATTCTCAGTATTCTTGTTTTACCCCTCATCATCGTAGCCATTCCGCTGTACGGCCTGATCAAAAAAGTGCAGGTCTATGAAGTTTTTGTGGATGGCGCCAAGGAAGGATTTCAGATTGGGGTGCGCATCATTCCGTATCTCGTTGCCATTTTGTTTGCCATTGGCATGTTCCGGGCGAGCGGCGCGATGGAAATGCTCATCCATCTGCTTGATCCGGTGCTGGCGCTGGTTGGCTTTCCGGCGGAGGTGCTGCCAATGGCGATTATGCGTCCGCTTACCGGCAGCGGCTCGGTAGGCGTGATGGCCGATCTCATTGCGGCCTACGGGGAAGATTCCTTCGTGGTGAAGGTCGCCGGAACCATGTTCGGCTCAACCGAGACGACCTTTTACGTGCTTGCCGTGTACTTCGGCGCCGTGGGCATCCGTAAGGTGCGCTATGCGGTGCAGGCCGGCCTCATCGCCGATTTCGCAGGCGTGATTGCCTCCGTTGCGGTTTGCTACTGGCTGTTTGCTTGAGGGAAACTGTTCAGCACATGCGCTTCAGAAAACAACCCTTTGCAGGCATGCGGCTGTTTTATTTTTCCTTCATAATTCCGTTATTAAAATATGTGGCTCTTGTAACCAAAAAAGCGCGCTAACCAATTACACCTGTAAACGAAGGCCTGCGGAGGGCATATCATGGGGATTCAGAGTATTTCAATCGCAACAGACCCGGAAGCCCGGAAAGTTTTTCTGCGCCATCTGATTGATGACGTGCAGGCCCTGCAGCACATGCTCGATGCCGGGATGATTGAAAGCGGCATCACACGTCTCGGGGCGGAACAGGAGTTCTGTCTGGTTAACAGTTTCTACAAGCCCTCCCGCAACAACCTGCGGGTGCTGCAATCCATCGATGATCCCCATTTCACGACCGAGCTCGCCCGCTACAACCTTGAAATCAATCTGGATCCGATGGAGCTCCGGGCCGGTACGCTTAACGATATGGCGGCACAGCTGCGCGAGCTGCTGGGGAAAGCGGAGCGGGCGGCGGCGCTGCACGGCGAAAAGGTGGTGCTTGCCGGCATCCTGCCCTCCATTGATTACCGCTGTGTGCAGATTGATTACCTCACGCCCCGGGAGCGCTACCGCACCCTCGATGCCATGCTCAAAAAACTGCGTGGCGGGGATTTTGAGCTGAACCTTTCAGGCGTGGATGAACTCATCATCAAGCACCGCAACATTCTGTTTGAGGCCTGCAACACAAGCTTTCAGATGCACTATCAGGTTGATCCGGCGGATTTCGTGGCGCGGTACAACTGGGCGCAGGCCATCGCGGGTCCGCTGCTGTCGGTTTGCGTGAACTCGCCCCTGCTGATCGGGCGGCAGCTCTGGGCGGAAACCCGTATCCCGCTGTTTCAGCAAAGCATCGATACCCGGAGCAAGGGCTTCAACATGCGCGAACGGCAGCAACGCGTCACCTTTGGCAACCGCTGGATTTCGGAGCCGACGGATGTGTACAAAAGCGATATTGCCCGGCACACCATTTTGTTTTCAACCGATATTGAGAAGAGCTCGCTGGATATTCTGAAGGAGGGCGGCATTCCGAAACTGCCTGCCCTCACCCTGCACAACGGCACCGTGTACAAGTGGAACCGGCCCTGCTACGGGGTAGGCGGCGGCGTGCCGCATCTGCGCATTGAAAACCGCTATATCCCTTCCGGTCCGACCCCCGAGGACGAAATCGCCAACCTCGCCCTTTGGACAGGACTCATGCACGGCATGCCGGATCGCTACGAAGATATTGCGCAAATCATGCCCTTTGAGCACGCCAAAGAAAACTTTCAAAAGGCGGCCATGTGGGGGATTGGTAGCATCATGTGGTGGGAAGGCGAATACATCGGCGCCAAGCGGCTGGTCATGGACAAGCTGATTCCCATCGCGGATGAGGGCCTGGAGAAAGCGGGCATTCCGGAAGAGGAGCGCTTTAAATGGCTGAGCATAGTGCTGAAGCGCACCGCAAACTACAATACCGGCTCGCGCTGGATGCTGCACGGGTTCCGCGCCCTCCGCAAAGACCTGAGCCGGGACGAAGCCTGTACCGCGCTCACGGCCATCCTGCACAAACGGCAGCAATCCGGCAAGGTCGTTAGCCGCTGGGAGCCGGCCAAAACCGAGGAGCTGGAAGGCATCCGCATGCGGTATGAAATCGCCGGCAATGCGATGACGACCGACCTCATCACCGTGCAGGAACACGATCTGGCGGATATGGTGCTGCGCATCATGGACTGGCGCAACATTCGTCATCTGCCGGTTGAGGACAACGAGGGCCGCCTGCTCGGCCTCATCACCAAGGCCGGACTCACGGCCTGGTTTCACGCTCATCCCGATCAGCCCTATGCGACTGCTGCCGATGTAATGCAGCCCGATCCGCTCACGATTTCGGCAAGTATGGAAATCGAGGCCGTGCTCGACCTCATGGAGCGCAACAAACTGAGCTGCCTGCCGGTCGTGACCGAAGGCCTGCTCGCGGGCCTCATCACCGATAAGGACGCAGCGAAAATCCGGGCGCGTCAGCGGAGGATTGAGAGGAAGAAGCGGGGCTGAGGCTGAGTTTTCAGCTTCAACGCCGCCAGCGGGGAAATTTCGCTGCGCGGGAATCGCTGCGCTCGGTGCGCAGCCTTTACACCACACCCAAATTTGGGCTATAAGTGTTTTTCGTTAAGCCCAATTAAAACTAATATTTGGGAAATTAATCCTGTTTAATTGTGAATAATGCGGCTTAGCCGAAGCGGTCGGCGAGGCGGTTTATGAGGTAGCCGCTTTCTTTGAGGGCCTGCGCGCCGAATGCGCCGAAGAAATCGGTTGCCGTTTCGAACTCACGAATAAACCGTTCCTTGTCGCCTGTGCGCACCATTTCGGCGAGGGCCGTGTGATGACCGAGGAAATCGGTGAGCATGCGAATGCGTTCGGCATCCGAAAACACAATATCGGCATAGAGGCGTGCATCCTGTGCGAAAATGCGGCCGGTCATCATCAGCTCGGCCCGGTAGATGGGGCTGCTGTAGTCAAGCATGTCTTCCGGACGCAGGTCGAGGCGGTTCATGAAGGAAGCATGCAGCAAGGCAACAAAGTGCCGCAGGCCCTGCACCAAATGCATGGCGCGGTCGTGCATGTCCGCGTCGGCCCGCTTGATGCGCATGCCCCAAAGCTCAAACTGCCGGATGAGCCATTCCGCGGCTTCCGGCTGACGTCCCTCGCAGACGACCATCAGCTGACGCGAAACCTGCCGTACATCGGGCCCGTGCATGGGGTGCAGCCCGACAACCGGTCCGTCGTGCGCCTGCAGCATGAGGTTCACATACTCGGCCTTGATGCTCGTGAAATCGCATAGGAGCTGCTCCGGCGACATAAATCGGGCAATGCGCGTAATGACATCTCCGGTGAGGTTGATGGGCACGGTCACGAGAACGACATCGGCGCCTTCGGTGAGCGCGCGGGCCTTGAGCCAATCGTTGCGGTCGAGCGTGCGTACCTGATGCCCGCTTTTCCGGATCAGTTCCGCATACAGCCGCCCCATGCCGCCTTCGCCGCCGACAATCAGCCAAGTTTTCGGTTCCGGCGTCGCGCTTGGGAAGGTCGCTTCCGACTGATTGGCGCGGGAGGCGCTCATCATCATGCGTAAAAAATCCTCCGCCCAGTCGGGGGAAATGCCGAGCTGTGCGGCCTGCTCGCGAAAGCGGTCGGTTTTTTCCTGCTCCCGCCCGGCAACATACACCGGCACCCCGGTTTTGCGCTTGGTTTCGGCAACCTGCCGGATGATGTCCTGCCGTTCGGCCAGCAGCCGCAGGACGGATTCGTCAATGGTATCGAGCCTTTTGCGAAGCTCTTCAAGGGATGTACTCATAACACGCTTTGATTTGCACGCCTATCGTGCACATTTTGTCCTCAGATGTTTTGAAGGGCAGAAGATAGCATTTTTTGAGACGCCGTTGGAACGTATCGTTAGGATGGGTATCTAAATCCCTATATTGCAGCTTATTATGCGCAGGCATAACATCCTTCTTATTACCCAATCGCTGAGGAACAGCCGCTATGAAAACCTACTATTTCGCCTGGTGGAATGTTGAAAACCTGTTTGACACCGAAGACTGTCCGGACCGGCCGGATTACCTGCAGTCGCGGCTGCGGCGCGTACTCGAAGGCTGGACGGAAGCCGTACTCGACCAAAAGCTGAATCAGCTCGCGCACATCATCCTGAAAATGAACGGCAGCGCTGGTCCTGACCTCATCGGCCTGTGCGAAGTGGAGAGCAAGGCCGTGATTGATAAGCTGATCGGCAAGCTCAGGGCCGCGGGCCGGCAGTACACGGCCGCCCATCATCCCGGCAATGACAACCGCGGCATTGATGTAGCCTTCATTTATGACGCTGATCTGTTTACGTTTGAAGGCCTCTTCCATTTCGAAGTGCTCAAGCGCAGCGCAACCCGCGACCTGCTTCAGATTAACCTGAAGACCAAGCCGGGCAATCATCCGCTGCTTGTGATCGGCAATCATTGGCCTTCGCGCCGGGGCGGGGAGTATGGTTCAGAACCGTACCGCATTATGGCCGCCGAAACGCTCAGCTACTGGATGGAACGCATATTTGAGATCCGCACCCCCAATATTCCGGTCATCGTGATGGGGGATTTCAACGATGAGCCGTTTAACCGCGCGCTGACCGACTACGCGCTGTCCTCCAACTCATTGACCCGCGTGCGAAACGCCCGCATTCCGCGCCTCTACAACCTGATGTGGCCGGTGCTCGGCGCGGCAGACGGCACCTTTTACTTCAACAACTTCCCGGTGGTGTTAGATCAGCTGCTGGTATCGCGCGGCATGCTGCTCGCCAACGCCCCGATACGCCTGAGCACCTTCAGCGACGGCAGCTATGCGCGGGTCGAAAAATTCCCCGAAATGGTAAGCGGCGGCATGTACCCCGACCCCATCCGCTTCGGCAGACCTGCTTCAGGCGTGTATAATCCCCAAACCGGTTACAGCGACCATTACCCGGTAGCGATGATGGTTGAAGAGCGCGGTTAGGGGATTGGGGGCATTATGCAGGTGTTGTTTTGCATAGTTGACCGAAGAAAGTATATTGTGGCAGACTCAATGATCTGTTATCTAACCTTAAATAGCGTTCATTTATGACAATGGTTCCCTCACTAAATAAGCTAAACTGACAGATTAATCTAATGCATTGAATCTATGATCACTAAAGAAAAAGTTAAAAAAGATATAGATAAGCTTTCCGAAGATGAGCTTGAAAAAGTATATCAATACCTTACTTCCTTAAAAAAAGCGAAGATGTCTTCCGGAAAGATTCTTTCTTTAAAATTAGAAGGAAAACTTGATAGAAAAAACATACGCGCATTAGCCTATGAGTAAAGTTTTGATTGATACGAATATTCTGGTATATGGAATTGATGAAGATTCAGCATTTTTTTAATCGTGCCCGAAAAATATTAGAACAGGATAATCATGAATGCAATTGATATTCCGGAGAAATCTGTCTCCTTTCGATTATAGGCTCACTTGTAATTTTCGCTTTCCTCCCCTGGCAGAACCCGTAATGGACGGACTTCAACGAATTCAAACGATTTCCCCCACCAACCCTCCAAAGGTTCTGAAACCTTTGGAGGGTTCGGGTTTGGCTCTCATCTTCATTTCGCAGTTCTAATTCATTGGGGCGTGTGTGCGAAAAGTGCAACACAGGAAGGATAATGAAGCGGGCTTACAGACTAAAGCCGGCACCATTTAGGCACAAGTGTTAAAACAAACAGGAAAAATTGGGTGTCAGACGAGATTCCGTAACCCGAAACGGCCCGTTGGGCGGACAGGTTCGTAAGGATATGGTAGTGCAGATATGAAATCAGCCCTATATATCTTATTTTGCTTACATGTTAGGATCTAACCCGGTTATGTAATGGATAAATTCACGCTTTCAATTTACATCGTGCAACATTACGAAGGCACAACGCCAATGAAGCTTCAAAAGCTGCTCTACTATTGCTATGTTTGGCAGTTGGTCGCGGGTAAAAAATCATTTGAAGCCAATTTTGAAGCCTGGCAACACGGACCTGTTGAGCCGGATATTTACTACAAATACAAGCATTTCGGCCGGGAACCGATTACTGATATGGATTTCATCAGCGCTAAGCCTGCAGCGGAAATTCATTTTATCCTGGAAAGTTATGCCGTGTTATCAGCTATAGAACTATCAAAAACAACACATTTGGAAAATCCCTGGAAAAAATATGTCAAAGAGGGGGGACGAATACCGGATCAGGAACTTACGGCATTTTATCAACAGCAGCCTTTTGCCTGGAATTTTCCGCTTAACAACAAGACTGCTCAAAAGTACTATCCCCCGAAAACGGCTGGTCACTATTCGTTTACTTTTGATATGAAAAAAGACTACGTGCCCGAATATTCAAGTTTAGAAGAATATCTTGAAGGGGTAAAAACGGCTAAAAAGCAGCTGAATGAAATTGCCTTTGAGTCATGGCATTGCGAACCGGTCTCATAGCACATTGCTATTTTTCCGCTGACAAAAAAGGGATCGACGTTTAAAAATCTAAAAGAAAAGCATGAGCAAAAATAATATACATACCAAAGATTTTGCAGCTGAGCTTACCCGCTTGGGTAATCGTGGTGTGAGAAAAGCCCAGGAAGAAAACAGGAAGATGGGTCTTCCCAATGTCTATTCCAAGAACGGCAAAATTTATTATCAGCTTCCCAACGGGGAAATCACTACGAAAAAGCCTTCCTCTCTGTCATAATCGACAGTCCCGTGTGCTAACAAAGCAAATCAAGCGGACGTGTTTGCGGTGAGTTGCTTATGTTCAGGGTCTTAGCCACGCTTATTTGCAAAACCGTTATATATACGAAGCCCACATTTATAGCGATGGTCAAGATACCTGTGGAATTGGCCTTGAAGGGTTCATATAAGCGGAATTTTTAGGCAGTGTACTTTCTGCATTCACAATTCTTGTAATTTCAAGCACTAAAGTCTGACTTCCAAATATGTCCGCTTTTTGATAGATTACTAACAGACCTTAAATATCACTTATGGCAAACACATTTAAAGAAATCGAAACCTCGGCGCTAAGACTTAGTGACAAGCAGCGTGCTCGACTTGCATCAAGACTTCTTGACAGTTTAGAAAAGCGCAAGGAAATCGGTGTGGAGCAGGCATGGCTACAGGAGATTGAACGTCGTAATAGTGAATTTGAATCAGGGGAAGTCGAATTAATTCCTGCCACAGAAGTCATGGCTAAAGCCCGAAGCCTTTTATCTTAAATGCGGGTAACATTTCAACCGGCTGCACAGAAAGAAATGTTCGAAAGTGTCGCCTATTATGAGCAGAAAGATCATGGCTTGGGATCAAAGTTTCTATATGAAATCGATAGTACGCTGAGTTTAATTTCGGCTTACCCGGAATCCGGGACGTTGTTAAATGCATACGCACGTCGGGTTTTATTGAAGGGCTTCCCGTTTGGCGTTGTATATCGAATTTATAATAATCAGATTGTCATTTTGGCAATAATGCACCTGCGGCGCAAGCCAAATTACTGGGTAAAACGTTCGTAAATCGTGGTTATAACATGGCTTTTCAGGCGTAAAGTGGCTGCTTGTTGTTGTTTGGTTTTGGCCGCTAATTCCCTAAGTTGAGTTTTTTATTCTTCCCATAGCTATAGCCGCCTAAACACCAATCCGTCTTACGGCTTCTAAAACCCCCTTCATTCCTGCATCGATACACCACAGCCGGATTTATCACCATGAAAAAATTCTTCAGTCTTTTATTAGTTGCGATACTTATCGCTGCGGGATGTTCTGATAATCCTCTCAGTAATATGGGTTTTCCGGGGATGGGTAATTATAGTTATCAGGTTGAAAACGAGCTGAGGAATTGGGATTTGGTCGTTATGGATTTCGGTGAGTTTGGTCCGCGCAGGGCCCAAATTTACCGGTATAAGCTGCCGGATACTGAAAACAGAGAGGTTTTGGCGGATTCGGTGTTTGGTTTTTACGAGATAAAAGCGTCTCATGACGGCCGGTACATAGCGTACCTTAGAGACAATTCGCCGGAAGGCGCAATCGAACATGTTCAAAAGATTGCAATCTATGATTTAAAGGACAATATAGAATTGAAAACGGATGTGGACGATATTGTTTATCATTCATTTACCATGGCATGGTCACCAAATGAGAACAACTTACTTATAACGAACCGCGCACCGGGAGTTGAAAAAACTACGATGCGTATTCTGTCTGTGGAAACCATGCAGGTAGACGAAATTCTCGAAAAATCCTCCATTTTATATCCGGAATGGTCGTCTGACGGAACCCATATTAGTTTTATGGAATATCAGTCTTTTGATGTTGGAGATTCAGCGCTTGGAAATATTGTTGATGTTTCAACGGGTGCTGTGACTACCATTACAGATGGATTACTGCTTTTCAGCAATCTTAAATGGTCAGGGAAAGGCAACCGCTTGTTTTTTGTGGAAATTTTTGATGAACGCTTTTATCTGTCTTCAATTTCTCCGGACGGCTCAGATGTAGCGCGGTTGATTAAGGGAAGGGTTTTTGAGCCGGATGATCATGGCAGTTTTCCCGGAATCATTGGCCCTTTGCCAGTGCATGACCGCTCGGTATCCGTGTACCCCAACGGGGATTATCTGAATGTGCATAATTTTGGATTTATCAGCGATAACAGCAGCTACCGGGTATTGGTTGATGTAAATAATCAGCGCGTAAACAGGTTCTTACGCGACTTCGTCTATCATTCTAATGTGCTTTACGCTCCCGATGGCAGGCTGTCATACAAAAGGGGGAAATACGAGCAGGAAACCTTTCCACATGTGTATGTATCACTTCCTAATGGCAATCAGCTAACGCAATTGATAAGAACCCTTGCCTCGGGTGGTGAAGTATTGGTACCTAAATTTTAAATGCTAAAGTGTGCTGTTTGGTTGCTTACACTCAAATACGCTGCCGCGCCGCTGAGTTGCCAAAGCTTTTTTGACCCCGTGCACTCGCGGCTTAATTGTTTGCTCCTTTAGAAGAACAACCCGCACTCGCGATAAAAGGGCGATTAACAAACGGTTGGCCTGAAGAAAGGGAGGTGGGATGCGGGCCTGCAAACCAAAGCCTGCATTCCGGTACAAGCTGCACCCGAATTTACTTTACGGCAGTATATGGAAAACCCGGAAACAGAGGCAATGGACCTATTGAACAAGGACTTGTAGGAAAAATGAAACGAGAGCACGGCGGGGATTGGGGCAGTGCGGTGTTTTTGGGGATTATAGGGTTCTTTAAGGATGTAATTGAACAAGGTAGCAAGCTTGCAAACGTATTTAACCGAAGTTGTATAAGTTTCTCCATATTCGACGAAGCACAACCCCAAAAACGAACACGCTTTTAAGCACCCTTTTCAGGTACATAATGCGTACCTGTGCCCCGCTTAAGCAGATATTTCTTTGTCTGAGCGACCTGACTTGGTTTTTTATTAGTTCCTTAATATCATGGTATTGCTGAAAAAATCAAGTTTCGGTTTAAAAACACCATCATGTATATTCAACAACAATGGTTCGCATATACCTCTATGCTCGCTTGTAAAACGCATTTTTTGTGAACTAAAAGTTGAGATACATAATTTTATTGCGTCTGAAAGCAAACGAATGGATCTGTATTTTTTGTAAACTCAAAAGAATTAAAACACAAAATATGTTTAATACGATAGAAATAGACCGGGAAAATCTGACCATAATGGGCGTTAAGTTTTCGGACCTTAAAACGCTTGAAAGTACAGCAAGCGCTTTGGGAAGTAATATGTTTGAAGGGTTTAAACCTACTCCAAAAGGAATTGAAATCATAAGGGACTATGTGACAGGGAAAATAACCTTAGCTGAACTTGTGGCATTCGCCCAGGAAAAAGCTTATGTCTGATGCTTACAGATATATAGACCCTGACTTTAGCTACACTGATCCTGATACAGGACTTTTAAGAAATTTATTGGATATCACAGACCCTGAGACATTGCTCTTTGTTGAAAGTAGTGTGGTAACAAAACGCCTTCAAGAGCTGTATGAAAACCCCATTAAAATCAAAGGTGTTGACAGCCTTTTTCAGATTCACAAACATTTATTCCAGGACATATATATTTGGGCTGGGAAAAAACGTACCGTTGAAATCAGTAAAGACGGCAAACAGTTCTTCCCGACTTCACACTTTGACAACGCTTTCAGATATATTGACCAATTAATTGCTGAGTTCAGGAAAATTCCGAAAGACAACAAAAAACTAATTTGCGAAAAATTGGCGGAAATCTTAGATACCGTTAACTATTTACACCCATTTAGAGACGGAAACGGACGAGCTCAAAGAGAACTTTCCAGACTATTGGCTTTAGAAAAAGGCTTGTCACTGAACCTTAACCCGGCAGATAACAAAAGTGTTTACGAACGCTATATGCAAGGAACCATTGAAAGTGACGTAAAGACTTTGACAGCGTTGATTTTTGAGTTAATTGATACGAATGACAAGGCTAATTAAGCCTCTCTTTGGAATACAAAAGAGAGGCTTAACGTCTAAATAGTCTTTACTGTCGAAGTGGTATTGGTCTATTTCTGTATTCCGTGAGATCAATTCGTCTGCAAGAAACAATTGTTAATCTGTCTCTGGATAGTGTTGCTCCGGGTCTTCTGTGGAAGATATTGCATAAATAAGTGTCATCTATTAAATTATTTTCAAAGACATGGAAAATAGAACTCTCAACTGGAATTACGTTTTCGTTGTTTATAATAATAGAATAAAATATGTAGTTTGTGCCAAAAACATTGTTGTCTACTCGAAAACCTTTTTCAACAATCTGAGTTAATTCTGATTCTCTACTAATTTCAAAAGCTGCATTGTGAAAATCATCATTAGTCGAAAATTGTACAGAAAATTCTTTTGTTTGCCCTGAAATAGGCTGAACACCTATGTAGCGCGTAATTTGCTGACCTGGTCCTAAAAGTATTTGTTCGGGCATATTGAAATTATAGACATTATCAATTTGCCTAAGATTATTTAATCTTGTCTCAAAATACTCATGAGTATGAGGTTTAAAGAAGTTGTTGCCATATATAACTGAAAAGTCTTCACTGTTAAATCGCTTTGTCGTATTTCCGTTATTTATAAAGCTAAGTTGTATAGTTGTCAGAAATCTGCTATTGACAAAAAAAGGATTATAAGTAGCAGGAAACTCATTGTTCGTTCTTGTGCTCCGAGTGTTTGATTGAGATGGGAAACTAAGTTGTTGTGCATGAGCTTCGACAATACCATTCAATAATTGGCTATCAAATAAACTTGAATATTGATTCTGAATACTATCTGAAACGCGAATTAGCCGATCTATAGACTCCTGTTCTCTCCGGGAAAGAGTTTCGTTATTAATCATATTCGAAAGGTTGAGAACAAATAGTGTTTCAGTATCACCTGTTTCAATAGCAGCTATATAAGTAAGCCTATTTAAGAATGATGGGTCAACAGGCTGAACTTTAATCAATATGTCATTGTCCAACTCAATTGTAGTGTAGACAGGGCTAAAATCGGATTTTGTTATTCTGACTTCTGTTACCTTATCTGCCGGGATAGAACTTGTTGATGCACAGCCCACAAGTATCAAACAGAGAAGAATCGCTTTTGCATAAAATAAGAGTTTCATGACTCAATTAATTTCAATTAATTAATAATACGTTAGATAGTCTTTCAAAATAATCTTTTATATTGAAAACACTTAATTTACTGCATTAACTAATTCAATCCAATTATTCAGTTATAGAATTGATGACCCACCATCTCCGCGATCTCTTACCCCGCCTAAAAAAATATAGTGCAGAGCTTGATCATGCTTCGTTTTTGGTTGATAAGCCCTGGGTTGTTTCACATGACAAGAATGCACCGTTTCAAAAGCTGATATTCCGGCGGGATGGGCGGGTACACCTTTCGAATGAAGGTGATGTCATTGACGGTAAATGGGAGTACCTGCCGGAGGCCAAGGCGCTGATTATTGATTATGGGAACAGCAAAAAGCTGTTCCGGCACTAGTTTCTTGATCAGGCGGTGCTCGCTCTTAAAATAGATGGGCGCAAAACGGATTCCGGTAATGACTACCTTCTGCTGTGCAATGAGAACAAGGTGCCTGATACCGATGCTAAGCTGTATCTGAGGAATAAGTATATTACTCAAAATAACATGCATTTAATTAAGCTGTCGGATGGTAGAGAAGCCTATCTTGAAAGAGCAAATGGTTCCTTTGGAGATTTTCAAATAACAGCTGGTGATGGAACTCTTGCTGATGGAGTTTATTTAGAGCAAAACGGCACTGTTAGATACAGTGTGAAAAAAGGTCGAACCTGAAAGCCTGAAAAACTCATTGAATATGCAAATATCAAAATATGGCAGCGGTATAAAGCTCCGCAGTCCGGGGATGAAGTTGTTGGTGTGGGTGAAGGAGTTTATTTGGTAGAAGTAAATGAAGATAAATATCAAGTCAAGGTTCGGGATGGAAAAGTTTATAAAGTTGTAAAAAAAATATCAAAAGAGTTCGAGCTTAAAATACTTATTGCTATGGCTTTTTTGATTGCAACATTAATTGCATCTGCGCTATTGGCTGGTTGATTTATCCGGTTTATAGGGCAGTTTAACTAATTACTAAGTGGATAATATCTAATGATAAGGATGAAGAGTTCGTAGCAAATATTACCGATCTAGCCCCGCGCCCTGTAACCCTTCCCGATTGAGTCAACTCCGAACCTGTACCCGCGTTGGACAGGAAACCACCAATCGATTGACCCGGCAGACAAAGAGGATGGATGCGGGCTTGCAAATCAAAGCCTCCATTCAGGCACAAGCTATACACGGGTTTGCATTCAGGCATTATGATGAAAACCCGGAAACAGAGTCGATGGACCTAATGAACAAAGATTTGCAAGAAAAATGAAAGGAGTCCACGCCGGGGCTTGAAGCAGTGCCAAGATAAAGGGAGCTTATGGGATCGTTTAGGCATGCATCGCAACAGCAGCAAGTTTTGAACTCATTTTACCCAAGTTGTATAAGTATTTCCTTATACAATTCAGAAAATTGGATGATCTGAATAGTCATTAACTGCCTTTTTAGGTACTTAATGCGTACCCGTGAGTCGCATAAGTAGATAATTCTTTACTTATACGACTTGGGGGATTATATTGTCAGTCGCTCAATAAGTAGTTATAGGGTGGGATAGCAAAAAGCTTAAACGAGATAGATATGAAATTACCGAATTGGTTTAAAATAACTTGGTGGATAATTCTTCTGCTATTGACAGGAATAATCTTTTTTAAAAGATTTGAAGCTATCTCGATGGGTAAATCTGTTCCAGCGGACGTTTTTATTTTTTTGATTTTTGTTGCGTTAATGTTAGTTCCTATTTTTTCAGAGATTGAATTTTTTGGACTCAAACTTAAAAAGGAAATTGAGGACTTGAAGACGGACATTAAAATAAAATTTGGTGACATTAAAAATGAGATAAGAAATACCCAAAACCAAACTCTTACCCAAACAATCCAAGCTTATGGACAATATGGACCGCCACCGCCTGACAGTAAACTGCCAGAACTTGAAGATGAAATTGATAGAATGGTAAAAGCAAGACTTCAAGAACACGGAGTTATCATTGATCAACAATTGACCAGCAGAATTGATGTTCCAGAGGACAATTTGACCATGTTTAAAGTTCGATATAATATTGAAACTCAACTAAGACGAATATGGGAAAACCGATTTGATGAAAATGTTTTTGACCAACAGTTGCGACACCAACCAATTATGAGATTAATTCAAGATCTTACGAAGTATCAAATAATCGACAATAATTTTCATGGTATACTTAGAGAAATTCTATCGATTTGCAATTATGCAATACATGGTGAGCAAGTTACAGACAAACAAGTGAGCTTTGTAAGTAATAATGCAAAATTCGTATTAGACTATCTTAGAAAAACAAAGTAGAAAAAAAATTTTACAATAACCTAAATTCAAAACATTATTGGCGATGATTGTATTTAACACAATACTACTACTTGGGTTTCTTTGTAATATAAACCTTACGAAGAATTCTCTGCAAGAAACTGGGTTTCATGGTTCGTATTCTCTTGAGGAGACCTGGAATCAAGTTGACGGTAACGGAAACACACTTTATCATGGATATATGGCTGCAAGGGTGAAAGTCTTTTCTAATGGAAATGAACTTTTCATAGATTTCATGGTTGTCAGGGATCCACCGGGTCAAATTATCAGCGAGACATCCAGAGCCAGAATAACAAACGAAGGAATTCTGGAGTTTGATTTTGTTGATGGCTGGGATAATAAAGGACGTGGGAATTTTAAAAAGATTGGCACTGAATACGAACTAAGTCTCGAGATGGTTGAACAAGCTACGATGGGCGGATTTTCAGGACATCTTTATGGAAATTATACGCTTACCAATGATTGTCAGAATTTGAGTATTTCGCAGGATCCTTTTACCAAAATCAGAACTATAAGAACCCCTGTACAAACAATTAACAATCAATTTGGCCTTTCATTTACAACAGTGAATCAAAATGAATATGTTACATTGAGATATAGTAAAAACATTGCGCCTGACATTCGAGCCCGCAGAGAAGCCAATCTTCCGCAAATTGATGGCAGAGCGTCTCTGTGGCTGTTACTCGAAAATGAAGATGTGATTAAAATAGACTACCGGGGACAACCTGTAAGTGCATCTGATCCAAGATCTGGAGACGGTGTTCATATAGGCACCTACAGGGTTGAGGCTCTGCGTACTGCTGGTCCAAATGAAACACTTTACGTACATGTCCATGCAAACTTTGAATTAAGTAAGCCTGATTTGCAAAAACTGAGGCGTTATTCTATTGCTAAGATAAGATTTGAAAATCATTACAGGCAATCAGACTTTAATATCACTAATCAAAATTTTATACGTAGGGCACTTCGGTGTATTGAATAAAACCATGAGCTTTGAACTCGCCAAATTACTAGATGAGTAGCTACAAACTGGTATGACGAAAAACACGTTCCGAGTCCACCCTATAACAAGCGTTTCGTGCTGACGGGTGAGCGCTGGTTGCTTAAATTCTGGCTTGGTCGCCCCGCAGCACAAACGCCAAGCCGTTATGTAACACCTGTAGTCCAGTTTCACGCCAAAACACATTTCCAATAAACCACCTCGCATCCCTATTCCATCCGCTTTATCATACCTTCAATAAATGCAATCTCTTCCGGGTTGAGGCCGTATTTTTGGTATAGTTGCTGATCTATTTTCGGAATGGGTGCATCCCAGTTGATGTCTGATTCGGTAGTGAAGTTCTGGAGAGGGACCCAGGTGTATGTTGATCGTGTTGCGTGTTGGGTCATTTTTCTGAGGGATACCAGAAATCTCAGAAACTTTGTCTTCAGATACTTTTCAATATTTGTTGCCTTTTCCATATCGTCAACATAAAAGAAAAGGTAAGACTGTGTACAGACAGAGGGCTTACTCGCAATCAGAGGTTTGCCAAGTACGATGTCCGGGATTCTTTTCCCGCCATCAGACCCCGCAGCCGGTATCATTACTTTGCAGGTATCAATAAGCTCCACACTTTTTGTGACTTCTTCTCTGCTAATCCACCCCAGTTTTCTTTTCCCTTTGACTATGTAATACAGCGGGATATGACCATCAATTTTTTTGGTCTGAAAGTCTTTAAAATTCGATGTCCATCCAAACTCCTTGTCAACGGAAAGGATGTTGATAATGGACTCTTCTTCCTGAGCCAATATCTTGTCTAAAATTGTCACGGAGATACTGTCGCGTACTAAAATATCATATTTGTTCAGCTCTCTTTTGATTGGGCCGTAAACATTCTCGCCGCGAATAGTTGTGACGCTGCATTTTCCGTCAAAATCATTATCCCACAAGAAATAGCAAATCCCGCCTTTCACTTCCACACCTGGAAAAATCTGTCCTGAGTCCGGATAATCGGTGATGTTGGAAATCCTCCTGTCTTCAAGCATGGATTGCCTGAAATCAGACAATCCCAATCCACCTGACATCCACCTTGACGGAACAATGAGGCTGAGATTCTTGGGGTCAAATTTCTTAGAAATATCAATAAAATGATTATAGACGGGGATACTCCGATTCCCGCTTTCAGCAGAAACCTGATATGGCGGGTTCCCCACAATCGCATTAAACGTCATCGTTGTTTCCGTGTTGGCTTTCCAGTAGGTTTTGCCGTTTTGTACTTTCTTCATAAACTGTTCCGGTTTGTCCGTGATTTGATGGACCAAATCTTCAAAATAGCGGGTGTTCACTTCGGCCTGTCTGAAGCCCACGAGGGTTCGTTTGGTGATGGCTTTGGCCATCGGGGTTTTGCAGATCACAAAAATGTTTTCCTTCACGACCTTATCCCAGGCACTGAGGAGCTGATCCAATTCCAGCGTGCGCACATCCTGTCCGGGGTGCCGCTTCTCCAGCTCATTCCGGAAGATGCTGTAGGCCATGTAGAGCGGGTAGAGGCCGGATTTGGAGTTGATTTCCAGAATGTAGCCCTCCGGTGAAAAGACCTCGCGGGTGACCTCTCCCTGCGAAACAAAGCGCGGCTCTACGAGCGTCTTTTCGCGGCTTTCATCCAAAAACACATAGCCGCCGAGGCAGTCCCCGAGGTGCATGTTCACGACCCGCCACGGGGTCAGCACGGTTTCCTTATCGGGGTTCCGGAAGGTCGCAAACAGGGCAGTGATGCGCTCAATGCGGTCTTCCGGCTTCAGCGAATCCGCCGCGCGCGCCATCGCCCGGATCCGCTTGCCCGCCGCCCGAAACACATCCGGATCATAGTATTTTTTGAACTTCAGGAAGACCTTCTTGGTCACATCTTTCGGCATGAATTCCTTCCACGACTGATCATCAACGAGCTCCGTAAAATTCTCAATTGTCAGTTCCCGGTCTTCATTGGAAACCTCCGCGCCGTACAGCAGCAGCGGCATCCGGATGGAAATCCCCCTGAGGATGGAGATGGCCGTATCCCGGTTTTTCTTTTTCTCTTTGGCCGCTTCGAGCAGGGCTTTTTCCTCCTCGGTAAGCTCCCGCTGTTTCTTCTTTTTGGCCCGCTCTAACTGTTCGTACTCCTCCTTATCAAAGCCCTGCTTGTTGAGGTCAATATCCCCGCTCTTCGGCATCGCTTTCGTGCTGCCGATGATTTTTTTCAGCTTAATGAAATCTTCCAGCTCGACCTCATCGAGCTTCATCAGCTCGTGCGTATTGTAGAGATATTCATCCTCAAAACCGTTGCGCACCACTTTCTCGATATACACTTTTTTGAGCTGCTCGAGCATGTTCTCCACATTGTAGCTGCGCATCTGCGTGCCCTGCACCGAAATGATCGGGCAGAAATTCAGGAAATCCCCGATGATTTTCCGGTCCTGATCGCTTGTTGTTCCGGCCTTGGATGAAATTTTAGCGGCTTCGGCTACAACCTTCAGGGTACGGTCGGGCGCAAAATCAAAGACAAAGCATTCCTCCTTCATCTTCCCGTTGATGGTCGCCGGGGTCTGCACGCGGAAGATGGTCTGCATGTAAGCCGAGGCCGAGGTGTTGTAGGAGCCGGACAGCATGAAGACGGCGGTCCAGGCTTTCACCGAAACGCCGGTCGTGAGCCTGCCGCAGGAGAGGGTGATGGTGTAGGTTTCGTGCGGCTTATCGGAGATGGCCTGCTCCACTTTTTGCAGGGCGTCCTCTTTTTTCTCTTCCTCATCGCCATCGCCCGCAACGTTCACAATTTCAAATTGCCCGAAAACCGGATGCGCCTTCAGCAGCCTGCTCAGCGCTTTGGCCTCCTTCACACCCGGCACCATCCAAAGCGAGTGCCTGAAATTTTCGCGGTTTTCCGAAGTCGCGTAAGGGTAATGGCTCTCCGAATCCTCGCGGCAGATCAGGTTCAGAAACGAGCGCACATCCTTTTCATGGATGAAGCTGCCGCCCTCATCTACCCGAAAGAACTCCCGGAAATTGAAGGCAAGCTCCTCATCCGCGTAGTTCGGGATCAGCTTGCCGAGGTCGAAGGTGAAGATGTGCCTACGAGGTGAGTAACCGAATTCCGTTTTATAAAAAGCGTTTTATGCAGAATAGTACCGGTTTTTTCCCTACCTTAAGTTTAAAGGTGTGGTAACACTAACGCCAAGAAATCATTGGTTTTCCATAAACTTTCGAAGCTAACGTGAATAAAATTATTTAATTCAAATATTTAAATAAACTCCAAAACCAACTATTGATTTTTAAGATGGAAATACGAGCTGACCTTTATTTAGGCGACTCTAAAGATGTGTTAAAAGAAATACCATCAAACTGTGTCGATTTAATTTTTACTTCTCCCCCTTACGCAGATCAACGGAAAAATACCTATGGGGGAATACATCCAGACGAGCAGGTAAATTGGAAGTGGCTTTGGAAAAAATATTGTTTGAAAATTAAGGA
Source organism: Cyclonatronum proteinivorum (assembly GCF_003353065.1). Classification (GTDB taxonomy): domain Bacteria; phylum Bacteroidota; class Rhodothermia; order Balneolales; family Cyclonatronaceae; genus Cyclonatronum; species Cyclonatronum proteinivorum. The sequence continues at coordinate 4,193,532 of NZ_CP027806.1, read as the reverse complement.
ATTTAAATGAGCTACGAGGGTGAAATGCTTGAAAAATATAAGATGCCACCTCGCCATCAGGTTGAAAAGCATCTTCTAGAAACACTTATAAAACACAATGGTGTAATAAAGGAATTTACTGTTGGTGAAGATATAGTTGATGAAGTAGCTAATAGTTTCAATCTAAGTTACGAACAGAGAGAAGCCTACTTGGAGACAATATATCGTAAAGAAAACAGGGTTAAAAAGTCAAATCTGTGGCACAGGCTTCTGTTTAGAGCAGCAAGTAATTTGGCAAAAGAAAAAATGATTACGAGGCCTTCAAAAACATATCAATTGACAAACAGAAGGGAATGGATGTTAACAGAAGAAGGGTTTGACGAAGCTCTGCGTATCGTCGGCATTCCAAGTTCGCAAAAAGATACACTTCCAATTATATCATATGAAGTTGAAAATATAACGAGAAAACTTTTAATAAACGAGAAACCAAAAGATTATTTACCATTTAGAAAAAAGCAGAGCTCAATAAAGACAACAACGCAAAGTATAAGAGAAAGGGGTTTTCGGAGAGCAGTGATAGAAAGTTACGGTTATAAGTGTGCAATTTGTGGGCTAAAATTAAAAGCGCCAAATAAAAATGTTTGGGAAGTTGAAGCCGCGCACATTATTCCTCATAGTTCATTCGGAAAAGATGATATTTGGAATGGTCTTTCGCTATGTAGATTTCATCATTGGACTTTTGATGTAGGTTGGTTAAGTTTAGATAGAGATTACAAAATATTAGCTTCTACTCGAATTTCTGAGTTACCAAATGATATGGGAAGAGTTTGGAATTTTGACTTAATGAGTCAATTAGAAAACAAAGTAATTGAATTACCTGTGAACAAAAATTTGTGGCCTGATATAAATGCCATAAGATGGCACAGAGAAAATATTTTTAAATAAAGAAAAAGATAATGAATAAAAAAGTGGTCTATACATTAAATGTTGAGGATGTTCAAACTGTGGCTAGTGAAGTCATAGGTCGTGAACTTAAGCCTCATGAAGTAAGTCAAATAGAAAACCTCATTGCCGAAAAAATAAATTGGTTTGAAGCAATTGAAATGGCGATTCTTGAAAAGATTAAAAAATAAGCTATTTGGGAATTCTGAAATAAATACAAAAAGGATTTGTCTTTGAAGCTCATATAGTATCTATCAAAATAGCTTTAAATATTGGATTATATTAATTAATAATTAGTTGTGAATACATGGTTTGCAATACAAGCTTGTTGGCGAAATCAACTGGAAGAAATTAGTCAAATTTAACTCCGGAACGTAAGGGATGCGTTGAGTGGTATTAGCCGAAAAAGTTTTCGGTCACGGTTTCCGTAATCCCGCAACTGTCCGGAATGACGGCTTTGAGGCCATCCATCTGCCACACATTCCAGGAAATGATGTAGGCGATATATTTGAGCGAGCGCTCAAAAGGCTTGCGGCTGAACTTGGCTTCGAAGTTTTCAAAAAAAGTTTTCAGCATGGATTCCCGGGCAATCAGCAGGCTGTCGCCCTGCCATTCGTAAGCGTAGGTGCTCTTATAGGCAAGCTGCGCGGCCTTCAGCCAATCGGTAGAGTTGTGCACATTTTCATTGATGACCCGGAGCTTGCGGTCCAGCAGCCCGATGCGCTCCGCTATGCTGATGAAGTCGCCGGTCGTTGTATCGTAGCGGCTCGTGATGTAAGGCGCCTCCCCGCAAGTAATTTCGAGCCGGGTATCCTGCACATAATCGAGCCAGGTTTTCCCCTCCGGAAACGACACCGGCTCCGGATTGGTGACCCAGCCCCGCTTCCCGTCCGCCCCGATGATTTCCGTGTTAAACACTCCGGACCTGCCGAACCAGGCCTCATCAATCAGGTTGTTCTGCGCATTACACACCCAGGAAGGCGTAAACACCTCGGCCATCTCCTTCACCCGCACCTGCTGCGCAAAATCATCCTTCTGCACCCTCGGGATGATGATCCGGTTTTTATCCCCTGAAATCAGCTCCGGCAAAATCGGCGCCTTAAAGCTGTACCTCTCGCCTAAGTCCCTGTAATTGTGCGTAGCCCAGAATATATTTTTCTGCGTCGTGTGATCGCGCAGCAAAGTTTCAAAAACCCCGGGGTAGTCCCGCGACAGGTCAAGATCAATCGTTTGGGTATCGAACAGCACGCTGCAAAAAAGTTAATACACGGATGGAGGTGGAAGAGAGATGGGGATGGCGCCGGCGCTGTTTATGAATATACAGCTTGCGGTGTAAAAGAGAAATTGGTTCGGGTGGCGCGCAGAGAATCCGGTATGCCGGATGATGGTGCGGAACCGCTTCCTGTTTGTTCCGGGCTCGGTGCTTCTTACCTCCCCCAAAAAGCAAGGGACCCCTCTTTGATTTGGGATCTTCCGGGCTGTCACGAAAGACCGTGATGTTCACGGAGTTTCCCCCAAAAAAAGAAAAAGCCGGAAATGCAACCCATGCATGAGCTCGAGCATACCGTGCTGAAAACGATGGGAATAGGTCGTTTCAGGGTGCATGCTGTTTAGGCCTGTGCGTTAATGTGTAAAAGCAGTAGGTTAGAAATATCCATCCATGTTTTGACGTGAAGGTGTATGCCCTGACATGCTTTACTTATGGGGTCAGCTTGCAGGTGCAGCTGTGATCAGATCAAAAAGAGGATGTATGGTCGAATATGTAAGCCATTGACTTTTAGATGTTTTGGAAATGTGAAAAAAAATTTCCCTAATCTATTGTTTTGAGTTATGGCTTGAAGTAAATTTTTACTCCCATAAATCTTAACTTAAGTAAGCTAAAGCATGAAGCTAATTAACTCAGTACTTATTTTATTTTTTGCTGTAACAATGATTGGTTGTGGCACAATTTTTAAAGGCTCGACAAGAGACATAAATCTTAACTCTAACCCTGCTGGTGCTACAATTACAATAAATGGTGTTAATCGGGGTGTTACACCTCAGACCTTATCTTTGCAGAGAAATAGCAATCATCAGGTTGAGTTTACCAGAGACGGCTATGAGAGCGTAACATTTGAGATTACAAGAAACTTTGATTTTGCGACAACAATCGTTGGTAACTTGTTCTCTTGGGGTCTGCTTGGTGTAGTTGTTGATCTTGCTTCAGGTGCTGCATACTCACTTTCGCCTGAGGATCTGACGGCGCACATGGAAGCACTTCGTGCCAATAATATCATACCGGTAAATCTTGAACTTGGCGAAGATGAAGTTTTCATCTTCATGGTATCGACAGAAGAGTGGCAGGCTTTGACTGCAGAGTAATCTGAGTGATGGTTTTCATTGATAGCAGTTGTCTGAATAAGGCAGCTGCTTTTTTTTTGCCTTTTCCACTATTCAGTCTCCATCTCAATCATCTGTCATAAGCGGCTTTTGGGGCCTTGGGAGGCGGCCTGCGATGACGGCTATGATGCGGTTTCGGGCGGGTTCTACGCGGGGGAGTTGTTCGGTGAGGGTGCGGAGTTGTGCGGCTGTGGGCGGGTTTTCGGTGAGGTGCGGGGTGATGTTGCTGAGGCGGATTTCGCGGTATTTGCGGCGGCGGCGCTCGTTTTCGAGCCATTCGATGAGGCGCGGCTGCGCGAGGTCGAGCCAGCGGTTGGCGAGTTCGTACCAGTCGGGTTGCTCGGTTTGGGCCGTATCCGTGCTGAAACCGGTGTCGGGCGCTGTGCCGGAGGCGGCTTTCAGCAGGGAAGCGGCCTGTGCGGCGGGCTTGTGGTCGAACAGGCGCCGGAGTTTTCTGACCTGTCGGCTGAAGTCTTCATCAACGATAATGGTCTGTTTTTGCTTCTTTTTGGGGGAGGCGGTATGTGGCGTATCGGCCTTGGTCGGCTGATCCGGAGTGGGGTTCGGATCAGGTATTGAAGCGGCGGTGTCGGTCGGCATGGGCCGGGCTTGAGCGGAGATCCGGCCTTTGGAGAGCATGCGGTCCCATTTTTTGACGAGGGTTTCGAGCTGTGTGAGGGCGTTGCGCTTTTTGTTGGGCAGGGTTTCGCGTTCGTGCGTGTCGAGCCAGGCGATGTTTTCGGCCAGCAGGCGCTCCGCGGCTTGGTCGTAGTCAGCCGGGCTGCTTTCGGGCAGCACCTTGCGGAGGAAGGGCGCAATCTGATTCAGGTCCTGTTCGGTCTCCAGCCAGCCGCCCGGATCGGCTGAGCGTGTGGTTCCGGATTCGGAATCCGCGGCGGACTTCTCGGACTTGCGGCGCAGCAGCCAGTAGGGGGCGGTTTGCTGACTCCCGCGCACGGCCATGAAAAGGAAGGGGCGCGTGGTTTCGACGATGCTGATCCACGGACCGTCGCTGAGCGGGGCTTTCCGGGCCTGTTCGAAAATGTCGGCCCCGATGAGCGGCCGCTCCCCGCTAACGAGCCGCCGGATGAGGGTAAAGGCGTCTTCGAAGCCTTCCCAAGATTGTTCTGTGCGCTGATTTTCCTCAAAGCTGTGGATGAGGGTTTCGGCATCGAGGGTCTCTTCGCTGTCGCGGCTGTATTCGTCTAACAGCTTTTCCGGTGGGGTAATGTTGCTGCCGATGAGCTCATGCACGAGCTGATGGCGGAAGAAGAAGCTGCGGTCGGTGCGCAGCCGGAACACGGGGGCGTCGTCGGGCCAGTACACGGTGACCTCGCGGTGCGGGCTGTCCATGCGGTCCACGCGACCGATGCGCTGTTCGGCAATGCGGATGACGGAGGGCATGTCGAGGAAGAGGACGGCCGAGGCGCGCTGCAGGTTCACGCCTTCGGAAAGGGCATCGCTGCACAGGGCGGCCATTTGGATGTCTTTGGCATCGAGCGCGAAGTTTCGTTTGAGGATTTTCTTGGTCTTGCCCGTGCTGCCGGTCACAATCATGCTTTTGCGGGCGTAGCCGAGCGCGTTGAGTTTCTGTTTGATGAGCTGCAGGGTGATGAGGGCGGAGTCGAAAGCGAGCATCATGCCGTGCCGGTCAATCAGTTCTGCGAGCTGCTGTGCCTTGCGGCTTTCGCGGCTGTCGCTGATTTGGAGGGCTATGTCGGCTATGCGCTCGAGTATTTCGGCTTCCTCCCGGCAGGTTTTCGCCCAGAGGTCGGGCTGCTGAATCCAGTCCGGTATGGCAATGCGGAGGTTGTGCTGCGGTGGCGTCTGACGCAAACTCCGTACTTTTTTCAGGATATTGCCGGTATTTTGATTTTTAAAGTCCTTCAGGCCGAATTTGCGCATGGCGGCTTTGGTGCCGAGCAGGTGTTCGATGAGGGCCGCCCGGCTTGAGCGCAGCATGTTGCGCAAGTTCCACTGCATGAGGGCCGGTGCCGCACGCAGCCGTTTTTGCAGGAACTGTTCCTGTCGTTCGGTGCTTTCGAGGTCGAAGGGTTCCGCGCTCAGGTTGGTGAGAAAGGGGATGCCTTTGAGGCTCGCCATAAGGACCTCGATTTCACCGGCAAGGCGGATGTCGTCTGCGGTTTCGCCGGTTTTGTACGTTTTGGAAATGCTTTTGGGATAGCGGCAGAGGGCACCATGGGCATCCCGGTAGGCGTCGGGGTTGCGGCTGATGGCTTCGTTCAGCTCGCGTTTGGTGCGGCGGACCATGAACTGATGCACGTAGGTGCGCAGGCGGTCGAGGGCCTGCTGCGAGCGCTGATCGCGGCTTTTTTGCAGCGCACTGTAGGTTTGCCAGGCTTCCTCGCTGAGGTTGTCGAGCCCGAGAATTTCGACCAGGCGCAGCAGGTCGTCGGCGCGGCGGTTCAGGGGCGTAGCGGTGAAGAGCATCATGTGATCGGCACGGTTCAGCACGATATTCTGACTGCGGGTCGAGGTTTTGTTGAGGTAGTTGTGTGCTTCATCCACCACCAGAATGTTGGCGCGCCTGATTTTGCCGAGGGTTGTTTCGCGGTTCACGGGATCGTTGCTGCTGAGCATGCCGTGTGAAACCGGCTCCGCTATGGTGCTTTCGAGGGTGCTCAGCTCGCGCACCCAGGTATCGGTGACCAGGGGCGGGCAGATGATCTGATATTGCAGGCCCCGCTGCCGGCTCCGGAACCAGAGGCGGTTGAGCAGGGCTTCGAGCAGGTGCGCGCCCATGCGGGTTTTGCCGGAACCGGTGGGGTCGGCGACCAGCACGCTGCCCTGTCGTTCGAGCAGGTACAGCGCCTGTGCGATGGCCTGCCGCTGTGTGGGCCAGAGCTGCGTTTGTTGCTGCTGCTGCCAGCGCTCGGGGAAATCGCTGATCCAGCTGCCTTCGGTGATCAGGGCGACGGCCCGGGCGAGAGCTTCCTGCCAGCTCACGTTACGGAGCAGCTGCTCGAGCAGGGCGATGAGTTCGTCGTTCCAGGGTTCTGCGCGGTTGAGGTAGTAGTCGGCCATCTGCCCGATTTCGGCGAAGCCGTCCGCACCCCAGCTCCGCCGTACATTGGCCTCGCCCTGTGTCCGAAGGCCTGTAGCCGAAAAATTGCTCGATCCGACCATCACATGCTGATCGCCCTTGTAAATCTTGGCGTGCAGGTTGGGATGGATGAAAAAGTGAACTTTTCCGAAGCGTATTTTCTCGATCAGGCGGAGCACGGGTCCGTTGAGCAGAACGGAAATCCCCTGTGAGAGCCAGTACTGCCGGATCTGCTCAGGCAAGCTGATGCCGTGCTGCCCGTACTGCGCCTCCCGGCTGCGGATCTGTTGCAACACCGGTTCATTCCCCAGCACAATTTTGATTCCGTCCCGCGCATCCAGCTTCCCGCCCAGCAGCTGCACGATGAAGTCCAGAGATGAATATCCGGTAATAATCACATATTCAGCCGATTCTTTAATATCTGCCCGAATAAACCGCAGGGTATCCATCCCCTGCTGATTCATGGGATAATGTTCCTGCTCCGGCAGGTTCGCAGAAGAAAAAAGATCAGGCCCGGACATTGATATCGTTTTGGTTTCGGAGTTTTCGTGTTTCGTGATGCGTGATGCGTGATGCGTGTTTTGTTGGTTCCGTGTGATGGAAAGAAAGCAAAACAAGATACAGGATAGCAGGCAGACATGGGCAAAAAACGCGGACGAACCGACGACACGTAGGGGCGACCCTCGTGGTCGCCCCCGATGCGGGAAACGCGCCGGAATGCGGAATTAAATTTGGATGTATGAATTGCCAGGAAAAAAACCGGGTGTTTGCCCCGGCATTCGGACGAACACGTAGGGGCGACCCTCGTGGTCGCCCCGGATACGGGAAATGCGCCGGAATGCGGAATTAAATTCAGGTGTATGAATTACCGCGAACAAACGGCGCATTCGGGTCGAATTCTGGGTATGAGGCCATTCCGGCATCCGGGGCGGGGCGACCACGAGGGTCGCCCGTACGGGGCAGGGAAATGGCAAAATGCGCGATTCGATCCGGATATATGAATAGCCGCGAAAAAACGGCGAATTCGGGTATTCGGGTCGAAATTTGGGTATGGGGTTGTTTGGGAATTATTGGCGCTCACGAATACCGAATAAAAAATCAGGCTGGTATTTTTCGGCGCGTTGAATTATAATCCCATCCAAACAGCACCAAACCTGACATAACCCAAACAGTTATCATCAGTCAGAAATGAAAGAAAATGAATCGATATGATTCAAAAAATCACAAACGCAGATCTATCCGGTTGCGGGGTTTTGATTATTCACAATCGGGTTTGTATTTCGTGACGTTTTGTGTGCAGGATCGGCTGTGTTTGTTTACCCGTATTCGTCGGAACAAACTTGAGCTGAACGAGGCCGGGCGCATGGTACAGGCCGAGTGGGAAAAGTTGCCCATGCGGTTTTTGGATATCCGATTACATGAATTTGTGGTCATGCCCAATCATTTTCACGCCATCATAGAAATTGAAAAAGGAGACGAAAACGGGGACTGGAGCCTGCCGGGTGGCGCAGATTTGCAGGAATGCCAGGTTCCAAAGCCATATCAGGAAAACGGGTTTCAAAAAGAAAAATCCCCCGGTACCAAAAAGTTGGGGCAAATCGTCGGAGCATTCAAATCCATCACAACGGTAAAATATATTGAAGGCGTGAAAACCCGAAACTGGCCGCAATTCGACGGCCGGTTGTGGCAACGCAGTTATTGGGAACACGTCATCCGCAATGAAACGGCGTACCGTCATATTTCCGGATATATCATCACCAACCCCGAAAAATGGGCCCAGGACAGGTTAAATATGCCGGAATAATCCCATGTGTTTGCAATCGGGCCCGTAAGGTGAATTGCATCAAAAACAATGTAGGGGCGACCCTCGTGGTCGCCCCGGATGCGGGAAATGCGCAGATATGAAATTTAAACCCGGATGTATGAATGGCCGCGAACAAACGGCGTGTGATTCGCGCATTCGGGCCGAATTTAGGTATGGGGTTGTTCCGGTATTGGGGTCGACGCGTAGGGGCGACCCTCGTGGTCGCCCCGGATGCGGGAAATGCGCGGATGTGAAATTGAACCCGGATGAATGAATGCCCACTAACAAACAGCGCATTCGGGCATTAAGGTCGCATTTTGTGTACGGGTTCATTCCAGCATCCGGGGCGACCACAAGGGTCGCCCCTACGATGCGGGGAAATGGCAAAATGTGCGGTATGATTTGGATGTATAAATGGCCGCTAACGAACGGCGAATTCAAATATTCGGGCCGAATTTTGGGTATCGGGTCATTCCAGCATTCAGAGGCGACCACAAGGGTCGCCCGAACGATGCGGGGAAATAGCATAATGCGCGATTCAATCCGAATGTATAAATGACCGCGAACAAACTGCGGATGATTCCCGCATTCCATGCGGCTGTTGCCGTGCAATTTGGTGCTGATACCCCATATAACGGACACATGAAATGCGAACAAAGGTCCTATTTCAGCAGCGTTATCGTGCGGCTTAGGCGGCCGGTTTGTCCGGCGGGGGTTTGGTAGGTCAGGACTACGATATATATACCGGAAGCGAACTGCCCGGCGTCCCAGCTGAGGGTGTGTGTGCCGGGGGACATCGGGCTGTTTTGGAGGAGGGTTGCGGTTTGGCGGCCGAGGCTGTCGTACACGCGTAGGCTTACTTCCGTGGTTTCCGGAAGGTCAAAGCGGATGTTGGTGCCGGGGTTGAAGGGGTTGGGCCAGGGTGGAAGCAGGGCGAAGGAAGCCGGCTGTTCGGTGGTTGCCGGCGGGAGGCTGACCGGATCGTTGGGGTCGGCTTCGAAGCTGAAGGGCAGCAGCTCGTATGTACCTTCGATTTCATTTATGATGGCCTGTGCCGGAAATATTTCGGCAATGCCCGCTTCTTCAATCTGAAAAACGAGGCTGCCGATGAGGCCGTCACCGGTGAACTGATTCGATGCCCAGGCCAGCTGTACCATGCCGGGCTCGGGCTGATGCCATGCCTGCAGCAGCTCCCCGAAACCGGAGTTCCCGGCAATGATGCCGGTGAATTGCAGCAGGTTGGCGGGGTAAAAGAAGGTAAGCTCGGCCGACAGGGCCGGTTCCGGAAGTCCGCTTACCACAATATCAACCTGGGCTTCCTGTCCGCGGTAGAGTGGTTCGCCGGTCAGGCTGATGGTAATATCATCTACGCTGCCGGATGAGGGCGTGATGCCATCCATCGATAAAAAAGCCCCCCCTGAATGCTGCGTTAACGAAGCCCCGGCAGGATCTTTGCCAGGGAAAAAGCGGGGCAGGTCAGGACCGAAGCCGGTTTCGTTGAGGTCGGCGGGGAAGGGCATGCTGAAGCCGGAGGAGCGCCGGTAGATGCGTCCGGCGTCGAAGGCGGAGAGGATGCCGCTGCCGTTTACTTCTGCGGCGTAGGCCTGCGCAAAGCCGAGACGAGTTTCGGAGGCTCCGCTCACTTCCTCGAGTACGCGGAGGGCATCGGATTCGGAAATGAAGCCTGTGCCGGTTACATCGCCGTAGCGGATCTGCTCTATGCTGTCTTCACTGCCCAATAACAGCTGATGTATGGCTGTTTGTGCCGGATCGCTGTTGATGACAACCATCCCGAGCCGCTCGATGGCACCCCAATCCCAGCCGGGGTTGGCAAGTACCGGCTGCAAACCATGCGCACGTTCGGGCAGGTAGGTTTCGACCCCGCCGTCACCAAAGTAGGCTATGAGTCCCCACCCGCTTTGGGGGCGGTCAGCGAAGAAGGCTGCGAGCGCGGTCCCCTCGGGGGAATGCTGGGGTACAAGCGCGTAGTAGCTTGCCGCGTTTGGGGCGATGTTCCAGAGCGGGTAGGGGGCATCGGGCAGGGTGCTGCGCTGACTGCGTTTGAAGGAAGTGGGGTAGCGGGCCGCATCCGCGAAGCCGAAGCCGGGCTGACTCCAGCTCCCCGAGGCGAGATGCCACAAATGCAGGCGGGTGATTTCAGTCGTGTAGTCGAGGCCGCGGCTTTCAAGTTCTGCGGCGATCGCGGCTTCCATTGTGCTGTCGGGTTGCAGCGCAATGCGTTCCCAGACGTGGCGCATGAAGTCGGGGGAAACGGCTTCCAGAAAGTACAGTATCCAGGTGGCATGGGCGTAAGCGACGGGCGTGCCCTGACCTGGAAGCCGGAAGATGGAGTCATCTCCGATAAAGTGCAGGTATTCGCGGACTTCCGGAAAGACCTGATGCTCGGCGCTGAGGGCGTCCATTTCGAGCCAGGCTGTAGCGCCGGTCGGACCGCTCCAGTTGTTGTAGCGGAACTGAATGGCGTGATAGAGCTCGTGCGCAACGGTTACGCGGGCAGCCCCGGCCTGCGGATCGTCGGCATCGTTGCCGGAAATCCAGTCGAAAGTTGTGTCGATTACGCTGAAGGGCTCGCTTTCCTGAATGCTCGTAAAGCCGTAAAAGCCGAGGTTGCGCAGGTAGATGTTGTAGGGCTGTGCGCTTACCGGGTCGTGGAAGCCAAGGCTGCTGAAGTAGGTTTGTGCGGAATCGGCAGCGAGGGCGATGTGCTCAATCCAGTCGGGTATGCCGGTTCCGGATTCATCCTGAGGCGGCACGGCATGTTCGCCGCTGAGATCGTACCAGATTATAAATCCGCCGCCGGGCGACTGATAGCTGTTTTCGCCGGCAAAGTTGAGCTGTTCACGGAGCGGATTCGGAATCTGCTTTACGTGCGGATGTTCTCCTCTGTGGGCAGCAGTGAGGGTTGCCGTAAAGCAACGGGGCCTGTATTCCAAAGGTTTATTCGCCGGATGTGCGTCGTCCTTAAGTCCTGCTTGGGCGATGATGGTTTGCCAAAAACCGGAAGCTTGATGGGAAGTAGCATGTAGTCCCTGTCCCCATGCTACAGAACCTGCCGTGGATAAAATGAAAGTACAGCATCCCCAAAAAACAAGGCCAATCCATAGGGATTGGCCTCTGAAAATACGTCCGAAAAATTTAGAATGGTGTGCGAACATACGGTTGCAGCAATGAAACAGAACAAATTAATTTGGAACGCTTGTCATAAAGGTATGAAGTTCATCAATAAACTCATTTACATCGGCACGGGCTGTTTCGCGATCTACCTCATACTTATTGGTAAGTGCTTCAACAAGCGATTCAATAGTTGTCTGTTCATTGATAGCTTCCCAAAGTACAGAAGCTGAAGGGTTAAGGGTTAGCATGGTATTGAATTCGGCCATCCGCCCCCGAACCGGCACGAGTATTCGTTCACCATTTACGGGCTCAGACGCAAAGTTCGGCCTTTGCTTAATAATATCACTAATTTTAGGGTGGCTCATACTTCAAAAATTGGAGGTTTTGTTGCAGGTAAGGCTGAACTAATTAAGTAATTTCGCAATATAAACAAATCTGTTTTACCTCGTCTTAAAAAATAATGGCATAGCATAGCGAGATCGGGCATTTAAGCAGGCTTTCAGTTTAGGAAGGTGTTATATTGGCAGCGCAAACACAATAGGTACTAAAACTAAAGAAACAAAAACAAAAAGACGGGATCAATTTTTGGGTATGCATTTTTTTAGAGTAGCGGATGTGGTTTATAAACTTACAGCGGAAGGCCGCATGCAGCGGGAGCCTGGAAACTGCCTGCAGCCTTATCTGATTGAACCGGAGCAAAGGCATGATGTCCATATTCATGTGCATGAATCTTTACCCGGTGATCTTTCCTTTCTGAATGATCTTCCGTCCATCTGCGATGGAAATCTCGACGGTCAGTCGCTGTGGTCGGTTGCAAAGCATGAAGAGGGTTTTGTTATTCGTACCTATCAGCATTTTAGTCCAGACGATCAGCAGTTTGTAACCGTAACGGATAAACATTTCACACGCTTTGCGTGCTACCCGCTGAATTTTCCACCTGAAGATGAGCAGCGCTCTGTGGCTCCGGTATCGTTTCCGCTGCTTTCTTTGATTTTGTACTATCAGACCTTAAGCCATCCGATGTTGTTTGTACATGCTTCAGCCGTTTGTGACGGCGACAAAGGCCGGGTGTTTACCGGGGTATCTGGTGTGGGTAAGTCCACGATTTCCAATACCTGGTATCAGGCAGGGTACAAGCTGATTAATGACGACCGGCTGCTGATCCGTAAAAATGAGGAAGGCCGGTGGATTGTCCACAACACGCCCATGGTGTATCCGCAGGTGCCTGCTTCGGTGCCGCTGCATGCCGTGTACCTGCTGCGTCAGGCGCCGGAATATAGTCTGAGAAAATTACGTAGTGCAGAAGCCGTAACGCGTGTACTAAGCAACTGCATTCTGCAGGGTTTTGACCGCGATTTTCTGCAGCATCACCTGCGGACGGTGACCGATATGCTTTCCGAAACCCCGGTGTATGAGTTCGGTAATCTGCCTGAACCGGGTGTTATTGACTTTATTCGCGAGCATGAAGCCCACCGTCAGTAGAACCGTCGGAGATCTTGTAGCTGTTTCTGAAAAGCTGCTTAAGCGGGGGTATCATGTACGGATCAAGGCCGGGGGGCAAAGCATGTATCCTTATTTGCTAAACGGTGATCAGCTCGAAGTGGAGCCGGCTACCCTTGAGACGCTTGAGCCGGGTGATATTGTTGTTTTCCGGCGCAATCAGAACCTGATTGCACACCGGCTGCATCAAGTGACCGGGAGCGGGGAACACATCAGAGGTCTTTCTATTGGCGATTCCGGTCTGTCGAAGGATGAAATGCTCACACCTGATATCGTAGCAGGCAGGGTTGTTGCGCGTGTGCGGGACGGGGAGGAAAAGCCGCTCCGTACACCGGAGGCCATACGATACGGTAAACGGATGGTGCGGCTTTATCCTGTACCTCATTTTTTTGCGCAGCTTAGGTTGCGGTTTAGTCAGTTGCTGCGCCGGGCCGGAAACCTTGCGAGGAAAGTCAGCAAGAGCTGAATCAGCGGAAGTTCATGAGTTTGCCGGTACACACATACGTGAGGATGTCTGCAACCTGTTCGTTGGTACGGGCAACGGCGTTGGCGGCTTCGTTGACTTCCTTCAGAGCGTGATCAAATTCAGGGGGCTGTACAATAATGAGAGGTTTGCCCAGGGCTGCAGCATAACCGGCATCGAAAGCGGCATTCCATTGCCGGTATTTTTCACCAAACCGCACGATGACGATATCGGCTTGTTCCAGTAGGGTGCGCGTGCGTATGGCGTTGAGTCCGGCGCCTTTTCGGTCTTTCCAGAAGGCCTGTTCCTCGGCACCCAGAATATGGACCCCGCAGTCGTCGCTCGCAGGGTGATCGGTTACCGGACCAAAAAAAGAGGCTTCAATGCCGCGGCTTTGAATGGTTTCGGTGAGTTCTTCGCGCCAGTTGGAGTGAATTTCTCCGGCTAAATATATTTTCCAATCCATGATGAATGTGTTTTGGGGTTGATGTATATGCTTAATCAGCGCCAAACTACAAAAATCAATGGTAAGTTGTATTTCATACTATGTCGGGAGATACGAAGTAACAAAAAGAGTAAAGGATGATTTTTTCTTTTGAGGATAGATTTACCCGGCCCCTGATATGTCCGCCAATCAAAAAATCTCTGAAAGTGTTAAATGCTAAATGGTTCGTGTTGACTTCATCGGGGAATCCCGCCAAATTATAATTCCGGTTTTGAAGTTTACTTCAGCGCTACGGAAATCACTTGGTTCAATCAGAAATTTGCTGTGACGCTTACCCTAATCATCATCGTTATCACCAGTGCCATCACCTGGTATGCCTGGAACGTAAATCCGCAGGCGCAGGCCTGGGGGATGTTGCGTCCGTATTATGTTTTTCGTCAGGACCGCTGGTATCAGCTTTTGAGTGCCGGTTTTTTGCATGCCAATCTCACGCACCTGCTTTTCAACATGATTACGCTGTTCTTCTTCGGTCCGGTTGTGGAGCGGACGCTGGGAGCCGGCTATTTTATAGGACTGTATCTCGCAGGGCTCGTTTTGTCTAATATCCCGAGTTTGTTCAGGCATCGCGATAACCCAAAGTTTGCAAGCCTGGGTGCTTCAGGCGCGGTAGGCGCCGTGCTGTTTGTGTTTATTTACTTTTTCCCGATGGCGCCGATTTATCTGTTCTTTATCCCGATCGGCATTCCGGCGGCTGTGTTTGGCGCGGTCTTTATCGGCTACAGCTTTTGGGCGCACAAAAAAGCCAACGATCAGATCAATCATGAAGCCCATATCGCCGGTGCCGTTACCGGCCTGCTCTATGTGATGATCATCGTGCCCCGCGGCATAGATCACCTTCTGACCTTGCTCGGGATTATTTAGGATAGATTACATTAGGATAGCTTGCCTTTCTGCCATTGCCCGCGTTAGGAAGGCGGATCTGAATTTGCCCGTAATGAATGAATCAAAATTGCGGCTCAGGTCTTCTTTCGGACTTAGCGCTGAAGGCGCGGTATACCATAGCACAGGGTGCAAACCCTGTGACCCGGCACAGCCCCCGATTTGAGCCCTGAAGGGGCGGTATATCTCCGAGGCCTGAATTACAAATAAACCCGTATCAAAAGGATGGAGATATTTCGCACCGACCAGGCTTTCATTCCTGCTATGGGAGCAGCGTATTTTTATATGTCTGTCTCCATAAAAAGTGCTTCTGTTCAGTAATGCAGATCAGGACACTGAGCTGATGTAAGCGAGGCGCGCCAAAATCAAAAAGCAAGGGACAATGAGCTGATTTGGGATTTCTGACAAGCACGAAAGACCGTGATGTTCACGGAGTTCACCCAAAAAAATAAAACCGGGGGCATGCTCAGGTTGCCGGGATTCAGGTGAGAACTACTCCATGCGTCTCACACGAGTGGTTTTTCCATGAATTTCTGAACCCGTTTGGGATCATCAGGGCGGGTGAGCCGGCTCACGATAATCAGGAGCAGGATGTTGACCGCGAGGCCGTAGACGCCTTCGTGCAGGTCCCAGGGTTTGAGGGCGGGATTGAGGAGGTAGAAGACGTTGACGAGCATCCCGCCGAAGAGTCCGCTGAGGGCGCCCGCTTTGGTAGCGCGTTTCCAGTAGAACATGGCGAATACGACCGGGAAAATCTGCGCGACACCCCCGTAGGATGCGAGCAGCAGGGCGACGAGGGAGACGTCTGAGGCAACGGCGAAGTAGTAGGAAATGAGGCCGATCACGATCACGAGTACGCGGATGAGCAGGCGCTCGGTGGTGTCGGAGATGGGCCTGGCCGTGGCTTTGGAGATGCCGTCCCGTACGCCAACGGAGGCAGCGGAGTGCAGGATGGCGTCGCCGGAGGACATCGAGGCCGCGAGCGTGCCGGCACAGAACAGGCCAATCACGATGGCCGGTAGTTCGAGCTGCATAAGGATGTGCGGCAGAATGCTGTCGGCGGGTGTGACACCCGGAAAAATAAGGATGGCTGAGAAACCGATAATGAGAATGGGAATCAGGAAAATCTGAAAGGTCGGGTAGAGTACGATGCTGAGGCGGAGGGAGCGCTCGCTTTTGGCGGCGAAGCTGCGCATGAAGAAGTGCGGCCAAACCGAGAAGCCGATGGCCGAGACCAGCACCGCCGAGCTGAAAGCGCCCCAGTGCCAGGGACTGCCATCACCTGCCAGGCCCGGTGCGGCCAGCATGGCACCTTTGCCTGCTTCAAGAAGGGCTTCAAACATGGGGCCGACGCCGCCATACAGCACGTACGGAAGATACAGCCCGAGCACCCAGGCAAGTACCATCATGAACAGGCCCTGAAACGCATTCGACCATCCGACGCCCATCACCCCGCTGAAATAGACGTAAATCAGCACAATCAGGTAGGTGAAGCCAGCCCCGGCCCACTCGGGGATGCGGCCTTCGGAAATCACGTTCAGGACGAAACCGGCGCCTTTCATCTGAATGGTGAGGTACGGGATGAAGACAACTACACTGAGGATGGCAAGCAGCACCGACATCATGCGGCTGTCGAAACGGTCGGACAGGAGTTCGGCCTGCGTTACGTAGCCGTACTTTTTGCCGAGGCGCCAGGCACGGGGACCAAAAAAGTAGAGCGGGATGATGCCGGTCACGCCAAATCCGATAATGTAGAAGGCCGCCGCGCCCCGTGAGTAGGCCCAGCCGGGTCCGCCGAGGAAGGCAAAGGCCGAGAAAATGGAGGCGCCCATCACAAAATAGAGCAGCATCACATTCATACTGCGGTCGCCGGCCACATAGCCGTCAACGCTTTTGGAAATCCGCAGCCCGGGGATGATGCCGGTTGCCAGCGAAATGAGCAGATAGACCCCAACGACGATCAGAATAATGGTACCGGTTTCCATCAGGCGGATGCTCCGGTTTCGTTGCGGGTTTCAGCGAGATGCTGCTGTTTTACGCGCTCGTTGTATTCGCGGTCGAGTCGGGCGTTATCGGTCACGTAGAGGTAAACCATGCCCGCGAAGGCCAGAATGAGCATGAGGGTGAGCCACGCAAAAGAAAGCGGGAGTCCGAGGATGAACGGCTCCGCGTCTGAAAAAAAAGCGTAGAGCGGCCAGATAACGCCCAGTTGAATGAAGCCGGCAAGCAGTACGAAGGCCTTACGGTTGTTCGGGTAGGTGCTCCCCATGAAGCGGAAGTAGCCGGGCTTTGGGGTAGGTGTGGTTTCAGGCATGGGGACAAGCTTGGAAGTTAGTAGTTCGTATGGGTGTACGAATATAACTTTTTGTTTTAATTACCGGCAGAAAAGTAATAGCTCTTTATTAGGTGTTGGGATGCGTTTTTCTCCTGTCCAAAAACTCGGAAACCAAGCCGGATAATCCCACCCCACTCACAATTGTGCCAGCTACTTCAAAGCCGCTGAGGATACAGATGACGCCTCCTGTTAGTGCGAATAATGCAATGGTGAGCGCAAAAGTCTGTCCTCTTTTCTTGAGCTTAAATGATTCATCGATAATTCTGGAGTCTCTGTCATGAGCATGTTTCTGCTCATCAAGAGACATTTTTTTGATAAGTTCAGCAAAATCGGGAGCAAGGCGGATGTACTGTTCAAGCACATCAGGAGGAGGAAAAGGCCCCGGAAAAGCTGCTTGATGAACTCTGGGTTACTTCAATCCGAATTATTTGCTTGAGATGGGAAAGAAGTTCAACCCGTTGCTCTCTTGTTAGTTTCTCTAAGAGCTCTGGATCTTTTTTGAGTAGTTCCTTTTCCAGCTTATTTAAGGAAACATCAGCATCTGATTCGTGTTGATCTTTGTCAGACATACAAAAAGATCTTAACCATTCGTCTCCAGGTTAACAGAGACAGCCTGTGTGGGGGGCTTTTGTGAAGGATTCGCCACCCTTATGTTTGATTTGATTTTAGCTGCTTCAAAAGCTGTATTAATGTATGAGCCTGTATTGTGCCAATAGTTGCTGATGGATGCTTTTGCACCGGGATACTCTTTATATTCGTTGAAATGGGCACTTCCTTTTAAATCAAGAGCAGAACCCATTCCTTCGAAGAAATCTTTTTTATTGCGCATTTTCATATCAAAATAAGGTATGTCGGTTTACGGATTGACTGACTAGTGGCAATATATTAGAGTAAATACGAAAGAAAAAAACAGAGAAGCAAATAATGCAGCTGCTACGGTAAATTAAAACCAAATTGGTTTAAGTATCTGATGCCGAATAAATGTATTGCTACATCCGCATGCCGTAAACCTGCTCTTCTCCGGGCAGAGGCTCAAAGCCGATTTTGCGGAGGTAGGCGGCATAGTGCGGGTCGCGGGTTCTGGAGCGGATTTCGGTGATGCCTTCATCGGTGAAGTGCTGCCGGTTTTCGCGCCACAGGTGTGCGGCAACTTTGAAATCACGGTACTGCGGAGTCGCGTAATCGAGGGAGACGTGGAAACAGCCGTTTTCGACCCGCCCCAGGATGAGTCCGGCGGGCGCCATGTTGCGCAGCACGAAGTAGCCGTGATCGCTTGCTTCGGCTTCATCTTTAAAATCGGGATAAAAGGTCGCGATATCCTCCTGATAAAACTTGAGAAAGGCGCTCAGGTAGGCGTCGGGTTTGTCTATGGGCAGGATGCGGAAAAACTCGCTGCTGCGGTAAATTTGGGTGAGGTAGTACACATTAATGAGCACAATGAAGGCATTCATGCCGGCAACCGGCCATGACCCGATCAGGTAGCCATAAACAGCAAAGGTAGCGGCGCCAATCATGTTCACGATGCGCAGCGGCACGATGCGGCTCATCATCAGGGAAACGGCGACAAGCACGGAAGCTACATAGCCGATGAGTTCATACACAAAAACGGAATCCATCTTAAAATCGAATCAACAGGTTTTTAAAAATTAAGGAACGCCAAAGGTACGAAATCCGCGGAACTAAACCGGCCGTCCTAAACTTTTGCTCTTCAGCAGCTTTGAGGTTATTTGGGCTGAACATCCGAACACCCATCCATCGAAAAAAACATGCGCGTACAGGAAGTACTTACCCGGTTTCAGAATCCTTTCCGGATATTTTTTGGGGCTGGCTTTATTGTCGCTGGACTCTACCATTTTATTAATCCGGATTTTTATTACCCGATGATGCCCGGCTGGTTCCCTGCACCATCGGCGTTGAACCTGGCAGCTGGTGCCGCGGAGGTAGTGTTAGGTGCCGGCTTGTTGATGTCGAAATATGCGCGGCTTGCTTCGTACGGTATCATCGGACTGATGGTGCTGTTCATCCCGGCACACGTGTACATGATTCAGGTCGGGGGATGTGTTTCCGAGGCAGTCTGCCTGCCGCTTTGGGCCGCCTGGGTTCGGCTCGTGGTGCTGCACCCGCTGATTATACTGGCGGCGTGGTGGGCCGGGAGGAGTGGCGATGGATAGGGAGTGAAAGATGGGGCATAGTTTGCAAATAAACCATCCATCCATTTAACCTTGCCAAAAAGTACAAAGCTCTGCGAAAGACGATAGGTCATAGCGTATCATAATCTTCCGGCTCAACATCCGGTACTTTCTCCAACAGCCTTTTGAATGCCTCTGGGGAGGCTTTCTTAGCCCGATCTTCAAGGTATTCTACCGTTAGCAAAGAAGAAAGCTTCTCAGCGACGGCGAGACTGATCAGCTGATTCATAGAAACGCCTTCTTTCCTGGCCATTTCTTTGAGTTTACGGTGAACCGAGTCAGGTAATCTTACACTTAGGGTGCTCATGAGATTTCTCCGATTATTTGCAAAAACTCGCGTGGGTCAATAGCCTTGATGTCGAAGGCTTCAACACCGATAAAGTCCTGTTTGTTGAAAGTGATGATATAGCTGCAATTTGCTTTGACAGCCAGCTCCAGAATCAAATCATCGCCCGGGTCGCTAAGCAATGGTCTCCATAAATAGAAGACATCGTGCCTGTTTGCCAACGCGCACAGGTTGTCTAAGATGTCTTCAAGTTCATTTCGTGTAAAGTTGAGGGCTGAAACAGACCTTAAAAGTACATCTTCGTATTCAAGGATAAGAGGAACGGACAAGTTTATGTCGAATCTGTCGCTGGGTAGCAAAGAAATCAACCGAAAGGAGGCTCCTTTTCTTGAGCGCAGGGCTGCATAGAATACGTTTGCATCAATTACGATCTGGTGGGGTTTCATTGTGGTATTATATACACCACCAGGCAAAAAAACAACGCCCGTATTACTTGCTTATGCAAATGCTGTTTTGCCCCCATCCCCCAACAAAAAAGGAAACCCGTCTGAGCAGGTTTCCTTTTTTAATGTATGAAGCGTTTCCGGCCTGAACCCGATTGTCAGCTTTTTTCGAATTCCGGCAGGACTTCGAGGAAGCGGGCGGAAGTTTTGATGCCGCGGTGGAAGTCTTCGAGGCTGAAATGCTCGTTGGGGGAGTGGATGGCGTCGGTGTTGAGGCCAAAACCCATGAGGATGGTATCTACACCGAGTACGTTTTTGAAGTCAGCTACAATGGGGATAGAGCCACCTTCGCGCGCGAGCAGAGGCTCTTTACCGTACACATCCTTGTAGGCTTTGCCCGCAGCCTTTAGCCCGTAAAAATCGATGGGTGTCATGGCAGGATGCCCCCCGTGATGCGCAGTCACTTTTACGGTGACGCCTTCTGGTTTAATTTTTTCGATATAATCAGCAAAAAGAGCCGAAATTTTATCGGGGTGCTGGTTCGGAACCAGGCGCATGCTGATTTTTGCTCCCGCTTTGGCAGGCAGCACGGTCTTGGCACCCTCACCCTGATAACCGCCCCACATGCCGTTCATGTCAAGGGTCGGACGTGCAGATTTCCGCTCCAAAGTGGTATAGCCCTGTTCACCATGTACGCTCGGGATACCGATGGAGGCCTTCCAGCCTTCTTCATCAAAGGGAAGCTTGCGGGAGGCTTCGCGCTCTTCTTCGCTGAGGTCAATCACATCATCGTAAAAACCGGGGATCTGAATGACGCCGTTTTCATCCTTGAGCTGCGCGACGATTTCGCACAGGGCGTTGAGGGGGTTGGTGAGCGCGCCGCCGTACACCCCGGAATGCAGGTCACGGTTGGGACCAAACACTTCCATCTCCATGTAGGCAAGTCCGCGCAGGCCGTAGGTAATGCTCGGGGTATCTTTCGCGAACATGGCGGTATCCGAAACAAGCACCATGTCACAGGCGAGGTCTTCTTTGTGTTTTTCGAGGAAGGGCACGAGGTTGGGCGAGCCGATTTCTTCTTCCCCTTCGATGATGATTTTGACATTCACAGGAAGCTTCTCGCCGCTTTTGAGCCAGGCTTCCAGTGCCTTCACGTGAATGTAAGCCTGACCTTTGTCGTCGCTTGCGCCCCGTGCATAGACTTTGCCGTCTTTTTCGACCGGCTCAAAAGGCGGTGAAGTCCACAAATCGAGCGGGTCCGGCGGCTGCACATCGTAGTGACCGTAAATGAGTACGGTGGGTTTGTCGTCACCTGCATGCAGGTAGTTGGCCATCACTACCGGATGGCCCGGCGTTTCGGCGATCTGCACGTTTTCCATACCGGCATCTTCTAGTTTAGCTGCAAGAAATTCCGCAGCTTTGCGGACATCCTGTTTGAGGGCGGAGTCGGTGCTTACGCTCGGGATACGCAACAGGTCGAACAGCTCCTGCGTAAATCGCTCCTGATGGGTATCAATAAATTCAAAAATTCGGGACATATCCTATAAATCAAAGGTTTTAATAAAAAGTTATATATGGGCTTAAAGGTAGTATAAACGAAATGCGCTTCCAAACAGACAGTTCAGCTTGTTCGGAAAACTGTATTCAGAACAAGTTATCAGCGTAACCCGCATTATTCACCAAGAAATTTTCTTGCTGGCAAGGCGAAGCTGAAAACTCAGCGGAGGGGTACCTAAGTACCCTGAGCATGAGTTTTAAGCTTCAACGCCGCCAGCGGGGAAATTTCGCTGCGCGGTAATCGCTACGCTCGGTGCTCAGCCTTTACACCACACCTAAATTTGGGCTACAAGTGTTTTTCGTTAAGCCCAATTTAAACTTGTATTTAGCAAATTAATCCTGTTTAATTGTGAATAATGCGGGGTAATTTAGCCCAAATACGTGCGCTTCAATACCGGCTGAACATACGGGCCGATTCGGCGGGTATCCATCCCGACATTCCGTTGCTGAGTTCTACTTTCAGGTAACCGGGGTGTTCTTCGGATGTGATTTCATCTTTCATGAACCGGAATCCCGGGGTTACTTCAAGGAGGACCCGGCTTTGCAGGCCTGGAGATTCTCTCAGGCTGATATTTTCCTGAACGATCTGCCCGTACCCGAGCCGGTCGTTTGCTGTCCAAAGCCAGTAGGTTACAGCTGTAAAGGGAAGCAGTGCTAAAAAAGCGAACAAAACCATGTATCTGAGCCGGGTTCGCCAAACGGGATAAAACCACTGTGCGGCCCAGCCGAGAAATATGAGGTTAAATAAAACCAGCGTAATGATAAGAAAGGGCGTTGTTCCGGCTTTGAAAATGAGGTAGTGCCGCCATTGCCAGGTATTGAGAAGGGGGATTTCTCCAAACCGCTGAAATAACCGTTCGCTTATATACTCGCTGCCTTCCACAGCTTCTGATCGCACATTTGAAAAGGAGGAGGCTTCCCTGAAATAAAACAAGGCTAAGCCGGGTTCATCGAGGCGGTTGTGGGCCAGGGCCATATTCAGGAATAGCGGACCGGAGCTGAAGCCGGCAGCTTCAATCTGATTGTACCGCTGAAGTGCTTCCCTGTAATTGTTTTCCTGAAAGTAAAAGTTGCCTTCATTAAACAGCATTTGGATGTCTGCAATGCTATGCTGTGTATCCTGATTTGAAGCGGTTGCATAGCCTGTTGATGCTGCCGGAAACAGAACGACAAAAAGATATAATATGAACAGGAATAAAAGCCGGATGTGGTACATCGCTGATATTTTTAAAAGTTTACAGAACCGCTGTTTGGAGGAAAGACATCAGTCAAACAGTTCTTCGAGTTCATTCAGGATGGCTTCACATTCAGCCCTGTCATACTGGTACGACTTTAGGGATGTATCAGTACCAAAAGTCATTTCGCTATTGCGGGTAAAGATCCAGCGTAAGCGATTGTAAATCATATGTTTTCCTGTTAGCCGGCTATTAAGGGCAGCAAGAATCTGGGAATCGGGATAGCTCCCTTCCGGAAGTTTCAGCTTGTGTACGGCATAGTCTGATACGGCCTTATTCAGGGTTTTGTAGGCTTCTTTAGGCGCGTCGTTTTCGGCAAAAGCGTCGGCTTGTCTAAGCAAAGCCGTTGCCGTTGTCAGCGCTTTTGAGGCCCGTATATTTTCCGGGGTCAGTAAAGCTTCATCCTGCTTGCGTTTTTCGGTCCATGCATACATGAGCAGACCAACAGGCAATAGTAAGAAGATCAAAATGAGTATGTTGCGCAAGAGTATGCCGGGGGATGTCTGTGTGTACCAGGTTACGCTTCCGGTCCATAAGTTCACATTAAGCTGATGTACACCTGCTACCGAAGTTTCGGCACCGGGGTCATACAGCACGCGTACCGGTACAGCCGTAAGCGGTTGTGAACGATATCGCCGGGTTCTCGGGTCGAACCAGGATACGGTTGCAGCCGGCACTTCGAAACGGCCGGTTTCACGTGCTACAAGTACATCGGTAAAGCTTTTTGTGCCCCTTACCCCTTCTGTTGTTTTATTGATGCTCAGGTTTTCCCTGGGCTGGAAAACATCAAAGCCTTCCGGCAAGCTGAAGCCGGGATGATCAACAAGAGAGATATTGCCCTGTCCGGTAAAGGTCGTTTCAATGTTAAGCGGCTCGCCAATACGGATTTCGGTTTCCGGCACAGCGCGGCTCACCGTGAACTGTCCTACGGCCCCGCTGAAGCCTTCGGGTTGCGGCTGTGGCAGCGGTCGTACCTGCAGGTCTACCGTTTGGGTACGCAGGCGGACTGATCGCTGGGAGCGTCCGAAACTCTCAACAAACCGCGAGGCGTCTCCAAAGCGGCTCACAGGCCGCATATTGACCGTCACATTGTATCCGCCAATCGAAACTTCTCCGGAGCGGGTAGGAAACAAAGAGTAGCTCATTAATTCGGCCCGACGAAAGGGCTGCCCTCTAACGGTCACGTTTTGTGCACGTGGACCCTCTTCTTCGGTCAAGCGCTCCAGCCAAAAACCTTCTGTTCGCCAGGTCGAAGACGGCTGATAAGAAATGACACTGATATCCTGATGGAAGTACAGCACAACTTTAGCCTGTACCTGCTCCCCGCGGAAGGGGCGCTCATTAGAGACTTCAAGCCTTACAAAGATATTATCATCAACATCTTCCTGATGCAGCTGATCCCGCCCTAAAACTTCAATGGTAAGTGGGTTTGTAGTATAGGTGCGTCCGTTCATGATCAGACGGACTGCCGGGATGGTGTGCTCGCCTTCCCGAACGGCTTCGATAGTGAAACGGAAGCCAACGGTGCTGATTTGCTGTCCGTCCCGGAAGTCGAAAGCAGATGTGCGTGTTGGTGTTGCAGAAATGATTCGCAGACCTTCGACGGGCTGCAGCTCGGGACGCTGAACATTTTCAATCCGTCTGCCTGAGATTTCAACGGCTACGATAATACGCTCTCCTACAAAAGCACGCTCTGAAGTAGCCGTGAGCCTTGCCTGCGGTTCCGCTTGTTTTGCGAAACCATCCGCTGCTGTAAAGCATAGCAGTGCAATGAAAACCAGGAAGAAAGTTAGTACGCGCGTGTTTGCTGCGGGAGTCGGCAGGGCTGTGGTTTTCATACCTTTTGCGTTTAATGTGCCATTGTAAGGCATGATCTACCAGTCTTTTTCAGGGGTTTCTGCGGGCGGGGTGAGATCTTTGAGAAAATCGCGGATAAGCTCACGTTCACGGTTGGTGATGGCATTCAGAATTTGCTGCGCTTCCTGCTGCGACATTTCACCGGGACGGGGCTCCGGTTCCATATCCGCGGGACTTTGCCTGCTTTCCGTTGGCGTGCTGTCGTCGCTTCCGGCCTCACCTTCTCCGTCGTCCGGGTCAGCTTCATCCTGCTGTTCACTGCGATCCGCCTGTTGATCTTGTGCCTGCTGTTCGTCTTCATCAGGCGGAAGCATATCTTCTTCATCCTGCTCATTTTGCAGCTGACGCATGGCGAACTCAAAGTTGTGTATGGCGTCTTCGTCAGCCGGATTTTGCAGCAGGGCTACGCGATAAAGTTCAGCGGCCATCTCCCATTCGCCGGCTTCTGCAAAGATGTTCCCAATGTTATAGTCTGCAAAGGCCCGCAGTGCCGGATCGCGTTCTACCATACGGAAGCGCTCAAATGCCTCAACGGCTTCATCCTGTCGCCCCATGAGTGTGAGCGTCGTGGCGTGATTGAAGTAAAGCCTGGCATCGTTGGGGTTTTCGTTGATGGCTTCCCTGAAAAGCCGCTCTGCGGTTTCAAAGTCCCTGTTTTCAAACGCTTCATTCGCCTGTCGCGCGCGGTCAGGAACAGCGGCGCTAAGAAAGATGAACAGCAGGATGAGAAGGATGGGTAAGCGCATAGAGGAAAGGCGACGGCCGGTTTACATGTTTTCTGCCAGGTTCATGACTTCTTCACTCATGTTCATGTTTGTGAAAACGTTGGTGACGTCGTCATGGTCTTCAAAACGGTACATCAGCTTGAGATTTGATGCGGCAGTGTCTGCATCTACGGTGACCTCAGTAGCAGGTAAGCGCTGCAATTCGGCAGAGGCAATCGTGTAGCCCGCTTCTTCCAGGCTGGTTCGGACCGCATAAAGCTGTTCGCGGGAAGTTGTGATTTCGAAAACATCGCCCTCTACTTTCACATCATCAGCGCCTGCGTCGATGGCGGCAAGCATGACCTCATCCTCATCCAGCTTTTCGCGGTTGATGGTGATGATCCCTTTCTGCTCAAACAAAAAGGCAACAGAGCCGGAAGTCCCCATATTGCCGCCATGTTTTGAAAAGGCGTGCCTGATTTCACTTACCGTGCGATTGTTGTTATCCGTTGTGCATTCAACAAAATAAGCAACACCACCAGGTCCGTAGCCCTCAAAGGTTACTTCTTCGTAGCTTTCCCCTTCAAGCTCACCGGTACCCTTTTTTATTGCACGCTCAATATTATCTTTCGGCATGTTCACCGATTTGGCATTGGCGACCGCAAGGCTAAGACGCGGATTTGCGCCCGGGTCGCCTCCGCCTTCGCGGGCTGCTACCGTGAGCTCCCGGATAATTTTGGTGAATGCTTTTGATCGCGCTGCATCTTGCCGGGCCTTGCGGTGTTTGATATTGGCCCATTTGGAATGTCCTGCCATACTATAGAACGATTACTAATGAAAGATTTAATGAGAAATAAGAAATACGGCTTATGAAGCCAGCTTTCGTTTGCGTGTAATTTGTTTGAATATACAAAGAATGCCATGTACTGTGAATATTGTTCCGCGGCAATACTCAGGCACCTATTTACCTGAATGATTATACAGAGCAGACGCTTGCAGTTAGGGCAATGTTGAAAACGGTGGAAAGGCATTGGGATTAAAGAATCGCGATACTTTAGCATCAGGATGACAAAGGAAGCCATCGTTGAGCCACCAAAATCTATTCAGCTTACAGCCGCTTACACCTGTTAATTATTTGCGCTGCAATAAGTTGACAGCAGAAAAATATTGCCCTTTGGGAAAGGAATCTGGCTTAAGTTTGAGCTGATTTTTTTAAAGTGTGTCAGCGGTTGGAATTCTGTTGTCGTGACTCCCTTATGCTGCAGGATAGTAAATTTGAACGCATTGTTTCAAAAAGCGGTATCATACAGAACATCTATCATTTTCAACTCATTATCGCACATGAACATCGGCATTGTTTGTTATCCAACCTACGGCGGAAGCGGCGTTGTAGCAACCGAACTTGGCATTGGTTTGGCAAAAAGGGGACATAAAGTACACTTTCTGAGTTATGCCCGGCCACAACGGCTCAATGAATTCGAGCATAATATAGATTTCCACGAAGTTGCAGTAAATGTGTATCCGCTGTTTGAGTACCCGCCCTACGATCTCGCGCTTGCCAGCCATATGGTCAACCTGATTAAGTATCAGAAACTCGATGTGCTGCACGTGCATTATGCGATTCCGCACGCTACAAGTGCCTTTCTTGCGAAAAAAATTTTGGGGGAAGAAGGCCGTCGGGTTGCCGTATTAACGACCTTGCACGGTACCGATATCACCATTGTGGGGTCTGATCCCAGTTATTTACCCGTTGTTGAGTTCTCAATTAATCAGAGTGACAGCGTAACGGCTGTATCGGACTACCTGAAAGAAGAGACCTATGAGAAATTTGGCATTACCCGTAATATTCATGTAATACCTAACTTTGTCGATTTGGATCGCTTCAAACGTGTTGAGCGCTCGCACTTCAAAAAAGCAATCTGCCCTGACAGTGAATTTGTGATCACCCATGTTTCAAATTTCAGGAAAGTAAAGCGGGTTGCTGATGCAGTTGAAGTATTCAGCCGTGTGTTGCAGAGCGGCATAAAAGCTAAGCTTTTACTCGTGGGCGACGGGCCGGATCGGGTTAATGTTGAAGCCCGCTGCAGGGAGCTTGGGGTTTGTGATCAGGTGCGTATGCTGGGGAAACAGGAAAAAATTGAGGAAATACTTTCTATCTCTGACCTTTTTCTGATGCCTTCCGGATCGGAGACGTTTGGCCTTGCAGCCCTTGAAGCCATGAGCTGCAGTGTGCCCGTAATTAGCTCTGATGTGGGCGGGCTGCCGGGCTTGAATCTTCACGGAAAAACAGGATACGTAAGGCATCTTGGGGATGTGGACGGCATGGCGCAGGCAGCTATTGAAATGCTGAATAATGCTGAGTTACACCAAGAATTGTCGCATAATGCGCGTAAGCGGGCTGAACAGTTTGAACTCAATACGATTGTTGCAGAGTACGAGTCCCACTATGAGCGTGTGTTACAAAAAGTGCGGCAGACCAGTTTGGCCTAAGCAGATTTCACTTAAAGCAGGCAAAAAAATAGCGTTTTTGTGATGCGTCTATTGCATTTCAGTCAGAATTACATTAATTAACGGTTCTAACTTCACTTATCAAAACTATGACGTGCCGTTATGCCTCGAAGCAGCTATAACTTTACAATCGGGATTGAAGAAGAGTATCAGATTGTCAATCCCGAAACCCGTGAGCTAAGCTCAGCAATTGAAAATATCCTCAAAGACGGACAGGACTCACTTGGGAATCAAATCACTGCAGAACTCATGCAGTGTCAGGTTGAAATTGGCACAAGGGTGTGTAACAGCATTCAGGAAGCCCGCGAGCAGGTTGTAGCAGTCAGGAAAGCGGTTGACGCAATTGTGCGCAAACACGGGCTTCGTATTATCGCGGCGGGTACACATCCTATTTCTGAATGGTCCAAACAGGATATGACGCACCGTGCAAGGTATCGTGGTCTTGAGCTCGAAAACAGGGTACTCGCCCGTCAGCTGCTTATCTGTGGTATGCACATGCATATCGGTATCGAAGATGATGATGAGCGGATAGATCTCATGAATCAGCTCAGCTATTTTTGCCCGCATTTGCTGTGTCTTTCAACAAGCTCACCGTTTTGGTCCGGCTATGACACCGGTCTTAAATCGTACCGCAGTGTTATATTTGAATGTTTACCCCGTACAGGGATTCCGCCTGTTTTCCGGTCGTGGAACGACTATCAGGAGTATCTGCAGGTCATGATACAGACCAACTGCATTGATGAGCCCACCAAGATTCGCTGGGATCTCCGCCCGTCGCCAAAGTATCCTACGCTGGAGTTTCGGATAGCAGACGTTTGCACCCGTGTTGATGAAGCTATTGCACTTTGCGCTGTAAAAGTTGCCCTTGTGGCCAAACTCATGAAGCTGCGCCGAAACAATCAGTCGTGGCGCATTTACCGCAAAGAGCTCATACAGGAAAACAAGTTTCGCGCTTTACGCTACGGTTTTGATGGCAAGCTGCTTGACCTTGGGCGGCATAAAGAAGTTGAAGCACGCAAGCTGATTTTTGAGCTGCTTACTTTTATTGATGATGTTGTAGATGACCTCGATGTAAGAGAAGAAGTCAGCTATGTGCACAACATCCTGACAGAGGGAACCTCTGCTGATCGTCAGCTTAAAGTTTATAAAGAAACCGGTGATCTGAAGGCAGTTGTTGACATGCTGATAGAAGAAACTATGATGGGGGTTCATGATCACGATTAATTCATACATTCTTATATTCAAAAGGTAATACAAGTGATGTATGAAGAAAATGATCAGTTAGTTCAGTAGTCGTGATACGTGATTTATAGGGATGAGCCTTTTGCAACGTATTGTAAAGGGCTCATCTGTCCTAAAATCCTTTCGGGTTAATAAACATCTTATTTAATGGCACCTAAGTCAAAAAGAATCATACCGAAGAAGCACAAAGCGAAATTTATTTTCATACTCAATTTCTCCTTACTCTTGCTTCTTGTACTCTCATCAGCAGCTTTATATCACTTATTCAGGATACCGGTACACCTGACACTGCTGCCGTCATTGCTGATCATCTTTATGAATGCTTTTTATACAGCTCGCTATGCATTTGTTTTGGGTGCTATCGTAAGTTCAGCAATATTAGGTGCTTTATTTATAGGTGTAGGTTTTCAGCTTTTTATTCAGCTGCAGGTTTATACTTTTTGGTTTCAGACTGTTAATGTAGTCAACTATATTGGCATAGCAGGAGCTATGGCTTTGATGAGCGTGTTCATGGCTGTTATAGCTGCTCAACTCTCTTTCAGGCTAAACTACAGGCAGACAGAGAGTAAGCGTCATAAAAAGTATAAAAACAAATACGGAGAAACAGCGCCGCACCCTGATTTGATAAAACCAAAAGCCTGATCCTTACTTTATGCTTTCAATGATGATATAGGGCGCTTTTAAGGCAGAACATTCCTGACGAAGATGATAAGCTTAATGACAGCCTGTCTTGCACCCGGCGCATGATCAATTCGTGATGGTGTTCCTATTTCAACAACTTTTAAATCTGCTGTATCAATTTTTCCTGTAAGTCAGAAAAATTCGTAGTACATAAAAATCGGTATAGCACCACTAATGGATTGGGAGAACTCGTTCCCATCATTCTCCTGAGAACAGTAAATCAGGGGAAAAACTAAAATCAGCGATTATGAATCATTCAGGTACAATTGTTTTTTTATTGGGCTTTCTGCTGCTTGTTGGTTGCAGCAGAAGTGCAGAGCACGGTCATCAAACAGACGATTATACCCGGGACATGGCGCATCAGCATCATGATGATATCCCGGTTCCTGCCGTAGCTGAAGCATATCAACCCAATCAGTCGGTGCGTTCAGCGATGGTAACGTATGGTGAGGAAGGGACACTTCAGCTTCGGGGGTTTTTGGCTGAGCCGGAAGATGCCGAAGCCAGAGCCGCAATTCCATCTGTTGTGATGATTCACGAATGGTGGGGCCTAAACGATAACATCCGGATGATGGCCGAACGCCTTGCCGGTGAAGGCTACCGCGTGCTTGCAGTAGATTTTTACTCGGGTGAGGTTGCTGAGAATTCGCAGGAGGCGCAGGGACTGATGCGCAGCGCGATGGCCAATGTTGATGCCGGAATTTCCAACCTTTCGCAAGCCGCCTCCTTTCTTGCTGAGGCGGGCAGCTCATCGGTTGGCATTATGGGATGGTGCTTTGGCGGGGCATGGACTTTGAACGCGGCCATCGCGATTTCTGACCAGCTTGATGCGGGGGTGATTTACTACGGGCGGGTCAACACCAATACCGAAGATCTTGCTCAGATTGAAATTCCGCTTCTCGGCATTTTTGGAGAAGCCGATGGGGGCATTCCAGTTGAGGGCGTTCGGGAGTTTGATGCCCTGCTGCAGGAGCTTGGCAAGCAGGCCGAAATCCACATTTTTGCGGACGCCGACCATGCTTTTGCCAACCCTTCCGGTACGCGTTATCTGCCCGAAGCAGCAGCTCAGGCCTGGGAGAAAACCCTTGCGTTTTTTGCAAGAACCCTCGATTAAGCGGGGCAGAACTTAAAGGTACTCGTACCAGTTTTCGCCGTGCACGACTTCAAAAGCCGCTTCCGGATATGCTTTCGCAAAGCCCAGGGGCGGCTTTACTTTTTTGGAGGGAAGCCGCCATTTCAGCTCGAAAGCACGAAGCCCGTCTTCATCCTCTTCGATCAGATCCACTTCCTGCCGGTCGTAGGTGCGCCAGAAGTAGAGCGCGGTATCGCGCAGGTTCATGCGGTGCTGTCGCAGCCGCTCGGTAATCACAAAGTTTTCCCACAGCGCGCCCGCATCGGGACGAAGCTCCATAGGTTTGAAATCACCGATGATGGCGTTCCGGATACCCGTATCGCAGAAGTACCATTTCTTGCTCTTGGCCACCTCTTTGCGTAGGTTTTTCTGATAGCCGCTCAGCGGAAAAATAACGTAGGCGTCCCACATTAGCTCCATATAGCGCTCAACGGTGTTTTTGCTCATGCCCAGCGTGTTGCCCAGTTCCTGAAGCGATACTTCCTGACCGAGCTGCCAGGCCAGCAGCTGCAGAAGCTTGCGCAGTTTGTCGGTTTCGCGCAGCTCGTTGAGCATAAGCACATCTTTGAGCAGGTACGACCGCAGAATTTCTTTAAGGTAAATTTTCCGGTCCTGCGGATGCTCCATGAACACAACTTCCGGATAGCTGCCGTACAGAATGCGATCGGTTAGCTGTTTGCGCAGCTCAACGCCCGACCAGCCGCCCCGGAGCTCTTCCATTGAAAACGGGTACAGCTCGAGATCGGTTTTGCGCCCCGTGAGCGGTTCGCCGGTGCTTTGGGTAAGGGTGAGGGATGAAGAGCCTGTGAGCAGAATCCGCACGCCTTTTACCTCATCGGCGATGAGTTTAACCATCAGGCCGATGTCGGGGATGACCTGCGCTTCATCAATGATGAGCAGGTCGGTTTGGCCGAACAGATTCCGGTAGTTGCGCACGGACTGATCCGCCAGCAGGTTGCGTGTGTCCATGTCCTCGGCGTTGAGGAAGTCGCAGCGACCTTCGAACTCCTGCTGAATCTGTCGCGCAAGCTCTGTTTTGCCGGTTCTCCGCGCCCCTTTTAGCAGCACAACCCGCTGCGGACGAAGCCAGCGAAGCACCGCGGCCTTAACCGTTCTGCCGATAAAAGGAGGATTTGAGCCCATGAATTGACTGAATTAACGTAAATTGCGTCAGTTAACTGACGCAATTTACGTTAATTCAGTCAGTAAGTCCACGGTTTGGACTACTTTTTATGCTTCCGCGTGCGAGGTCCTGATGGCTTGTAGTCAGCTATGCCAGCCTAAACAAGCTTCATTTCGCTGAGTGATTTGCGCGGAAATGAAGCTGACGCAAGCAGGTGAGCGCGAAGACGGATTGAGAGATGTGACCTGTAAACCAAAATTTATCCGAGCTTTGATGCCGGAAGTTGTCACGCGCCCCAACACCAAAAAGCACGGGACATGCCGTAGGTTTGGGGTTTTTCACAAGCACTTCAGCCGTGATGCGCAAGGAGTTTCCCCCAAAAAAGAACTGTCCGCAGCCCATGAGTTTAGTTGTGAGGTTGTGAGAAGAAGGAAGAGCTGTTGACTCAATTTACGTTAATTCAGTCAGTAAACTGACGCTATTTACGTAAATAGCGTCAGCTTGTGTTTGTCATGCAAGAATTAAACCGTTCAGGGAGGCCGGCAGCCCATAAAAAAGCCCGGCACTCTTCAGAGAACCGGGCTTTGGTTAAACAAAAGGCTGGGTGTGTTTATTCGCTAATAGGCGTTGACGACCGCTGAGCCTGGCTGCCGACTTTAGGATGAAGTGTCTTCGCTGCGGGAAAACCGGAACACGACCGGCTGTGTCATTTGTACTTTAACTGCTCTTCCGCGCTGCATTCCGGGTTTAAAACGTACCTGTGACAGGGCTTCAAGAGCGGCCTCATCAAGACCACCTGCGCCGGCGCTGCGAACGACAGTAGGGTTTGTGACATTCCCTTGCTCATCGACTATAAACTGAAGGATTACACGGCCTTCAATACCTGCTTGTCTTGCCATTTCAGGATAGCGGAGGGCACTGTAAAAGGCCATTTGTCCGCCTATCATTTCCGGCATTTGTTCAACAACTGTGAATAAATCCGGGGAATCGCCTTCATTGAGCGCCGGAGGTGGCGGTGGCGGAAGGCTTTCTATGGCGGCTATGGCCCGGTTGGCATGTCCGTTATCGATAAGCATCAGGACGTTGCCCATTTCATCTGCGGTATGTTGTATAATTTGCAGGGTTTCGGGGTCTGTGTCGCTTGTGTTTTCTTCGATAAGCGTAAGCAAGTTTTGGCGATTGTTCGCTATTTGCTCACGGAGTTCGCCAAGGGTGATGGTTTGCCCCATGTAGGTAATGCTTTCATCGAGATTGACCTCCGTGCGGGACGCATCGGTGTCTGTCAGGAGGTCGGAGCAGGCCATAAGCCCGGTAATCAGCAGCAGCAAAAGTGCTGAGGTTAGGATACTGTTTTTCATGGTTTTCATAGGAGTAGTGGTGTGGTTGGGATGGGGATTGAAATCAAGGTTCCGGATGCGGCGCAGCAGCTTGTGCTCTTCGGCCATGGCCGCGCGGAGCTGTGGTTTTTCCTGTTCGAGCAGGGCAAAACGGTACAACATCTCGGCATAAGCCGCCTGACTCCCGCTGTTCAGGCGAAGTACGTCGCTGTCGCAGGAAACTTCGCGGTAGTAGGCCGCCTGCCGGTACAGCACATGCACGAAGGGATGGACCCAGAACAGGTGCCGTACAAGCAGCTCTCCGAAATGTGCTGCGAAGTCGCTGCGCGCAATGTGCACCATTTCGTGCGTGAGGATGAGGCGCCGTTGCTGCGAATCCGATTCCTGAAGGGTGTTTTCGGGCAGCACAATCATGGGCCGGAACAGACCGGTGGTGAACGGGATAGCGGTATCCGCCGATGTCAGCAGCCGTACGTTCCTCGTAATGCCGAGCCGGCTACGAAGCTGTTCCGCTTCGGACAGCAGGTCTGAATCAACGACGGGCGAGGCATGGCGCAGGCTCTTGCGCAGCTTGTAATAAATGAAGCTCAGTCGCAGCAGTCCGGCGGCAGCGAGCAGGCCTGTCAGCAAAAGCGGGACAGAAACCGGAAGGCTGGATCTCGACGCAGCTTCAGCAGTTGCCGGACTTGCTGCTGTTTCTCCAGCGATGATGCTAATTTCCGGCAATGATATGGTGTTGAGCCAGAAATTGACTCCGGTCAGAGACTGTACCGGGGCCGGCAGACTTAGGAAGGGTACAAACAGCAGCCCGGCGGGCAGCGCAATCAGCGTTGCCGTGCTCAGGTGGTAGTTGAGCAGCGGATTACCTTTACGGTTCAGCCGCAGCGTCAAGAGCATGAGCAGGGCAAAAGCGGTCCAGATGACCAGCGCGGGCATGTAAGTGAACAGCAAATCCATGTTTACTTACCTCCGCGCAGTTTCTCAATGAGGGATTCAATCTCGGATTTTTCCTCGGGCTTGAGGCGCTCGTTTTCCACGAGGCTCTGCACCATTTCGGCAGGCGAGCCGCGGAAAACCTTCTCGACCATCTGCCGGAGCAGACTGTGCTTCACCTCGGCCTCAGGTTTCGCAGCCCGGTAAACATAGGTGACCCCATCTTTCCGGAAGCTCAGCAACCCTTTGTCCGCCAGCTTTTTCATGATGGTCATCACCGTCGTATAAGCGACCTTGCGGTACCCGAGGATGTGCTCGTGCACCTCGCTCACCGTAGCCTCGCCCTTATCCCACACGATGTGCAGGATTTCCATTTCAGAATCGCCAACCGGCGTTATCGTTTTTTTCATAGGCTTGTGTTTACGATTGTTTTAATACTACGATGATAGTATAAGATCGGGGTAACTACTATGCAAGTAGTATTTTGGAATATTTTGAGGGCGCAAGATTTAAACTTCTAAGCTGTGCACGAGCCGGGTAATTATTCGGGCAGGGGTTATTTTTTGGGGGAAATACCGAGAGCGTCACGGTCTTTCGTGGCAGGTCATAAACCCCAAACCTAAGATAGGTCCCTTGCTTTTTGGTGGCGGATACTGAGTCCTGGGATGGAATATTAGAAGCATTGGTGATTCATGAAATCCGGCGGTTTTTGCGGTACCGCGTGTTCGGGTGAAACAGGACTGTTAGTGCGAGAATAAAATTCGATTCAGGCAGACCGGGCTCCTGATTGGCTGTTTTTTGCAAGGAAATTGGATTGGGCTTGCTGAAGTTTGACGTAACATCAAACCAAAAAGCAACGCATTTGCCGTAGATTTGGGATCCCGTAACCTGCCCCAGCTGACCGTGATGCTCACGGAGTTTCCCCCAAATAAAAAAAAGCTCTAACAGCTCGTGCGCGGGTGTCAGGGGGAAGGGCCTGTGTTGAGCCTTTTGTTGCCGGGGATAAAGCGGTTTCCCGTCAATACGGCGGGATTTGGCAATAATGGCATTTTGTGCGTGCTGTATTTGAATAGTAAACTTGTGTTTTTGGGAAGCAATTTTTTGCCATAAAAATCCGCTTCCAGCGCTAAGGGGGAGGTCCGGTGTAATTTTGGCCCTGTAAAAATGGCAACAAGGTAGCGCTTTCAGCGGCAAAGGGGCACGGTTGCTGCATTCTGAGGGGTGTCAGCTTGCACACAGGCTGACGAAAGGGGCGCGGGAATGTGTACGCGCACCCATCATCCTAAAAAAAAAACAATAGATGCTATGAAAACACAGATACAAACCTTCAAATCCCTGATCGCCGGATTGGCCGTATGTTTCACCCTTATGCCATCGTCGCTGAATTCGGCGCAGCTCGCCGTAAGTGACACGCTTGCTGTTGCGGAGCCGTCAGCGCACGCGGGCACGGCGCATATCGTTAGCCGCATTTCTGAAGCCGGCGTATCGGGCGTTGCGCTGAACTTCGCTGAGGCATTGCGCTCCGACAATCCGGGCGTGCGGGAATCGGCGCTGTATCACGGATTGCTGTTCAAACTCATGTTTCCGGATGTGCCCATGCACGAACTTAACCGTGCCCTGAAAGAGCTTTCTGTGCACGAAACGTATCCGGAACTGCGCTACCGCGCGCACCTTGCGTGGTACTTGTTCGAATCAGGCGAGTATCATCTTCTGTTACCGCTTGATAAAATCCCGAAGGAAGAGGAGCTCTTCAGGCATGCGCAGGAGGTTATCCGCTACCGAATGTATTCTGCGCAGCGCTGATTGCTGACTTGCCGGTAAAAAAAACGGGTCCCCTGTATTCAGCAAGGGACCCGTGCTTTATTGGGTTGGGATGAGATTCATGTATTTGCTAAAAGTGCAGGCTCAACTGTAACAGGAAGTTGCGCTCGGCCTGCGGATAGAAATAGTTGAAGCGCTGTTCTGCGCCGCCGGCAATCCAGCCGAAGGTGTATCCGCTACTTTCGTAGAGCTCATTGAAGATGTTGTTCACCAAAAGGGAGAGGTTGACCCGGTTGGCGTACGGAAGGCGGCTTGTGTTGTAGGAAAGGCGCAGGTCGCTCACGAAAAACGGATCGATGGAGCGGTCGCGGTTCGAGGTGTTATCGAGGTACTGCCGGGAAACAAAGCGGCTCATGAAATCGGCGGTAAAATTGCCGTAGGTTAAGCGGAATTGTGAGTTTGAGATGAGACCCGGTGAGAGCGAAATATCGGTATTGCGGTGCTCGATTTGCTCCTGAATACCGGTGTCGAAATTATCAACGAACTCCGTGTATTCCGGGATGCGGTTCTGACTCAGGGTGAGGTTTCCGCTCCACTGCAGCCAGTCCGTAAGCCGCAGGGCGCCTTCAAGCTCAACGCCGGCACGATGACTTTCGGGGACGTTATTCCGGATGGCCTGACCCACATCGTTGATTTCGCCCGTGAGAATGAGCTGATCGACGTAGTGCATGTAGTAGAAGTTGATACCGGCAGATGCGTTACCGAAATCGGCCTGCCAGCCGGCTTCGAGGTTGTAGAGCCTTTCGGGACTCGGGCGGGAATCGGGCGTTGATCGGGTGTACTCACGCCGTGTGGGTTCTTTGCCCGCTACGGAAAACGAAGTGTAGAGGCGTTGCCCCGGTGCAAGCTGATACACAAGTCCCGCCTTTGGATTGAAGAACCAGAGTTCGTGATCCTGCGTGATTTCATCCAGCGTGCGGTCAAAGCCAAGGAATTCATAATAAATGCGCCGGATTTGTGCGTCGC
The DNA here is from genome assembly GCF_003353065.1 of Cyclonatronum proteinivorum. Lineage (GTDB taxonomy): Bacteria > Bacteroidota > Rhodothermia > Balneolales > Cyclonatronaceae > Cyclonatronum > Cyclonatronum proteinivorum. The sequence goes on along the minus strand of NZ_CP027806.1, from coordinate 4,156,533 downwards.
CGTACACACTCAGCCGATCGCTCAGGTTCCAGGTAAGTTTGGCGAACAGGTTGCCGTCGGTTTTGAAGCCGTTGTTATCGTAATAGCGGTCACGGATATTGATATTGTTCGCAAAACGGGCCCAGATGACTTCCCCGAAATGGTCGCCGTCGTACTCGTTATACGCACCACCGGCTACAAGGCGGAAGCGGTCGGTACTGTATTCGGTATTCAGGACAAAGCCGTAGAAGTGATTGTCAAGCCAGCGGCGGCGGATGATATCGGTGCGGGTAATGAGCTCATCACTCAGTACAAAGGGCTCAATACCGTAGGTGCTGAGGCGGTCATTGGCCCGGAATTCTTCAAAGTAACCGCGTCCGTAAGTGTAGTGCAGGGACGCATTTGCGAGCCAGTTGTCAGTAAGGCGGTAGGAATAATGCAGCTGATAGTGATCCTGCCGGTAGTTGTCGGTTTGATTTTCGTAGGTGAACTCGTTCATGCGGCGGTTATCGGCCAGCGCGCTCTCCGGCACGCCGTTCCAGGCCTGATAGGTTTGCTCGCGGCCGCTCAGGATTTTGAAGGTGAGGAGGCTGCGGTCGGAGTAGCGGCTCGCGGTTACCGCGTAGGACGAAAGGTCGGAAAAAGCGCGGTCGATGTAGCCGTCAGACTCGATGTGTGAAAGGCGCGCGTCGAAGGCCCATCCGTTGTTCAGCAATCCGGTACCTGCCCGGAGCGTATGCCGCCGCGTGTTGTAGCTGCCTACGGCATTGGTGACTTCCGCATAGGGATCGTAATTCAGCGCACCGGTCGAAATGTTGATGCTTGCGCCGAAAGCGGCCTGTCCGTTGGTTGAGGTACCGACCCCGCGTTGAATCTGAAGGCTTTCCACGGAGGAAGCAAAATCGGGCATATTGACCCAGAACACGCCGTGGCTTTCGGAATCGTTCAACGGAATACCGTTGATGGTGACATTGATGCGGGTCGGATCAACGCCGCGCACCCGAATACCGGTATATCCGACCCCAGCACCAGCGTCAGAGCTTGCCAGCACAGATGGCGCCGACTGCAGCAGAAAAGGGAGGTCCTGACCGAGATTTCGTTCTTCAATTTGTTCCCGGCTCACATTGGTGAAGCTCATCGGGGTGGATTCATCCGAACGGATGGCCGAAACGATAACGGCGTCAGACAACTGTGTGGCGGGCTGAAGGTCGATCTCCAATGCAAGCGACATATCGGTGATTTCGATGGTGCGGGTGCGATAGCCGATATAACGGACTTCAAGCACGCGGGCGCCATCAGTCCGAAGTTCAAGCGTAAAATTGCCCGACACATCGGTGCTTGTTCCGTTTGAGGTGCCTTGCTGAAGGATGGTTGCACCGGGAAGGGGCTCCCCGGAATCAGCGTCTGCAACGGTTCCGCTAACGGTTTGCTGCGCAGTAGCGCTGAAGCCAAAAAGCAGCACCAATAGTGTTGCTATGACCGGAATGCTTGCGCGCTTGCCTAAAATCCTGACCCTTGTACCTGTGCGCATGATAGCAGGTACCTTTGTCGGGGCAGTGCTTGATGAATGGTTTGACATATGTCCTCCTGAATGTTCATAATAAACATTGGAGGTGCTTGTCTGTTGAGAATCAAAAGCGGATGAACAAAAGCAGGTAGAAATGATTCATCCGAAAGGTTTCCCTACGCCGGTATTACCCGGATCAGGTCTTGGGGTATGATCTCAGCTCACAGAAGTAAGCACCCCCAACCTTGTGGTTGGTTGTAAGCTTCAAATATAGGGCATTGCGCAACCCTAAGAAAGTATGATTTGGTAAATTTGGTCGGGCAGACTAATACCTGAAGTAAGGATGTGGTTCTGGCAAGCTAAATGCGGCTTGCCTTGTATCAACTGTAACAGAAAATGAAACCACAATGGGTATTTATATTTAGCAATATTTGTCTAAGATGTTTATAGTCATGTAATTTGTTCTGTTATCTTCTGAAATATTATCCGCTTTCAGGCTTGCTGTATGATCCTGTTTAATTGAGGGGACTTCTAAAGGTTAAGAAAACAAGCCTGACTGGCCCATTGCAGTCATAAATTTGAATCTAATGGAAGACCATAAATTCACAGATATTTTCGATATTCGCCTGACAAATGCACAGGGAATCGGATTTCAAAACCTGTTGTCATTTTTGGATGAGCCGCAGGAAAAGGTATTCATTTTAAAGGGGTATGCGGGAACTGGCAAAACTACGCTGATTCGCGGGCTCATCAATTATCTCAAAAAACAGGAGAAAACGGTTTGTCTGCTGGCTTCAACCGGACGTGCAGCTAAAATTGCAGGCGACCTCACCGGAGCACCCGCTTCGACCATTCACAGCCATTTATACAAATTCACAAGGCTCGACAAAGATCTTGATGAGCTTGAGAAACAGGAACTGAACCCGCAAACCGATCAGTACGGGCAAATCAAGATGGTTTTTGCAGCGCATGAATCCTTGCTTGATCCGGGCGCCGTTTACGTGATTGATGAATCCTCCATGATATCGGATGAGCCGGATGACCGGACGTCTTTCGCGCTATTTGGCAGCGGAAAGCTGCTGCAGGATCTGATTGGGCACGACCCGCACGGCAAGTTTATCTTCATCGGGGATCCATGCCAGCTGCCGCCCGCCAATATGCCCTTTTCACCCGCATTGACCAAGGGCTATATTGAAGCAACCTACAAGGTTAAAGCCCAGGAGTTTGAGCTTACGCAGATTGTGCGTCAGGACGCCAACAGTGGCATTACGAAGGCCGCAAGCCGTTTGCGGGAACTGTATTTTCAAAACCCCCAATGGCGGTACGGCTATCTGTTTCTGAAAGGAAAGAAAAATGTGAACTTGCATACATCGCATGTAAGCCTGCTGAATGCGTATATCGCACAAATTGAAGGAGATAATTTCGCACGCGCAACGCTGATTGCGCAAACCAACCGGCACTGCAAGCAAATCAATGAGAGTATCCGCCGGATGCTGGGGCGCCGCAGCGGACGTATTGAAGCGGGTGATCTGATGATGGTGACCCAAAACAACTATCTCGTGCCGCTGGTTAATGGTGATCTTGTTACGATTGAAGCGGTTGGTGAAAGCACTTACCGCACGGGCTTGCAGTTCACCAAGGTGCGGGTGAAGCCGCTAAACAAAGAGGAAACCTACGAAGTCCTGCTGCTCGAAGATGTAGTGTATGCCTTGGGCCCGAACATCACGACAGATCAGCACAAAAGTCTGCTGATTGATTTCAACCGCCGGATGAAGGCGCTTGGGCTAAAGCAAAGTCAGCGGGAGTTCAATGACAATATGATGGCTGATCCCTATTTGAATGCCCTTCGCGCCAACTTCGGCTATGCGCTCACCTGCCACAAAAGTCAGGGCGGAGAGTGGGATGAAGTATTTCTATACCTCGACAACAAAATTCAGGGCATCCCCCGCCCCGGCCTGTATCAGTGGTGGTACACCGCCGTGACCCGTGCCCGCAAAACACTGCACGCGGTAGATGACTGGTTTGTGAAATAATATTTGGGCAAGTGAGAGATTTGAAAATTCAAGGATTCAAGGATTCAAAGATTTAAAGATTCGAAGATTGTTCGCTGACATCTGACATCTGACATCTGTCTTCTGTCTTCTGTCCTCTGTCCTCCGCCCGCCGCGGTCCGCGGTCTGCCGTCCGCCCTCACCCGTATTCCCGGAAGCGCACAAACACGAAGCTGCGCCGGATTTCCGTGTCGCTGAGGTGATCGACCTGCCGGCGGGTTGTGCTTGCGTAGCAGGGGATGCCGGCGTGCAGCAGCTTTTGGATCAGGGCAAAACAAAACGTCTGCTCCCCCATAATGTGCACGGCTTTTGGGTTGAGGGCTATTACCTTTTCAAAGTACGCCTCTGCGAGCTGCACAACTTCCTCCGAACCGGCCTCCGGCGGGATTTCCGGATGGGGCAGGTCCTGTATTTCCTGCCCGAAACGGGAGCGGGCCGCGGCAAGCTGCACTTCGGACCACGCAGCAGACGGATGATTGGAGAGGTTGAGGAGCATGGGAAATGCTAAGCTTCAGCGTTGTTACCATCATTTATAAACACAGCGGGCAGGTGCTTATCCACAAATATCCTCACGCTCTCAGCCAGTTCTTTGGTCTGTTTTACAATGGATTTTGCACTTTTAGGATCAGGTCTCATTCCTGCATGATTTACATCGTTTCTGTAATCAACAGACAGCTTAAGAATTTCAACCAATTCATATTCCCAGGTTTCGGCCTTGGCAATAAAACTACCCTTTCGAATTGCATTTAATCTGTAGCTCATTTCCTTTCTTTTTTCCAGATCCATCGAATCTTCCACATGAAGAACGAGTCCGAAGCCAATCAGCAATTCGTTTATCAAAGTAAGTGCCTGCTGATATTGGGCAACACTTATGTAGTGGTCAATTATCTCAAGCTGTGATTTTATACCTTTAGTGGAGTATAAATCTGAAACATCGGCTAATGGGGCAGCATATTCACTAAGCTTTTGAAGAATTTGGTCGGCAAACAACCCCAGTGGTTGCGTATGCGGCATATTTTCAATATCCCGCTTTAATTCTTCCGTCATTGAAGCTGACCTTGAGGCTTCAGAGATGACATCATAAGGCCTGACAACTGCCATCGCGCTCATAATGCCGTTCAAATAGTTTCCAAAATTACTCAGTCCTGTAGCTTTGTACGCTTCATTTCGCAGGTAGCTTCTTCTGTGGAAGTTGCTCAAAATTCCCGCTAAGTCTGACGCATCTCCTTTTTCCATAAGTCTTCTGATACCGAAAGTCCAATCAATTATGTCAAGAAAGGAAGTGATATCAAGAACTTCATTTTCCTCATTTTTATGATCATAAAGACCATACAATATAGCTTCAACAGAAATATTTTTATGGAACCTGAGAAAAACTACAACAGCAAGCGCAACCATTGGCTGAATTCGAAAACCATGGGTTACGTCGATCACAAGGCGACAGTCGGAAGGCACGGTTTCAACAATTGAGCTAAATATTTCCCAAAGCTCGGCTTCAGTTTTTCCGTCTGAGATCTGTACAAACTCATCTTGCGAAAACCCACGCCCCAAAAGACCTTGCTCATGCTTCTCTTTAGCTAAGCTGGTAGCAAAAATAAAATGTTTTTCGGGTTTGTAGTGAGATTTAATAGCATTTTGGATATAGACTTCATGATACGATTTGTTTTGAATCACATATATCGTTTTGCTATATGGGGATGTTCCTAAAAACGAAATTGCATAAATTTTTCCCATATTATTTCAACAATTTGGTTTATATTATTAAAAAAATCATATAGACTGCTTCAACGGGGAGTACTCTGATTGACTAATCAATCCTAAAAGTAATACTACCAGAAGGCGGGAGCGTTCATGGGTATTTTTGTCTATGAGCAACGTAAATTTTTCAATCGCTATCTGTCAGTTCTGGTAGCCGTGCTAGAGGCTTTAAAACCCAAACGCGTTCTTTTAGCGAATTTATTTTCATAATGATAATTTGCATATTTATAAAAGTTGGCACCTAAGGTTGTTATCAATACTTTCATGACTTACTCAATTTATACTTAACAAAATCTCTTGGACTAAAAACATCAATTAATGATAACTTGTAATCCTTTATGTTTCGGGTAACAATAAGCTTACAATTACATTCCAACGCTATTTGATGCTGAAGTGCATCTTCAAAGTCACTCCAATCTGAATGTAGAGCTTTGTCGATTGAAGAAGACAAAACAGGTCCAATACTTGAAATACTTCTAATCTTTATGAGTTTATTCATAGCATCCTGTTTTCCCAATTGTTTTCTAAGAATGTAATATATGTTTGTAAATGATTCAGCAGTTATAACGCCATTGATTATTTTGGACTCCATAGCCATAAATATTTTGGCAGAATCTATTACAAAAGGCACCCTTGCTACTAAAACATCAAGGCAGACATCACTATCAATTAAAATCTTCATGATTATCACGTTTCATTGCCCGCGCTTCTTCAATATGCGTTCTGTATGATTTGTTTTCATCAAGTACAATGCAGCCCATAATTTCATCGAGGATGGATTTCCGCGATTCATCAGGTTCAGCGGCTGATTCCGAAATCTGCTGCAGAAAGTCTTCGACCATCTGTGAAAGGGTTGTGCCTTTCTGCTTGGCCTGAAGGCGAGAGCGATCAAGGGTATTTTTGTCTATATGCAGCGTAAGCTTTTCCTTCATGATCTGTCCGATTAGGTGAACTTGTTAGCTTAAATAAATTAATGAATTTTCCCCACTCACACCCGCACCACAATCTTTTCCCACAGGCGCTTCACCGCACGCTCCATCCCCTGAACATCCGGGCCTTCTATGAGGGTGATGCCGTAATCGCGGATCTTTTCGAGGAGTACGGTGTTGGTGACGGGGTACCAGCTTACGAGGGCGCCCTGACGGTAGCGGGGGCCGTAGGTTTCCATGATGCTGAACAGGTTGGTGATGGCTTTCTGATCTACCCGGCCCGTTTTGCATTCCACAAAAATCGGAACCGAGTTTTTGACAGCGATTACGTCGATTTCATTCTTGATAGCCGCGTCTGCTTTTTCGCCCCGCTGTTTTTCAGACGCTGATTCCGGACGGATTTTTAAGTTGGTCTGCACATCATCATATTCACGGGTTTGCTCTAGCCAGCTGCTGACCACATCTTCCAGCCAGCCCCCTGCCAGCAGTTCAGCCCAGTAGCTACGCTTTTTCTGCGGAAAGAGGCGGCCATCGAAGCGGACTTCCAATTGCGTGGGATTCGCCTCATTGCTGAACACAAATAAGGGACCGGCTTCCAGCCGCGGGCGCCAGTCAAGCGGGCGGTACGTCGGGGCATTCCGAAAAGCTGCGGCATCTGAAAGCAGTTGTTTTACCGGCTGCGATTCGCGGTTTTCGGTGAGCCAGCGGCAGAGCGGCAGGCGCTGGGCCATTACACGCTTGTCGCTTACGGAGCGGATGTCTGCGCCCTTTAGCGCGAGTACGTCCTTCACCCGGAGTCTGAAGTTAAAGGGTATTTCGGTGTGTGCATCCCCCGAACTCTGCCACATCCGTTCGCCTTCCGTATCCACATACAGCAAAGGTGCGCCGGTCGGCTCAAAGGCCCGGCACAACTGTATCGCCAGCGGTTTGGTTCCGCCGGTATAGTTAAGGCAGCAGCTCTGTCCCGCAGCTGAGATTCGTGCCGCGAGATCGGCTGCCCGCTGCTGAATTTCACCGGGATGGGTTGCCGGAAATGCATGCAGCTCAACCGCAGCCTCCGACACTCCGTACCCGCTGCAAAGCAGCTGACGGAATTCATTTGCCTGACCCACCGATTGATCGGTATGAATGAGCATGTGCCGCGTCGGCCTGAGCTGTAAAAAGGCCAGCAAATTGGGCGCCGGCTGTCCGCCAATGATGCTGATCAGGGTCATATTCAGGTATTTGGGTTAGGTAGGGTTGATGAGATGCAGCGGGAGGACCGAAGCCATCAGATCGAAGTCACGGTCATTGTGCAGCAGCGGAAGACGGTTATCAATACAAAACCCGCCAATCACAATATCATTGGTTTTTCGGATGGTGATCCCTTTTTGGCGGAGCTTTCTAAAATACAGGGAATACCAAACCGCCCGGTCCGGCGTAAGCGCGGCAGCTTTGGGTAAAGGGGCAAGCAGTGCTTTAGCAGTCCGGTAATCCCGCTCCGTTCGAAACCCCTGCAACAGCTCCAGCAGAATGATATCCGGCATCAGGATAAGCTCATTTCCCAGCAGCTCGTCCAGCAGGTCAGCAGCCGCACCCGAACGCCCGTTGAAATAATCGATCCAGACAGATGTGTCGCATACGATCATATTTTATAGCTTGCTGTTTCGCATTTCATCCAAATCGCCATCCCAGCTGAGTTTGCCCCGGTAATTGCGGATGCGCTTCTGCTTTTCGCGCTGAATAAGCACGCGAAGGGCTTCGTGCACGATTTCCTTTTTGGTGGATAAGCCGGAATATTTCACAGCTTCGTCCATGAGTTTATTGTCGATATCAATGTTTGTACGCATGGCTTGATATTGCTTTGGGTTTATGTGTATAAGTTTGGGCACTTATACACATAATACCGTGTTAATTGCAGATTGTCAATGTTCAGCGATGACATACGATGCGGTCAGAGACGAACAGTCAAGATGTGATTACACCCCCGCCCCGTCTTTCAGACCACTGCAGCAGCTGCTCGCCAATGCGGCGGCGGATCTGAATCCGCTCTTCAAGGCTGAGGAATGCCGTTTCAATGGCATTGGCCTGCAGTTGTAGGATTTCGAGCATGCTGATTTCCGGACAAAGCCTGCACAGGAATTTCAGGTTCTCCGTGAGTCCGGCCCGGCTGATGCCGATGTTATCGGTGTTGGCCGTTACGAGGGCACCGGCCCGGAGGTACTTGAGCATTGGGTATTCGGGGCAACCCTCCATCGGATTAAACCCCTTAATCTGATAATTGGCGAAGGGACACATCTCAATACCGATGCGCCGGTCAACTACGGCCCGAAACAAATCCGGTGCATCGAACAGATTCAGCGCATGTCCCAGCCGGCGGCTTTTTAGCCGGAACACGGCCTGCCAGATGCTTTCCACCTCGTCGTTTTCGCCGGCATGTGCAGTTACCGCCACACCCGTACGATGTGCAATATCGAAGTCGGTCTCAAAATACATGGGGCGCGTGCTCACATCCTCAAAGCCGGCAAGATCAACCCCGACCACCCGGCAGCGCGGGCTATCGGCTTGACGGAACGGCTGATGCGCCGTAACCGCAAGCGCAAGATGCCGGGAAATATCTGAAAGGTCGCCGTCGCGCTTCCTTGTGACGATAATGATGAGGTTCACCTGCACGAAAAAGCTTCCATCATCTTGTGCCTTTTTCATGCAGTCCTCAAAAACCTGCTGCATGTGCTGCAGCACCGTCAGAGCCGTTCGCCCTTTATCCGGTAAGGCGTAATTGTTCGGCGAACAGCGCACCTCCGCATACACGACACGCTCCTTCTGAAAATGGACATACAAAAGCTCAATATGCTTTTCCAGACAGCCGGGATCTTTCAGCAGTTTTGAGCCGGTCGCGTCGCCGAGGCTGCGGTAATCGTTCAGGGGGATGGGCTTTTCGGGATGCGGCCAGGCTGCCGGAAAATCAGGCGCTGCCAGTGCCCGCAATTCTTCCGGCCATGTTGCAGCTGCTCTTACTTCGTGCAGCAGCGGACCATCCGTTGCGAAGCCGCCCATGTGACAATGCAGCTCAATCTTGGGAAGCTGCTCAAACAGGCCTGATTTCAGCCAGGCCGATGCGGGACTGCGCAGGCTTTCCAGCAGCTCGGCATCGAAGCGGGCAAGCACGGGGAAGGGCAGCTCCTGAAGCGTTTCCGCATGACCGGCAAGCTGATCAACCTGATGCAGCTGTCTGCGGATGAAATTCATTTTGTGCGGTGCAGCCCGCAGCGCCTCAAGCTGAAGCAATATCCCCGAACGACCCGGCTCTGCGCCCATTTCGATGACCTTAACCAGGTCTTCGTCAAATCCCTTCCGGATATCCGTTATAGTTTCGGGATGCCTGTTGTACACCTCCCGGAACTGCTCGGCAAAGACGTGAAACACCCGCCGCGCGCCCAAAAAATGCGCCGCCTGCAACAGCCCCGAGGACATCGTTTTGTAACCGCCGGAAATGCAGACATCCGGCAGCATGCGTTCCCCCGAAACCGGACCATCTGCGCCGGTTCCGTGTGTGAGATAAAACCCAATCAGGGATTCCATAAACCGCTCGTGATCTTCCTGCGAGCTCAGCTCCCCAAAGTCGGGGACTTCGATTATCTCCACATCCAAATCCGCAAATTCGCGGTCTGCAAGGCGCGCACGCAGCCATTTCACCTTATCCGGAATGTTGGAAGTCGTGATACACCGCAACCGTGCATACCGGTCCCGCAGCCTGCCCGAAGGCCCCGCAATCAGCGCCTCCAGCACAATAGCCGGGGAAGTACCGAGCGAACAGAGAAGGGTGTGTGGCATCTAAAAGACCGGGTTTATTTCTGCTCTACCATCAGCCAGCCCATTACGGTTTGCGGCTGTCCTGTACGGCTCAGCACTACTTTGCGTGATTTAGGGAATTCGGCGCGTTCCCGACCAAGTCTCGTGTACACCGCCCTGAGTTCATTGAGTAATTCGTTTTTATCCGTTGCGTGAGCACCGGTCATACTCAGCCAGCCGGAACCCCAGCCCATACGCTGCAGCCAGGCTACGTTGTCCTTGCCTTTGTTATCCTCCATAACCGCTTTGATTTCATCCTGAATGGTTTCCAGTTCTTCCACAACTTTGTTCAGAGACGGGATGTCTTTCGCAGCATCTTCAAAATAGACAAGGTCTTCTTCGATAAGCTCAAGGGAAAGCTTATTGCAGCATTCGGCGAGCATACGTACCGAAATATCGTCCGGCCAGTTAATTGCTTCTTTTGCGGACTGATCTATGCTGATGGTTGACTGTGCAAATACATCTTCCCCTAACCTGACCCCGGCCAGGGCAATTTTGGTCGCCTCACGTAAGTCCCTGAAATTACTTTCCTGGTTCCGGCCAACCCCCAGTTTCTTCCACATAAAGCTATTCCGGGTTTCATTGACTACGGCCACATTGAACACTTCCATCTCACCGGAACCAAACACACAGTCTGCCGGACGGAACACCCGACCAATATCATAGTTCGGGTTCAGTCCCCTCTTTCCGGATGTATTGTTAACGAGCAATTCGTTTTGAAGATCCTGTGAGGCATATTTATCATTCTTGGGTCTTCCGTTTTGGGTAATCAACTGACGATACCTACCTCTGTTGCCGGCTATATTTTTCTTGACGAAATAATGATGAAACACAGCAGATTTCAGGCTCCCCTTCACGCTGCTGCCGGGATACATGGGATCTCCCGTGCCTGTGAGTACATTCATAAACAGCTCGTTACCTTCACAGTGACCGACAAGCGTACGTTTCACAAAGTTTGCCAGCTTCAGGTTTCGCTTGGCGATGTACGCGTTGAGATTCTGCTTTGTAATGGCCTGCTCCAGCCCGGCTAAATTATCAATTTCATGCGAAAAGAGCTTATGGAGATCAAGCAGATAGGTTGATTTCCCCTGCGTAATAAAATCAAGGTTTCGGATGAGCTTGTCGCCGGAGCCTACAAAAACCGGTGTAAAGGGATAGACCTCAAAGGTGAAGGCGTTCACTTTGCTTTTGATGCCGGTGAGCGATTCGGTAGTGATGTTCATGGTGATAATCCAGTTGTGGACAGGCCCCTCTCCGGTACGAAAGCTGAGCCTGCCCGTGCTTTAATGCATGGTTGGTATGAAGAAGCCGCGGCAATCCCGGTATACATGATGGTCGATGCGGACAGCTTCGGGTATGAGTTCGGAATCTTTATCGAGCACAAGCGGTATCGTGCCCTCAGGTGCAGATGCCCCTGCCGTTTTTAGCAGCGCGCTTTCGCCCACCGCAATGACGGGAGAGCGACGGAGCGAAGTCCCGCTTACCCAGCCGGACCGGTTTACGATACTGTAAACAGAGTCCTCCCACTGTATGGCGCCAACCTGCCCGCCAGGGTTAAATATGCCGAGGTTGAACCATTTGCTTACCGGCTCTTTTTCGGTGTATTCCCTTTCAATCACTTCCGGCAATACTTCAAACTGCCCCATCCCGACCGTACGGTCAGCGCCAATCCCCTCATCACCAAGCAAGCGGAGCAGTGCCATAAAAGTGTCTTTATGTGCAGCGTCAACCTGTATGTGTATGCTGAACAAGGTAGATGCGGAGAAATGGGTCTGCACGTAATGAAACGGCACAGAGGCTTGCGTCACCCGGTCGAGGACAACACGGGTACGGGCGAGCTGATCGTAGAGCTTATCCGCCGCGAAGCTGCGGGGCTCGGCAAGCAGCACTTTTCCGCCGAAGGCAAGACGCTTATCGTTGGCATCCGAAGGAATATCCATGAAGTCTTTCCCGGCTATCCGCCATTTTTCGAACAGCACCTCGTCAATCCAGTCAATGGATTTGAACATTTTATGATCTGTTGACGAAGGGTCAATGCTCACACCAAGCGGTTTCGGGTAAAGCTGAATCTGATTGCCCTGCTCATCAACGACAACCGGGAAGCAGGAGGAAATCCTGAACGGCAGCTCGTGCGGAAATCCGGGCACTTCCCCGTACTGCCGGAACCACAGATAAGTGAGGGCAGCCGAGAGGGTATCCGCGCGCGGGAACACATCGGTGGACTCATGGCTCAGCCCTCCCGTCTGAAGATGGAAGGGGGCGAGGGGTTTAAGAAATACAACTTCCGTTTTCATTACGCTGACTGATAAGGTTGCGCTTCGCGGTTCTTCTCGTAGTCTTCAAAGGTTTTCTGACGGATGGCAGCCTCAAACTTATCCCAGTTAATTGAAACCTGACCGCTGCCCCTTGAGCCTTTCCCGCCGAGGTAATCATCTTCAAGCAGTTTGAGCCCCATCATCACGTAGTCCTTCATTTTCTGCTCATCATCATCCTCAAAAATATTGAGCACAATTTCCAGATGGAAAACAGCACCGGCCGGTACGCGCTCAAGCTGTCGCGGCATCGCTGCGGAGGTTACGCGGTCAATCACGACTTCGGTCTTCACTTCGGTGAAAAGCATATCGGTGTGATCAGAATTACGGAGTTTTTCCACCGATTGGGCGTCCATGCGGGCATCGCGTACAATAATCCGGCTTGGGATGTTCTTCTCATTTCCTTCTGCACTGCCGTAAAGCATCGGGATGATATCCTTAGCAGAAGCATCAAGTTTGGTGTATGGCCCGAATTTAACAGCACCCATATTGACGGGCTGATAAGCGCCCAGCAGCTTTTCAGTAAGTGAACGCATTTTGCCTTTCACGCTGCTGCCCGGAATGAGCGGCTCTTGTGTGAGCACATCACGGATCACAATGGCATCGGCACCGCCTATTGCCATAGCAAGGTTACTGCCGCCAATATGCAGGCCGCTTTCTGCTTTGAGTTCTGCTTTGAAAAAGATTTTTTTGAGTAGTTTTTTCATGGATTATTTGCCTCCGTATGCTTTGTGATAGGCGAGGATGGCCTCGAATACACTTGCAAGGTTGTTAAATGCTTTTTGTTTTTGGTGCTGCTCCATAGCGGATACCGCATTCACGCCGAGCTTGATGATTTCGCTCAGGCTTGCGTAGGTACCACCCTTATCGTTCGCCCGGGCTGCCGCATAGGCCAGTTTAGGCCGAAGCATCATCAGTGAGGTATCATCAAATTTCATCTTGAGACGGGTAATCTCTCCGTATGCTATGCGGATTTGGGAGGTTGTTACTGCATTAAAACCACTGCGATATCCTCCCCTGTTATCCTCTTTCGCATCCGCAATGAACTTTCCGATATCTTCAATTAAATCAATATCCGATTTCGAACGGACGCCATCTTTCACCCAGTTGAGCATGGCCTGCTCTACTTCTCGCATTTTTCTGTATGCCATAGCAGTTGTGTATTTACTTGGTTGTGGTTCTTGTTAAGTTTTGCATCCAACGGGTCAGTAGGGGGACCAGATGGATAATCTCGGGTTTAATCGAAAGGCCTTTGAAGCGGGTCGGGCGGCGGTCGTTCATACTGCCGACAAACAGCCACGAGGCCAGATCAGCCATTTCGGCTTCTTTTTTATAGGATTTACCGATGCGCTGCAGCTGATAGGCCGTGCGCCAGCGCCAGCGCCCGTAATGATAATTGGGATGGTAATCAGCTGACAATCGCCGTATAAAGCCCAGTAAAGCCCGGCTTTTCATTTCCTCCTGCTGCTGAATCAGGTAGTGCATCAGGTCTTCCGTGAGGGTCAGGTCCTTCCAGTCGAGCGGAACCCCGTACATACAAAATGCATCCTTTCCGGCTTTGCCGCTTGCATCAGGCAGCTTCTTCGCTTCCTTTTCGTCATGCTCGGCATTTTGCGCCGCCTTATGAATCGGATACTTGCCGTGCACCACATGCATGCCGCCCGAAATCGTCAGGCGCTCATGCTGATTGGTGAAGGCTTTGAAGTCGTCATAAATCACCCGGGCAGTCTGATGGGCGAGATCCCAGCGGGTAATCAGGAACACATCGTCGCCGCCAGCATACACCGGAAGAATGTGATTGTTGGGCTTATCATTGCGCAGTTGGGCAACAGATAGATCCGTATCGAGCGCTTCCCGATTGCTGTAGTGCTCTGCAAACAGGGTATTCATGTAAGCCGAGAAAAACCAGTCAAGCATACTGCTCAGGGTGCTGTATCGGGAGATGCTGCCCCGGTGCTTGCCCGCATTATCATCTTTGGGCGCAAAACCATCGCGGAACATCACGCCAAGATTATCGACGTCCATGCGCACAATCGCCATCAGATCATTTTGGCCGTCTTTGGCAATATCCGTGAATTCAACCGGCTGATCCTGCGCCGTGTTTTCCGGAATCCAGGCCGCACCATAAAACTGAAAACCCTGACTCACATCGCCAAAATCAGCCGCATGTGTCAGAAAATCGGTGCTATTGAAGCGCTGAATCTCCAGCACCCGCGCATTGGCATCCGAAAGTTCTTTAATTTTCGCCTGACTCAGGTCCGAAACCACTTCATAAGCAATCACATCACCGGGGTAGTCCTTTTTCAAAAAAGAACCAAGCGGTTTCAGCCCTTTGCCGCCGGTAGTCTTTATGAGATACTTCGCTCCTTTGAGTGCGCGCCCCAGTTCGATCTGCTCCTTCACGGCGCGGCTTACCTTCAGCGCATCGGCACCCTCGCCAAGTTCGCGGACCTCACTCTTATCGAGATCAACACCGGTAACATGGCAAATATGTTCTGCCGAAGTGCCCTTCACTTTTTGGGGTTTGAAAAAATCGTGATCAATCACCCGTGCGTACCGGCGCGACTTGTCTTCCTCAATTTTAGCATAGGCCTCAGAAACCAGGTCACTGTAGCGTCCGTCAACAAAGAATTCATCACTGATGAAATCTACCGCACCGGTTGCCAGATAAAGCACACCGTCAAAAATCCGCCGCAGCTCCAGGTTTGCCTCGCCTACGAAAGCAATGGCCTCATCCAGCTTTTCTGGATCATACGGCAGCAACATCTGAAACCTGCCGCCGCTCTTCATCAGAATATGCGCAGGCTGCAGCCCGTACAGCTTCAGGATTTTCTCGATAATCACATCCTGCACCAGGCCGATGTAAAACGACCGGCCTTTCAGCGTCTTAGCCGCCCCTTTGGAGCTGATCTGATAAATAAATTTCTGAATACCCGAAAAGTCACCGGCAAGCAGGGTGAAGCGGCTGTTGGTCTCTGCTTTCAGCTTGTCCATACTATCCGGCAGCACTCGTGCCAACCGGCTGTCAAACAAACAGGCCGCAATCACCGCCGTTGTTTTGGCATGATCATACAGCGAAACATCGCTCATGCTGTTGGTAGCGCTCGGGATGCTCCAGGTGTATTTGCGCAGCAAATGATCCAAACTCCGCAGAAAGGCATTCGTGCTTTCGGTGGGCAGCATCACAAACTCCCGCTCAAAAGCGTCCCACAGTTTAGCGTACTCCGGCTCAAGATCGGTATCAAGCGGATGCTTCCGCGCGGGAAAGCTGACTTTGTCCGTGCTGAGCGCCCGCAACGGAAAGTAGCTGCGCTCCTCCGGCTTACGCACCCGATACACGGTATCGAACACATTCAGCAGCGGGATTTTTTTGTATTTGTAGGATGATGTGCCGGCAACAGATGCATCGTCCGCCTCCTCATCATCCCGACGGTCATGACCGGAAGACAGATGATCCGCGAACATGATAATCCGCTCCCATCCATTCAGGTCTTTTCGGTGATGCCGGGCGGAAAGCCGGGCAATCCCCACCGTTTCCCCCTCAATCTCAAAAGACTCCGGAATGATAGCGCGGTGGTTCAAAAAGAAGGCATAGGTAAACAGCGCGTGTATGTGCGTAGCATAGCCTGCCTTACCTTTGGGGCAAATATCACCTTCTACCTGCTGCACTTCCAGCGGAAGCACCTTCCGGCTCCTGCTTGCGCGCTGCCAGAACTTTCCGATATCGTGAAGCAGGGCTGCCAGGTAAATACCCTGTTTGGCGTTAAGTTGTAACATAACCGTATTTTCGAATTATAAGAAAAACAACTGTTTGTGAACTAATACTGTATGCGGTCAGGTCTTGCTCTGACCAGCGGTTCTGCTGAGCATTCCCTCCCGCCCCCCATCCATCCGCCCCGTATGACCCAAGCTCCCAAATCCCACCCCGGTCATTTCGCCGGCGCCGACGGTCCAGAGGAATTCGAGGGCTTCGGGGCTGCCTTCGGCAATCAGAGGGCAGACCGAGGCGCGGTAGTCGATATCCTTGATGCGCACGAGGCGGGTTTTCGGGTTGCGGTAGCGCTCATCGAAGCGCAACCGGAGGCTGCCCGCCGTAGCATGACCCGCTTCCTGCGCCTTCTTCTGAATCACCCGCTCCAGAATGCGGCTGCTGTCCGGATCCCGGAAGGTCACATGCGTGCGCGAATAATCATCCTCCACCCGGCGCAGCAGCACAGGGCTGTCGCTCAGAAACCGATGATGCCCCGCACTGAAATCCGGCGGCGCGAGCGGACTCACCTTCCGGATGCCCATCCCGTAAAAGCGGAAATCCCGCAGCAGCAGCCCGCGCACCAGCTGCTCGGCCACCGCATCATTATAGATGCCGATATCCCAGCTAGCCCCATCGCGGAACCAGAGTCCGCCGCCCTCGGCCTTGCCGCCGCGCAGCCAGCCCAGCGAATACAGGCTCATCAGGTCGTGCAACTCATTGGGGCCCAGCCAGTGATGAAAAATGCCGCACAGCTGATGTGCATAGTTAAAAGGAACCGCTTCGGTATTGGGCGTGAGGTCTATCCGGAATTTCATGGTATGGTATGGGATAATAGGGTATGGTATACTCAGCGCAGTAGAATCAAACAGGAAGGAAAACAAGAGGACTTAACCCGCAGAAAAATGAACAGCCGCAGCTGAACCCTTCCCCTTAGCCTTACCCCTTGTATCGCAGATGGCCGGACCGTCCTTAACAACATTACCCCGCTTGCACGCCGCCTGTAAGTTCACAGAGAACCGAAAGCCGAAAACCTTACACAGGTTTTTTTCTTTTTCCGGAAAGCTGCCGGCTCCGCGCGCATCCGCCGCAGGCAATAATGTTAAGCTTTGTTTTAAATAGGGCATTTGGATAAAAAAGGCAATGTTCGAATTCAAATATGACACAAAAAAATGTGCCTTTGCGCAAAGGATATCCTAAACGCAAAACAAACATAGCCTTAAAAAAACTCATTATCCGCAGCCGTAACGTCCGGTAACGTTCCGCCGCGCCCCTCCACCCCCTTGCGGATGTCCTTCCGGTAAAGCAGCTGCGGCAGGCGCAGGGCCCCATCCCCCAAACCCCCAACCACAAACCACAGCCTCCGGTGCTGCATCCCCAGATGCGGATACAACAGGCAGGCCCGGCACCGCGTGTACCGCAACGAACCCCAAAAGCTGCCCCTGCTACCGGCTGCGCAGCCATTCAGCAGCGCCGTATTTTTTGGGGGAAACGCCTTGCACATCACGGTCAGCCGTGATGGTTCAAAACCCCTCACCCTACGCCCAATCCCGTGCTTTTTTGGGGAGGGCATGAGAATTTGGCGCAATGTACTCTGCCACGCAAAATCACATTTCAACTGCACTTTTTGATAGGGGCCGGTTCAGGTTTGGGGATAAATGAACATCAGAGACAAACCCAGGCCGCAGCAATCGGCACCAAAATACCCACAACAATGATTGCCGTCTGAATCCGCTGCATCCTTGCAATTAGCCGCAGGTGCTGCGCCGGCTCCCGCTGATTCTCATTTTGCTCAAATCGGGCACACAGCAACAGGAATTCAATTTCGCGGGCGGTGCGCTATTTTCCGCATAGCTCCGGAAAGCAAGCACGCTATGCGGTGCCCGGAGGGCCGTTCGGACTTGAAAGCATTGCCGGGCTGTTCGTGCAAAGGCGTACCACTGACTTGCGACAGCACGGGCACGTAGCACCCATAGCAGGAACAAGGTACGGATGCCTTTTTTAACAGGCCGTTAATGAGGCGTTAACGGGCGTTTAAACAGGCGTTAAGACGGTCCATTTTCCTAACGACAGGCAAAAATGGTCACGGGCGCTACTGTTGCCGCAGGCTGCTTTAGCAGCGCTCCACTTTAGAAGCAACCGACCCTTTGCCTGAACCGGTCAAACTGACCCCCGTTTCGGTTTCCATGATGGTTGCCCCCGGCTACGGAGCCCAGGCGCATGGAAACGTCTGCCGTTACCGTGCTTCCCGTTTTCCGGAAAAACAACCTCCGCACAAGCGAACCAAATGCCCCGCAGCTACGATGGAGCGGGCAGAATTACAAGAAACATACAGGCGACCGGGGGCGGGCCACCATGCCACGCAGGTACCACTGAGAGGACCGCAAAGTTTGGGTACAGTCAGACACTTATTGGCCCCAATGCCACATAGGTACGGTTGAGAGCTTTACAAAGTGTGCGCTCGGGCGCACACATGGCGGGACACAATGCCACATAGGTACGATTGAGAGTGAACACGTTACCGGCCATATCCGCAAGACAAGCGGATCACAATGCCACATAGGTACGATTGAGAGCGGCGAAAAACGTGCATCGGCATTTCTTACATCTGTGTCACAATGCCACATAGGTACGATTGAGAGTAAACCGAAAGGGTAATAAAGTTTTGCGGTTGAAGACATCACAATGCCACATAGGTACGATTGAGAGGTATAAATGAAAGCAAGCTTCTAGTTGACTAACGCTACATCACAATGCCACATAGGTACGATTGAGAGGCAGAAGGAGCGGTAGGATGAAAGCTTTTGTAGTCTGTCACAATGCCACATAGGTACGATTGAGAGATGACAGAAATCACTTTGAAAACGCTCTCATTATTCGTCACAATGCCACATAGGTACGATTGAGAGAGGAATAATAGATGAAGAAGTACACGAAGAAACAATGTCACAATGCCACATAGGTACGATTGAGAGTTTTGTGAATCCCACAAAGTATAGTGTCATATCTGAGTCACAATGCCACATAGGTACGATTGAGAGCAGCCCGTGGGAAACCTATTGGAAGTGGGTTGAGACGTCACAATGCCACATAGGTACGATTGAGAGCACACGAATGCGCAAAATCCGAAATAGAAGCAGGCGGGTCACAATGCCACATAGGTACGATTGAGAGGCCTGACTCACAACAAAACAGGATAAGACAATGAACGTCACAATGCCACATAGGTACGATTGAGAGTTCACCCAAACCAAAACCAGAACCAACAACCGGAATGTCACAATGCCACATAGGTACGATTGAGAGTAGTTCTTTTACTTACTGAGTGGTACAACAGCAAGGGAGTCACAATGCCACATAGGTACGATTGAGAGACAACCGATAGAATAAAAGAAGTTTATTCTTTTCAAGTCACAATGCCACATAGGTACGATTGAGAGAAAGTATTCAGTTTGTTAGGGGCGAAATTAACCCAAGTCACAATGCCACATAGGTACGATTGAGAGATTACTAACATTCAAAGTACTATACTATGAAAAAGTGTCACAATGCCACATAGGTACGATTGAGAGACTAAAAGACTCAATCAACACCGTTAAAAAACAAATGTCACAATGCCACATAGGTACGATTGAGAGTATAAGGTTGCAGAGTTAAGAGACCGATTAGAAGCGGTCACAATGCCACATAGGTACGATTGAGAGTTAACATAAGGTACTATACACATGAAAAAAGCTCAAAGTCACAATGCCACATAGGTACGATTGAGAGGGCAGGCATACCCTATGTTATATGGGGTGAAATCCAGTCACAATGCCACATAGGTACGATTGAGAGTGGTTGACGATAGCCATGTCATGTATCCACCCGAAGCAGTCACAATGCCACATAGGTACGATTGAGAGCATTCAAACGCTTGTTCAAAGCTACGGCTGCCCTGAGTCACAATGCCACATAGGTACGATTGAGAGTAAGCAACTACGACTATGTAAGTCGTAATTTGTAACGTCACAATGCCACATAGGTACGATTGAGAGTGTAGCCAAAGACATCACGACCAAATCAGCTGAGAAAGTCACAATGCCACATAGGTACGATTGAGAGGTTGAGAATGAGAGAGAAATTCATGCTGACTTAAGAGTCACAATGCCACATAGGTACGATTGAGAGTACTATGCTTACAGAGATAAGCAGAGAGATACAAGCGGTCACAATGCCACATAGGTACGATTGAGAGGCGCCTAAGCTGGAACTAAGAAGCTTCGCGCCGCGGGTCACAATGCCACATAGGTACGATTGAGAGTTGAGCTCGTATGACATTGACCGCCTGATGGCGGTCGGTCACAATGCCACATAGGTACGATTGAGAGAGGCCTGATGGCGGTCGCCGTGGAAACGCTCAGAGATCGTCACAATGCCACATAGGTACGATTGAGAGAGGACAACTATACCGACGAACGGTTTACCTGGAGGGGTCACAATGCCACATAGGTACGATTGAGAGGATTGTCAGCTTCGATCAGAGTGAGGGCAAGCTTCAGGTCACAATGCCACATAGGTACGATTGAGAGTAGCACGCACTTGTTTTCCTGTATTTGATATAGACTGGTCACAATGCCACATAGGTACGATTGAGAGGGGTGCTTCCGCAATATCAATATAGCGCATTACGGCCCGCATTCAAAGCATGAAGGCCGGTCGCTCGGGGGGTAAAATCTGTCAGACACCGGTGCCGCTTCCCCTTCATCCTCAAAAACAAGACCAAGTGCCTGCATTTCCAAAGCTTACAGGCAGCCATCCCAAACAACGGCTGACAGATCATCCTATCCTTAACAAAATCAGACACATCTCCTTCATCAGGCGAGGGGGCGTTTACAGGATTTCACCCGAACAGCCGCAAAACACTGCCGGCTGACAGATCCCCCCTTCTTTGCAGCATTTAAACAGGGTTTCGGGTAGGTGTTAGGAAAAGGAATAAATTTGTGGATTCGGGATTTGGACGGTTGGCGGTTGGCGGTTGGCTTTTGGGGGGCAAGCATTGCGTCCTTACGTGACGTGCTACGGGTTTCGGAAACCAAAACAAGCGTTTCGCCGAAACCAAATCTTCGAACCCTTTTCGCGTAGGTGCACATCGCATGTGCACGGTTTTAAAACCATCAACCTAAATAGCTTCCTCTCAACAGAAAACCGTAAACCATATTTAGGCATCAGCAAACCTCAAACCACAAAACCACAAAACCACAAACCAAAAACCACAAAAGCCATGTCTAAAAACCCTAAATCTGCCGGGCGAGGCAGGCGTACAGGCGCAGCAGGCGGTCATCTTTGTAGCCGGCGGGGCTGCGGGGTACGAGCTCTGCGCAGATGCCATCGTGGTCGAAATACGCATCAATGCGGCTGCCTGCAATGCCGGTTCCGAGCCGGAAGCACATCCCCCGTTCCTCCTCCGTAACCCCCATAAGCGTCACCCCGCTGCGCTCACAAACCCCGCTGATGAGGTCGTAACAGGCTGCCTTGTGGAAATCCGCCGGGCGCACGGTGAGCGGCAGGGCGGGCGTGTGTGCCTCCGCAGGAGGTGTGGCCACTGTTTCCGGGAAGGCTTCGCAGGGCTGAATGGGCATCAGCCGGATGTTGCTGAGGCTGCGGCAGCGCACCGGGGCGCTAAGGCAGAGCTTGCTCCGGCTGCGGGTGAGGGCGGTGTAGGCCCAGCGGATGAAGGCATCTTTGTGCAGGGGCACGGGGTGTTCGGGGTTGAGGATGACCGTTTCCCAGGCGCCGCCCTGTGCTTTGTGGCAGGTGATGGCGTAGCCGAAACGCACGAGCAGGGCGTTGGCGCGGGCATCCTGCCGGCGGAAGGCTTCGAGCTCGAGCCCCTGCGGATCGGCCTGCCAGCGTTTCATGCTCTCAACCCAGGCGGCGGCGCTGAGCAGACCCGTGCGGAAATCGGTGAGGCTGTTTTCCAGCAGGAGGATGCGCACCGGCCCGGCATCCGGCGCTTCGTGCAACAGCCGCACCTGTGCCTGTCGGTACCGCAACTGCACCCGCACCCCTTTCTGATCGCGGTAGTTGAGCTGTACTTCCACTGTTTCGGTTTCAGATTCGGGCGCGAGGTGCACAACCCGCATCTGATCGCCGTTCATGAAGAAGGCCTCGGGGCTGTAATGGTTGCGCGCGGCCATCAGCAGCTCGCCCTGCTGCAGGCGGGCGGAGCGGTAGCCGAGGGCCTGCCGAACCGCACGGTTGGTTTCGTGTGCCGCTTTGTTGCTGTGCGTAATCCAGATAATGCGGGGCACGGTATAGCGCTTCAGGTGCCGGGCATAGGCGGAAATCAGGCTTGCAGGCGTGCGCTCAAATATATCGTGCCCGTTCCCGACGATGTGAAAGCTGCGGTGCCCGGCCTTGTGGAGCTCGCTGCGCAGGCGGGTCGCGGTTTCCAGCAGCCGGCTGTCGCGCTGCTGCCGGTGCACCTGCGTGAGGGTTGCCTGCGCGCACTGCAGGCCATAGCTGTGGTGCAGGTAGCTCCGCGCCAGGGCCGGACTCCCCGCCTGATGCACGGGCGGAAGCTGTGCGGGATCCCCGATGAACAGCAGTTTACGGCTGCTGCGGTAGGGCGAGACGTAGGTGATGAGGTCAAGCAGCAGCCTGCCGCTGCCAAAACACAGCTCCTCACTGTCGGCCTCCATATCGCTGAGCATGGAAGCTTCATCAATGAGGTAGAGGGTCGTGTCAGGGTCCTCATTTTCCCGCAGGCTGAACTCCGCCCGGTAGCCCTCATCGGTACAGTACTCGCGGGTCTGCTCATACAGCGCCCGGTGTATGGTGGAAGCCTCCCGCTGCGTAGCCTGCTCCAGAATCCGTGCCGCGCGGCCCGTAGGTGCAAGCAGCACCGTCTTCAGCCCGGCCTCCTCACAGACCTCCAGCACATGCCGCAGCAAAAAGGTCTTTCCGGTACCGGCATACCCGAGCAGCAAAAACGCATGCAGCCCCGGATCATCCAGAAAGCCGAGGATACCCTCAAAGGCCTTCTGCTGATGCGCTGTAAGTGGCTGCGCCGGCATAGGCGGCGGCGCGAGGCAGTTGATGGTGTGAGTCATGGGATTTGATGATTTGACGGCGGACCGCGGACCGCAGACCGCGGAGTTTTGACGTGAAGGGATTCGGGGTGGCATGTGCACCCTTAACCCGGAGGAGTTTAACGCGAAGGGCGCGAAGGGTTACGCGAAGCGCGCGAAGGGATTTGAAGATTCAAAGATTGGAAGATTCGAAGATTTGAGGATACTCATCGGTCATCGGTCATCGGTCCTCTGTCTTCGGTCCTCTGTCCCCCGCTGTCCGCCGTCTGCGGTCTGCGGTCAAACAACCGTGTCCTCACTTCCTAAGCTTGCTAAAGCGGAGCTTCGGCTTTTTCCGGGGCGGTTCTCCTTCTGCGGTGACGGTGCCGCTGCCGGTGCCGCTGTTCTTGCCTGCGGCTTTGTCGCCGTGAAAGCGACGCCTGCGGTTACGGGCGTATTCGGCGGGTGAGAGGCCGGGACTAAGCTGCAGGTGTGCCGTTACGCCTTCCCGGCGCATCATCACTGCCGCGCTTGTGCTCCATTCGCTCACCTGATTGGCACGGTTGCTCTGGAATACAATCACGCTGTCGTACTGCACATTGATGAGATCGAGCAGTCCGTCGTACATGATTTTAACCTGACTGTCGGTAAGGAACCCTGCAAAGACGGATCGTTGCCGGTGTTCGAGCCACTGACGCAGGTATTTCATCACTTTGGCACATCGTTTCTGATGCACATCGTACACAACAATTACATGCATATCTTCACCACCATATCCTAAATGAAACATAGGGTTTATCTCCGAGCAGGTGTTTTACGAGTTTGTAGCCTTCGAGGCGCAGCAGGTAGCGGTAGCTTACCGAGCGGCCCAGGTCGCGGTGCTTGATCGTTGTCTGCATGCGGTGCTCGAAGGCACGAATGACTTTCATCCGCCCTTCCGGGGTGAGCATACAGCCGCTAAGGGATGCCTCAAAATGCGTGGCATCAAGCTGTTTCTTGTTGATCATGCTCATGATGAGGCCTTCCACGAGATGCGGACGAAAGATCTCTGCCAAATCCCACGCAAGCGGGAACCGTTGCCGGCCGGGTTCGTGCAGCCAGCCCACCAGCGGGTTGAGCTGCGTACGGTACAGCTCACTGATGATGGATGCGTACAGCATGCTGTTGAGGTACGATACCAGCGCATTCACCGGATTGTTCGGCGGACGGTACACGCGGCCTTCCATCTGAAAGTCGGGCGTCAGTCGCCGGTCCAGGAATTCGTAGTAGGTCTTGCGGATATTACCTTCCACACCCAGCAGCATGTTCACGCTTTGTGCCTCTTCCAGCCGGGCCGCCGAAAGATGCCATTCCTCCAGCAAATCCGTGAACTGACCAGAGCGCCGGTTTTCCCGTTTCACGGCGCTGTGCATGTTGTGAAAAGCACCCCGCAGGATTTCACTGGCCAGGGTGAGGCGCTTTTCCGTATCGGCATAATGCAGAAACTGCGCCTGCTGAATGCGTCCGTTCGGGATGGGTTCTTTCGGCCAGTAGGTGCCGGTATAGCCGCCAAAATAATTGTAGGTGTGCAGGGGGATGTGCTTCTCAGCCAGAAAATTCAGCAGCCCGGTATTGATGCGCACCGAGCTGTACGCATGAATGCTGTCGATGCGCTCCACCGCCACATAGCGGGGCGCGCCCTGCCACCAGGCATCTTCCTCGGCCAGGGGAAACTCGTCCTGCAGTTCCCGACCGATTTTCTCACCGGGGAAAGGCTCCCGGTCCGGATTTCCAAACGGAAGGATGGCCAGGCTGTTATCCTGACGCTTCAGCGTAACGGGCTGAAAAAGATAGAAGGATGATTTCATGGGGAGGATTTAGGATTTAGGTTTGAGGTTTGAGGTTTGAGGTTTGAGGTTTGAGGTTTGTGGTTTGTGGTTCGGGGTTTTGGCGGATTTGGGGATTTGAAGAATTGACGGCAGACCGCGGACGGCGGACCGCGGGGTTTTGACGTGAAGGGATTCGGGGTGAATATGGGGCGGGGGACGCAAGCTTTGCGTCCTTACGCGAAGGTGGCAACGGTCCTCCGTCCTCTGTCCGCGGTCCGCGGTCCGCGGTCCGCCGTCAGCGGTCCCCCCCCTCACGAATGGCAAAAGGGGAAGTAGGCGCAGCTTGCGCAGGTCGGGGATGCGGATGCTTTGGTTTCGGGGATGGCTTCCTGTGTTGTTTCGGCCAGCAGAATGGCTGCGCCGCGCTCCATGCGAAGCCCGAAATCGGGATCCTCGGTATCGGCACAAACCGCGTACAGGTCATCCGTAATCCAGTCATGATCGAGTTTGTAGGCCTGGGCCAGGGTTTCAGCTTCTTTTTCAAAAGCGCCGGCGTACCAAAGGTGCACCTCGGCATCCTGTACACCAAGCTGTTCCAATTCCTGCCTGATGGCCCAGGCCTGATATACATGCGTCGGGTGCGGTGACCCGCTTTTGAATTCAATGGCAAGCTTCTCTTCGGGCACCCAGGCATCAAGCCGGGTACCGGAAGGCAGCCTGGCCTCGTAAATCCAGCCGGTATCATCCATCCGGATGCCGGTAATGTGCTGCTTCAGCGTGCGGGCCATCGCAAGGGTCTGCACCTCATCAAAAATCTCAACATGGTGCGCCTTCAGCCAAAGCCGCCGGCTGCAAAAAAGACCCTCTACAAAAAGCGAAGGCGGAATGTAATGGGGTCGGAGCATGGGGAGGTTTTGTGGTTTGTGGTTTGTGGTTTGAGGCGGTTGGCTTTTGGCGGATTTGAGGATTTGACCGCAGACCGCAGACGGCAGACCGCGGAGTTTTGACGTGAAGGGATTCCGGGGGGGGCGGCTAAGGGGGACGCAAGCTTTGCGTCCTTACGCGAGGGTGGCACAGGTTTCGGAAGCCGATTCCCGCGATCGCGGTCTGCAGACTTCCGTCTTCCGTCTTCCGTCTTCCGTCCTCCGCCCTCCGTCTTCCGTCTTCCGTCCTCCGCCGTCTTCTGACCTCTGACCTCCGCCGTCCGCGGTCTGCGGTCTGCCGTCTGCGGTCAACGCCCCGTCACAGCAGGCCGTCAGGCTTCAGGCGGATGTGTTTGAGGGCCTTGTCGTTACGGTAGGTCGTGAGTACGAGGCAGGTGCCGGTATCCGTGTCGGTTTTGGTAACAACGACGGTGTTTTTGATTCGGCCCCGTGTGTGCGGGCTGATGCTTGGGGGGATGTCCTTGCCGCGCAGCACCCGGAATACGAGGCCCTGCTTGCGGATGCACACGCCGCGGGTGATGGCGAGCTTCACGGCGAGGGGACTAATGCCGCGCTGTGCCATCCGCGTACGGGCATGATCGCTGAGTACAATGCGCAGCGGCAGGTCAGGGCTGGTTCCGGCGGGATGCGAAACATCCGGCACTGCAGCAGTTGCCGTTGGGATTCCGGCTGCTGTGAGGCACGTAGGAGTGAGAAGGGTATCGGTATCGGTCATAGCGTACTTCCTTTCACGTGATTGGGGATGGAGAGAAAAAAGTAAAAGACAAACAGGGATAGCCGTCTGCGATGATGGCCGTCTGTAGGTTTCCGGCCGGAATGGCAGCAGCCTTGGACCAGAACCGCTGCCGTAATCTTATCCTATCATGGTTGCTTCATCCCAAAAGTAAGGGCGTCACGGCTCCTATCCCGAAACCGGAACGTTACCGGACGTTACGGGGGGATTTGGGATTTGAGGATTTGAGGAATTGACCGCAGACCGCAGACGGCGGACTGCGGGGTTTTGACGTGAAGGGATTCGGGGTGGGGGGACGCAAGCTTTGCGTCCATACGCATGGGTGGCACGGATTTCGGAAACCGAACCAAGGTTTTTTCCGAAACCGAAATCTTTATCCACCTCTGCGTAGGTGCACATTGAATGTGCACCCTTAACCCCGTGGGATTTAACGCGAAGGGCGCGAAGGGTTACGCGAAGAGCGCGAAGGATTCAAGGATTCGAAGATTCGAAGATTCAAAGATTTGAGGATTGTCTTCGGCCATCGGTCCTCAGTCTTCGGTCTTCGGTCTTCTGATCTCCGTCCTCCGTCCTCCGCGGTCCGCGGTCAGCTGTCCGCGGTCTGCGGTCTGCGGTTTTCCGTCTTCTGTCTTCCAACCTCCGACTTCCGTCCCCCATCCTCTGTCCTATGCTGTCAGCCTTCCGCGGTCCGCCGTCTGCGGTCTGCCGTCCTCTGTCCTCTGTCAATCCAAACCCAACTCACGGGCATCGTCCGGGTGCAGGCCGGTGATGCGGCAAGCTTGCGGCGGAATGCTGATCAGATAGCGGCGATCAACGGCTGCTTTCCGCGGAGGGTCGGTATCCTGGAAGAAATGATTTTCCGGCCAGGTGTTCAGGTCCGGGTGCGCCTGCTGCACCTGACGGAGTTTCTTCCATAACTCAGACCTTTCCTTTGGGAAAGACCTTTTTTCGAGCTTCCGCTGCTTTTCGTCATACCAGTAAAGATCGTGCGCCCAGTCGTCCTGATCGCGGGCTTCTGCGAGGTTGATGGTCCGGGCTTCTTCATCGGTCTGATCAGAGCTGCCGTGTTTGGCTGTGCGGTAAAAAATATGGAGGGCTTCGAACAGGCTTTCATCCTCTACTATTTCCCGAAGCGATGTTCCGGTCACGGCACCGCTGCGGATGTTGCGCCAGATGAACAGACACAGCAGTGCAAGCTGTCGCGGCGGCAGCGTCGCGGGCGTCGAAATCCCGTTGATGCGCAGGGGTTCGGTCTTGTTTCCGATATCAATCACGAAACTGCGGACGGGATGGGCTTCCTGCGCCCGGAGTTTTTGGTCGGCAGCTTCGAGCAGTTGCGCAAAGTTTTGCGTGTAATCCATCTCGCCCTCGAGCCACGGACGCAGCCGGAGGTAGGGGATGTCAATCAGGTCAATCGAAATCCGGTCTTTGCTCAGGGGCAGACCGGTTGCGGGGTTGAGGACCGCTTCGCTCGGGAAGAAGAACTCCCGGTTGGTTTCGGCCTCCGGGGGCACGAGGATGTGGATGAGGCGGTCCTGACGCCGGCCAAAAAGCTGCATCGCGGCCATAAGGTGCGAGCTCATGGTTTTGCGCCCGCCGGAGAGCAGGGCGATGAGGGCACGATCGGGATCCGCCGTAATTTTTCGTACGGTGTTTTGAATGAACGCAGCCATCCGGGCGTCGTCGGCGGTGTTGCGCACATCTTCGAGCTCACTGCCGCCCTCCCCGGCAGGTATGCCCCGCAGCTCACGCATGCCGGGCACGCGGATATCATGCACCCCAATTCCCAGGGCACGGCACAGCCGGCTCCATTGGGATTCGGTATCGCTGCCTTCCCCAAACAGCAGCTCTCGCGTTTTCGCCGCGCCGGTTTTGGTTGTGATGATGATGACTTCCTCAACCGGCCAAAGCCCCTGTTCATGAAGCGCATAAACCGCCTCGGTCAGTACAGCGGGAGAAGTGCCAATGGTTGCAATCAGGGTGTACACGGCGGAAGGTTCTTTGGGAGGTGGTTGGCTTTTGGGTTTCAGAATATAGTGACCCCGGCTGCGGATTGCATGTATTTTTAAAACCCGGCACCTCCGCGACACCCTTTGTGAATAATGCGGGTTAAACGCGTCTCCAAAAAATCTGTCAACATCCGCTCAATCCGCGTTCAATGAGCGGGTTTTTCGCACAAAAGGAAGGGTAAGCCGGTAACAATTTTGGTAACAAGGGAAAGCCCGAGCTTTTCCGTACTAAGTACCCCAAAGGAAGCATAAGCCATCAAATGTGCACTTAGAGCTCATCAATAAGCGCACAAAGCCGCTTTACCTCAAAATTAAGACTGCCAAAAGAATAAGCTTTGGCACGGCATTCGCTCGAAGGTGTGACCCCGCCGGGACTCGAACCCAGATCTAAAGCTTAGGAGGCTATCGTTCTATCCGGTTGAACTACAGGGTCATATTGATATGTTCCTATGCAGGAAACGAAAGCGAACACATCATCTCAATTTACGTAATCTGCCGCAATTAAGCCCCGGTTAGTTGTGCTTTCCTTTGCCTGTTACCCAACCCCATAAAATCCCCTTTCTTTCCAAAAAACCTATGATACAGCCTGTCAGCGAGTATAATTTGCAATATCACATGTACCACGGTTCTTCCCGTGAAGGCGGTTCAGGTAATGAGGGCCCGAAAAAAGCACTTAAAAGAGGGCTTTTAATTCTTGCTTTGGTATTCGTGCTCATAGGAATAGAGCGGGCCAAAGCGGTAATATTCAGCGGCACAGCTGTGCTTACGGAACAGCAGGATACCTTACGGGTAACAGGATTGGTAACAGACGCGGAGACCGGTGAAGGCCTTCCCGCTGTAAACATTCAGGTGGAAGGTACCTTTCGCGGAGCCATCACCAATAATGAAGGCTTCTTTGATTTTCCCGTACCTAAATTTCCGGCCACGCTTACCTTCCGCTTCATTGGGTATGAAACGGAATCCCTCACATTTACCGCTGAAACCCGGGATCAGCTTGTGGCACTACAGCCTTCATCCATCGAGTTGGAAGCGCTCGTTTTTACAGGTGAAGATCCCGCCAATCACATCATGGAGCGGGTGATTTTGCGCAAGCAGCTTTGGCAGAACGAGCTGGAGAATTGGCGTGCTGACGCCTATACCCGCACACGGCTCAGCAATAACGAAGGCATTGTAAGTATCAGCGAGAGCCTTACCCAAACATGGTGGAAGCGGGGCAGGGGCTTTCGGGAGTTTATGATTGATCAGCGGCAGACAAGCAACCTCCTCGCTGATCAGAATTTTGCCGGTACGCGCAATTTGCCCAATTTCTATGATGATGAAATCGAAATTGCCGGCTTTCAGGTAATTGGGGTGACCCACCCGAATGCTTTTCGTTACTACGATTTCCGGGTTGAAGGCCGCCGCTATATCGGCAATCAGATGGTGTGGGATATCCGCGTGATACCCAAAACCCGGCTGCAACCGGTATTCGAAGGCACAGTTTCGGTACTTGCTGATGAATATGCTTTGCTCGAAGTGAACCTTGTGCCGGGCGAGATGATCTTTTTCCCGCCCCCTATTCAGGAATTTAACCTGCGCTATCAGCAGCAGTTCAGCAACTACGGCGGCCCTTTCTGGCTGCCGGTTGACGTGCGCATAAATGGTGTTGTGGAGGTGGGCTTTCCCGGCTTTCGTTTTCCGGAAATACGTTTCGATTTGGTGTCTTCTATCCGTGAGTATGAAGTCAATATTGCCGTCCCCGATTCGGTATTTGGTACGCAGCGCAGCCTAACCCGCCTCAGTGAACCGGAACGTGCCCGCCTCAACCGCAGCTTTGAGCACGAGCCTGAAGCCATCCCCCTTTCAGAAGCAGAGCGGCTTGCCTATGAAACCATCGACTCTACCCAAACCATCTCTGACGCGTTTCAGCCAAGCGGCTTTCTCGCCCGGATCGCAGGAGAGGGCGCTGTGCAAACCGGTCCGCCGACGCAGCGGGAGTTCCGCAGATCGGTAAGTTACCGGCCGCAGCTTCGCTTCAACCGTGCTGAAACCTTTTATGCGGGTCTGAACCCGCGTTTCGATATCACGCCCGGGCTTCGTATTGAGGCGCTCCTGGGATACGGTACCGGTACTGAAACCTGGTCCTGGGGCGGATCGGTGCTTTACAGGGTACCGCAGCTTGAACGCCGCCTGGGGTTGCGCTTAACCTATGACGCGGACACACGTGCGCGAATTAATCCCGGGCAATACAATTTCACCTTTGCCAGCCTCAATACCCTCATCGGAAATGCAGATTATTTTGATTATTACCGTAGTGAGCGGTTCAGCCTGACCGGTATCTGGATTCCGGGACAGCGCATTGCCGGGCAGCCCTTGAGGGCAGAGATAGGTTTTTTTCAGGAATCACAACAGTCGCTGGAGCAGACAACAAGCTATTCATTCAGAGGGGGAGTCGTTCAGCGGCCTAATGTTCCTATTGAAGATGGCGAAATGCGGGGTATTGAAGCACGGGTGCGGTTAGGGGCAGCCCCGGCCTCTTTTGGCGTTGCCGGCGGAAGTGCGCTCACACTCGGTTTAAAGCACGCAAATGACGACTGGATGGGTGGTGATTTCGGGTTTACCCGATACGAGGCACAGCTTGATCTGAGAATCGAAACCTTTCTTCGCCGTCGCTTTTTTACGAATACCCTCGATTTGCGTCTCAAAGCGTTCACGCACACGGGTGATCTTCCGGTACAGGCGTTTGGCGGGCTTGACAGTCGTCTGTCTGTTTTTGCACCTTATGGCGGCTTCCGGACGACTTCAAACAGAATACTCGAAGGGGAGCACGGGGCGGCGCTTTTTTGGGAGCACAATTTCCGCAGCGCCCCTTTCGAGCTCATCGGTGCCCGGTGGCTGGCCCGGCAGGGACTTGGCTTACTGATTCACGGTGGCTCAGGACGTACCTGGATCAGCGATGACCGTCTCGAGACCCTTGGGTTTCAGCCCTTTTACGACAACGCCTTCCGCCATGAAGCAGGCATTTCCCTAAACGGGATTTTCAGTCTCGCCCGCATTGACGCAAACTGGCGGCTTGACCGTCCGGGCTTTTATGCCGGTGTAAGTATTGCAAGAATTTTTTAACCCGTATGATTCACTAACGAATAAAATGTTTTAGGCAAGCTACTGTTTAAATGCGGTTTGGCGACAATAAATGTAAGCGCTGAGTCACAGCAAATAGCCTGTTTCGCTGTGAAGGTTACGGGTTTAACCTCCTCATTCAAGCACTGAAACCGCACGGGCGCGGACCAAAACGTACACGTTGCGGTCATCCCGCCATCGGGCCGCGACTTCGAACCAGTCTGCGTAAATGTCGGATTGCAAAAAGCGGGCGCCTCCCTGAAGCGCATTTAGCCGTCGGTCGAGCAGCTGCACCCGTACTTCAAGCCCGGCTGCAAGGTTTTTAAGCGCCTGAATTTCGGCCCGTTTCCAGGCCGTGTGCTCATTGATAAAAGCCGGATGGCTGCCAACGCCGAAGTCGTAGGTTTCAGACGTTGGGGTTTGCAGTACCCAGTCGGGCCTGCGCCCCGGCGTACGCAGTCTGTGATCAGCATTCATTACGGTGCTTCCGAAAAGACCGAGGTGAAGGTTTCCGATAACGGCTTCACCGAGGAGCTGTACATCGGTGGGTTGCACGCCAAGGGTGTCTGTAAAAAACTCCCGGCCGGTTTCCCGACCGGTTTGGCCGGGCAGCACTTCCCAAAAGCTGTTGTAGGAAACCCGAAGTCCGCGCTGAGCCCGCAGGGCGGCTTCCCCGTCCCGGGCTGCCGCTTCAAGTGAATTCTCAGGGTAAATCTGACTGTGCCGGCTGAGACCGGCGGCAAGTGCCCCCTGCGATTCAGGCGGATTCAGAAACCATCCGGGATATTGTCCCGGACCATGCACAACGCCGCTTCGTTCAGGGCTTTGTGAAAGGTTTCCGCCACCGGAGCTTCCGCATCCCCCTAAAAAAACAAAACCTGAGAGCAGTGCAAGCAGCAGCACGGTTTTTGGTACGATAAACAGCGGCGTACGGGCACGAGAAAACATCATCCGAAAAAATCAAAAAAGATGAAGGGTAACTTCCTGTCCGCGGAACATGGGCATGGTCATGCCGGCACGGGCTCCGATAAAAGTGGGGTCGGCAATCAGCCAGCGGTCACCCGCGTGCTCAAAGCTGTCGCCGGGAAGGTCATGACCCGCACGAACGGCCGTTGCCATGTGTCCGGGCCAGCTGATTCCGACCACATCAAGATCTAAGTAGCTGCGTACTAAAAAAGCAAAGAAAATGGCGCGGTCGTCACAATCGGAAAAGGGATAGTGCAGAATCTGATCCGGGGTCATGTACCTTTGCTGACCAAATTGCTCGTTGTCGGTTTTGTATTCAAAGGCCGTTTGTGCAAAACGGAGCAGAAAATCGAGTGCTGTACGGGTATCCATGCCGGCAAGCACAGGCCGGATTTGTTCACCGAGGGCTGTGTACAGACCATTTGACACCGGTGCGGCGAAAAAGAATTCCGGCGGCAGTGAAGGAAAGGAGGATAGCAGGGAGCGGTAGCTGCGGTCGTAGTTCAGCCGGAATAGAAACTGATCGCCGTTAAACTCGAATGTCAGCTCTGTTTCTGAATGTCCGCGGGATACGGGAATCTGACGCAGCGCTACGTCTGTAACCCGCAGCCCGGCTTCCTGATCGGGGCTGTAGGTGCGAATGGCGCCGGGGCGTTCGGTCGGCGTATGGCCGGCTTCGATGACGTAAAAACGGGTACGTTCCGGTCCGAGCGTGTAGAAATTGCGGTTGTACACCCGTTCCGAAAGCGGCATCAGCAGGTGCAGGCGCTGTTCTGAGTAGCCTGCATTGGCCTGTAAACCGCTGTTGTGAAGCAGAAACCAGGCCAAAAAGACGGACTCATTGTGCCGGCTGAAAACCAGATTGCTGTAATCGGTGATCAGCCGGACGTAAGCCCATTCGTTGAGCCGGTTATCCCGTTTGAAGCGCTGAAATACCGAAATCACTTCATCATAATTGGTTGCCGCCATTTCGAGCCATGCGTCGGCAATGGTGTCGCTGTTTAGTCGCGATAGCCTGAAACGGGTGGGCGGGGTGAAATCGGGCAGCGGGGCCTGATAGTAGTGCCATTCAAAAGTTGAGCCTGGCGGGAGCAAAGGTTCGGAAGGCGGCAGCGGCTCCTGAGCAGGCGGTGCCGGTGGCAGAGGCGGGACAGGGGGTTGAGGCTCAGGTTCAGGTTCAGGTTCAGGTTTAGGTTCAGGTTCAGGTGTTGGATCGGTTTCGGGATCCGGTTCCGGTTCGGATATGGGTACGGGATCAGCATCAGGAATTGGCTGTGGCTCGGGCTCGGGTGCCGGCTCAGGTTCAGATTCCGGGGCGACGGGCGCTTCGGTTGGCTTTGGGGTAGGGTCAGGCGCAGCTGCAGCGGTTTGCTGTTCAAAGCGCGCCCAGTCCTGCCGCAAAAATTCGGCAAAGCGGCGGTTTTGGTCGCTCACAAAATCATCAAAGGCCTGTTGTTGCTGCCGCAGCCATTGCTGATAGTCGGCATCCTGTGCGGAAGCCTGCAAAGGTAGAAAACATACAATCAGCGCAATGCATAGAAGAATAGTTGGACGGTAGTAGTAATTCATAGTAGCGGAAGTTATGGGAATAAAAAAAGCCCGGAGTCGGGAAAGAATCCGGCGTCCGGGCTTTGAAAGCAGAGTTGGAAAAGCTACTGAGCTAAATAAAGATCAGCCTTGCGTTTAGGGGCGGTTTCTCTGATCGCGGTACTCTTCAAGTTCGCGCTCAAGGTCGCGGAAGGCTTCGGTAGCCCGGAAGCGGGTGTAGAGGTTTTCGTTTTCACGAAGCCGCTGCATCATGGCTTCACTTGCCGCGCCAACGGGCATTTCAACCAGCACAAACGCGCGGTAAATGCTGCCTTCCTGACGAATTTCCTGATTGATGATCCGTGAACCTACCAGGGTTTCATCAGCGACCGCCTTATAGGCGTTAGTAAACTGATCGAGCAGTTCTGAATTTTCACCCAGGCCCACTTCTTCCTGAAAGCGGCGCTGCATACCACTCATTTTAACTTCAATTTGCTGTGCAATCTCAATTCTTGCTTCTGTTGCGGATTTAGTCACAGCAAGACTCATGTCACGGGAAGTCGTATTACCGGTACCGAAAAAATAATCATCATCGACCGGGGTGTTCAGAATCCATTCGGGCACAACAACATTGGTGATGGAGCTGCTGCTTGATGAACCGCAGGCGCCTGCAATCAGCATCAGACTAAGAAAAAGGGCGGGGATGTAAAGCTTATTCATAACGAATGTAGGTTTGGTTTGAGGTAGGAAAGAAAAAAAGGTAGGCTTAGGTCTCAGGTACATTTTGTACCGGAAGTATTGCTTAGAGTTGCAGGATACAACGCCCAAATTAAGAAAAATTTTACTAGGGTTTAAAAATACCCGCACATATGGTCAAAAAGAAAAAGCCCGGCGACTAAACCGGGCTTTCTGGAGAAAACCATGCGGGTTTTCATTATCACTAACTTTGCTACTAACTACAATGAATTATACTCAGGTTTATCTTCGCTGTGCGGGCGGGTTGCGCGGCAGGCTTGGATGTGCAATCATCGGGAATTCACCGGTTAAGGTGTTGAGGAATGCTACGATATCGTCAACTTCCTGCTCATTCAAGTCACGGTTTAACTGTGCGTGACCCATAATGGAAACGGCTTCTTCGAGGGTTGCTACGCTTCCGTCATGGAAGTAAGGATAGGTAAGGGCAACATTGCGAAGCGGTGCTACGCGGAACACGAACTGATCGCCGGGGTAGCCGGTAATGGCACCGCGGCCGACATCTTCGCCACCGAGGTGGGAGAATTCCATGAACAAGTTGCCGCCGAGCAGCGGACCGTGGTGACAGCTCGCGCAACCTGCGTCCTGGAAGAGCGAAAGACCGCGAAGCTCCTGATCATTCAGGATTTCATAATTACCGGCCAGATAATGGTCAAATGGTGAGCCCGGTGTGAGGAGGGTTCGCTCAAAGGCTGCAATGGCTTTGGCAAGATTTTCAAAAGTAAGCGGCTCTTCTTCATCCGGGAAAGCAGCTTCGAAATACGGCATGTAGCCGGTATTGTAAAGGCGGTTGATGGCTTCTTCTGGTGTGAGGTCCATTTCAACGTGTGCCTGAATCGGGCCTTTGGCCTGCTCTTCGAGGGTAGCAGCACGGCCATCCCAAAACTGCGCTTTCAGGAAAGCAGCATTAAATACGGTTGGCGAGTTTCTCGGACCAACCTGCGCGCCTTCGCCAATAGCTCGGGCCCGGTGATCAACACCGGCTGCACCAACTACGTGGCAGGAGTTACAGCTGATAATACCGGAACGGGAAAGTTTGGGCTCAAAAAAGAGCTTGTGGCCAAGATCAATACGTTCCGGGGTGCGGATATTGTCTTCCGGATCTTCAACATCATCCGGTAAAATTTCAAAAAGCGGATGTGGCGTCACAGGTGCTTCTGCGGTGCGGTCAGCCCCCTGCTGACAGCTTAGTAATCCGAAAACCGCAATCAGGGAAATAAGAACAATAAGCAGCATGGCCGGCTTGCTCTTTGTCTCAGAACTTAAATAATAGTACATATCGGAATATATTAAAGGTGTGATGTTCAAATGAGCTAAAGTCAAAGATGGCTTCTATTATAATATAGATATTCAAATTTATAAGCAAGCGGAACAGTCCGATTTAATGCCCTGCGTCTATATGCTCATATAAGCACAACAGATATGGTGAAGTCTGAAGGCTTCGAAATCTCCCCAAATTTAAGTGCACTTAAATCAATTGATGTTCGTATAATTGAGGTAATCATTTAACTCAGTTTTACGGATTTACGTGCATTTATTCCATTATCACAGAAATCTATTGGTTTGGGCGGTATTATTGCCGGTGGTTTTACTGTCAATTTCTGCCTGCGGAATGACCAATCTGATGGAAGCTCAAAATCAGCTCAGGGCTTCCTTTACCTCGGGCGATATAGCCGGGTCACAACAGTTGCTGGATCAGCTTGGCGCACGTGCATACCGGACACAAGATCAGGTATTACTTAATCTCGAGCTGGGTACCCTTCATTACTTTAATGGCAATCACGCGGAAAGTAAGGCCTACTTTATAAGTGCTGAGGAAGAAATAGACCGCTTGTTCGGTATTTCTGTAGAGCGAAACCTGCGGGCCTTCCTTGTAAATGATGGCGAACTTGAATATCAGGGCGAAGACTATGAAGATGTGATGATTAATTTGTTTAATGCCCTTTCTGCCATTCATTTAGGCGATCTGGAAGCCGCCACCGTAGAAGCCCGCCGCGCTTCCTTTAAACTTGAAAACTTATCTATCCGCTATGACGGACTGGTGGAAACCCTTTCGAGAAGCGACACCACAAGTACAGACACGAGCCCCGGTTGGGGGCGTGGCAGCACCAACATTCAGGCGAGTCCGTTCGGACACTTTCTGAGCTACGTTATTTTTTCCAGGCAGGGACGCGAAGATAACGCCCGTATTGAGTTCGACCGCTTTCAGCGAACCTTCTCCCGTAACTTCCCGGGGCAACGGTTTATTGAATCTTCCAGAGGAACAACTGCCGCTGTTCAGGGACGCGGCGCGCCGGAAGCCGGAAATGTTTTACTTCTCGGTTTTGGCGGACAAGCGCCAAGCAAGGTTTCCAATGAGCTGCGTATTTATTCGAATGACCTGCGTACCTATATAAAATATGCTGTCCCTTCGCTAAGGCAGCACCCCACAAGCATTCAGCGTGTCGAAGCCGTCATCAATGGTACGCAGACGGTCTCCATGCCTCTTTTAGATGATTTTGCCACAACGGCCGAAAGTGTTTTCCAGGTGCGGCGTCCGATTATCATAACAAGAGCCATCATCCGTTCAACGCTAAAACATGTCGCTAACCGTGCCGGACAGCGCGCAGCTGCAAGCGAGTTTGGGGAAGGCGGGCGTATTCTGGCGCGACTTGTCGGAACCATAGCTACGGAGCTCACAGAAGTTGCCGACCTGAGAAGCTGGCAGACCATGCCGGGCAGGGTGCACGGACAAACGGTACATCTGCCGCCCGGTACGCACGAAATCAAAATCCGATATTTTGACAGAACAAATCGTATCATCCATGAACTCGTGCAGCATGTAGACATTTCACCTGATAACAAGCTTCAGATTGCCGAAACATTTTTCCCGGGCTAAGTTTAATCCGGTTCAGGTTTTTTTCACTTTCCTGCATATTTAAACCCAAAATGTATGAAACAACTATTTACCATCCCGCTTACCCTGGCGCTCAGCATTATGCTGATTTCCTGTGCTTCCACGCCCCGAACGCCGCAATGGCTTACAAGTCCCGGCGATGTATACCCCGATCAGCAGTACCTGACCGCCATTGGTTCCGGCAGTTCACTGCAGGCTGCGCAGGATAACGCCGCCGGAAATCTCGCCCGTACCTTTCGGGCAGATGTTCAGGCAAGCCAAACCCTGGTTGATGATTTTCTCGAAACCATGCAGGGCGAAGATGTAAATCTGAACCGCATTACCAGCCTCATTTCCACCACGCAGGTTACTTCTGATTTAGAAATGCTCAACGTTCAGATGTATGAAACCCACCGCAGTCCGGAAGGGACCTACTACGTGCTGATCGGCTTTGAGCGCCTGCCGACTTCTATCATTTACTCCAGGGAAATCACCAGCAATGATATGGTGATTGAGTCGATTGTTGGTCAGGCGGAGCGCGATAACAGCGTGATTCGCAAAATGGGGTTTTACCGGGCCGCCCTCACCATCAGCCGCGTGAATGAAAACCTGTCGCAGCAGCGCGATCTGATTCTGGCGCGGTCTGTTCCGTTCAACACAGAAACGGAGCGCCGTTTAGAAATTGAGCGTAAACTGGATGAGCTTGCCGATCAGGCAACCGTGGAGATTCATACATCGGATGATTTCCCTCGTGAGCTCGACGGAGCCCTGCGCGGTGCATTTCAGGAGCTTGGGTTCAGAACGGGAGAAGGTGTCGGAAGTGCTTTGCTGAACGTTCGGGCAGATTTTCTGATGGAAGACACCGATCTCGGCCGTACCGACGCACACTTCAAACACTGGAGCCTGACGGTTGATATTCAGGATACCCAAACGAGAACCGATTTCAGTTCGTTTTTTCGGGAAGGCCGCACGGGTGCCGCAACGGAAGATCAGGCTTCCCGCAGAACAGCCCGCGACGCAAGGGCAGCTGTTGAGCGGCCCTTCAAAACGTTTCTCGAAGCACAGCTCCGTGAACTCATCCGGGACTGAGCATGTCTGCCAAAACCCTCAGTATTTATTCCATTTAATTTAGAAAACCTCTGATGTCCGATATGAAAACCCCATCTTTGATCCACAGCTTCATAATTGTGCTTAGCTTTCTTTTTGTGGCTTCCTGTGCCGGCGGGCCAAGCCAAACCGTGACCCGCGTTGGTGCTGATGAAGCCCCCGAGCTTTCAGGACGCTGGAATGACCGCGACGCCCGAATCGTCTCTGAAACGATGATTGGCGATGTGCTTCGCCGCCCCTGGCTGCAGCGCTTTAAAGACGCGCAGGACCGCGAACCGGTCGTTATTGTCGGCAGAGTACAAAACGACAGTATGGAGCACATCGATACCGAAGTCTTTACACGCGATCTTGAGCGGGAGCTCATCAATTCCGGGGAAGTCCGCTTTGTTGCCGGTGGAAACGTCCGCGCGGATATCCGGGAAGAGCGATCGCAGCAGCAGCAGTACGCATCCTTCGAAACCGTGAAAAACCTTGCACAGGAACTTGGCGCCGATTTCATGCTTGTCGGCAACATCAATTCCATCATCGATGAATCTGTTGACCGCCGGCAGGCCGTCATTTTTTACTCCGTGAATCTCGAGCTGGTAAATGTCGAAACCACCGAAAAGGTATGGATAGGCAATGAGCAAATCCGGAAGGTAATTGAGCGCCGCGCAATCCGTTAGTTTTTTTTCGGTTGATGTGGTACCGGGCCGGCTGCGTCATTTCCGGACAGGCCGTAAATCCGTAATTTTTCCAAACAACCCTCTTTGCAAGAATTAACAGGGCCGGGGGAAATGATAACACCCTCCGGCCCTGTGCTGTTGGTATAGGCAGATGCATTCTGTTACATTCAGTTTCGCACGTACTACTAACCAACCTTACACTATGATACCTAAAGTTAGCTACCGACTGTTGGGGGTTACGTTGTGCCTGCTGCTCATCCCGTTGGGGATGTATGCGCAGCAGGTGCCGGTCGCATTTGAGGGAGCGACCCTGTACCCCATTTCCTCAGAACCCATCGAAAACGGGGTTCTTGTTGTTCATGAAGGCAAAATTATAGCTGTTGGCGCGGCTGGATCGGTGAACATCCCGGCGGATGCTGAACGGCGCGATGCCAGCGGTTTCATTATTATGCCCGGCCTCGTTGATACGCATTCTCACATTGGCGGCGGCGATGGTGGAGACCGATCCTCCCCGATGCATCCCGATGTGCGCATTATGGATGCGATTGATGTTCGCTCCGATACCTTCAAAAAAGCCCGAACGGGCGGTGTTACGGTCGCAAACGTAATGCCCGGTTCCGGACACCTGCTCAGCGGTCAGACCATTTACTTAAAGCTGCGCGATGCCCGCACGGTTTACGACATGCTCATGCCCGACGCCCGTTTGCGTGATGGATTCGCCGGCGGAATAAAAATGGCCAATGGCACCAACCCGCTGCGTCAGCCGCCCTTTCCCGGTACACGTGCGCGTTCTGCTACCTTGCAGCGCGGGCTCTTTATTGAAGCACAGGCATATCAGCAGCGGCTGAGTGAGGAAGAAAATGTGCCCCGCAACCTGCGCCTTGAGCCAATTGTGGAAGCCCTGAACGGCGACAGAATTGTCCATTTTCACACACACCGGCATGATGACATCCTCACGGTACTGCGTATGCAGCGTGAATTTGGCTTTCGTGTGGTGCTGCACCACGTAACGGACGCCTGGCTTGTAGCTGATGAAATCGCAGCCGCCGGTGTTCCAAGCTCGATCATCGTGCTCGATACCCCGGGCGGGAAGCTCGAAGCCGTGAACCTGCTTTACAAATCCGGGCGCGTGCTCGAAGAAGCCGGTGCCGAGGTTTCCTTCCATACCGACGACAGCGTGACCGATTCCCGCCTGTTTTTCCGAATGGCGGCTTTTGCGGTTCGTGATGGCATGAGCCGCGAAAAAGCGCTCGAAGCACTGACCATCGCAGCGGCCCGGCAGCTCGATCTTGAAGACCGGGTTGGTTCGCTTGAGCCCGGCAAAGATGCCGATTTCATCCTCCTCACCGGCGACCCATTCAGCGTGTACACCCATGTGCAGCAAACCTGGGTGGAAGGCAATAAAGTATTTGATCGCGCCAATCCGGATCAGCTTCCCTATGCAACCGGCGGACATGAAGTGTACCGCGGGGACTATTTCGACCACTATTCCGCAGGAGGATCACAATGAAAGCGTATCCGAAAATGTATATGATGCTGCCGCTGATGCTTGGATGGTTGTTCGCGGCCTGTTCTGCCCCCGTTGCGCAGCTGAACGCTCAAGATATAGCCGTTAAAGGGGAAACCGTGTATACCATGGCCGGTGATCCGATCGAAAATGGTGTCGTGCTTATCCGCAATGGGCGTATCGATCGCGTAGGGCCGGCTTCCCGTGTGAGCATACCGGACGGCTTCGATGTTTACGAAGCCCCGTTTGTGACGCCCGGCATTATCGATACCCGTTCGGTTGTGGGGCTGTCCGGCATTCTGAATATTCCGCATGATCAGGATCAGCTCGAAACTTCGAACCCGTTTCAGCCCGATCTTCGTGCCATTGACGCCTACAATGCCCGCGAAGACCTCGTCGTATGGCTGCGAAATCTCGGCGTCACAACCGTTCACACCGGGCACGGACCCGGCGCCCTCGCCAGCGGGCAGACGCTTATCGCAAAAACATGGGGCCATACCGTGGAAGAAGCTGTCATAAATCCCGCAGCTATGGTGGCATTTACGCTCGGCCCGACGGTGAGTTCAAACTACGGCGGTTCGCCCGGTACGCGCTCCCGTATGATGGCCATGCTGCGTGCTGAGTTCATTAAAGCGCAGGAGTACAGCGCTCAGGAGAACCCGACCCGTGATTTAAAAATGGAAACCATGGTAAGCATACTCAACGGGGAAATGCGGGCGATGATCCATGCACATCAGGTGTCAGAAATGATGTCGGCCCTTCGTCTGCAGCAGGAGTTCGGCTTTGAGCTTGTACTTGAAGGGGCCTCTGAAGCCTATT
Source organism: Cyclonatronum proteinivorum (assembly GCF_003353065.1). GTDB lineage: Bacteria > Bacteroidota > Rhodothermia > Balneolales > Cyclonatronaceae > Cyclonatronum > Cyclonatronum proteinivorum. Next base: position 4,114,554 of record NZ_CP027806.1, on the reverse strand, counting down.
TGCTGATTGATGAGCTGAAGGAGGCCGGCGTGCACATCATCCTGCACCCGACCATGGTGCGCACCCGGGGCGAAACCACCAACGCGGCCTTTAACACGGCGGCTAAGCTCGCCGAAGCCGGTATTCCCTTTACCTTCCAGAGCGGCTTTGAAGGCTACGTACCCAAAACCAGGGTCGTGCACTTTGAAACCGCAATTGCAGTTGCAAACGGACTGCCCTTTGAGCATGGGCTGCGTGCACTCACTATTGACGCCGCCCGCTTCCTCGGCATAGACGACCGCACAGGTTCGCTCGAACGGGGTAAAGATGCCGACGTAGTGCTGTGGGAAGGCGATCCGTTTGAGTACACAAGCCGGGTATGCACGGTCATCATCAACGGGGAACTGGCAAGTAACCGCTGTCAGTAAGCCATAGCGCAGGAGCTATTCCTTAGTGCTTATTTGTAATAACAATACTTTTAAAAAGAGCAAAGAAACATATAACTTTAAAATTAGCTTCCCGCCGGGCATAGCAGAATCTTACGACCTGATTGCCCGGCGGATGCTTTCAAGCCCCGTTCCGCTCACAAACAACCCTGCGTCTATTAAATGAAGCACCTGACTCAGACTGAAATGCTATACTTAATTTCGGCTAAATCGGGTGCTTTTAGATAAGGCCTTTAGCTGTGCAGGGTTTACCTCAACACTAAGATTATCTCACATTATGAAAAGTAGTATACCATTGTTTAAAATGATGCTTGTACTCGTAGTTGTGCTTCCGCTTTTTGCCGGTGCACCTCTGCAGGCACAGCAAAGCAGCGATTCCTTCTGGCGCTTCACGGAAGTTTCCCAGGCAGTAGAGAGTCAGCGCGACGTACATCCTGTGGCTTACAAATCCGCTGAGCTCAGCCTCCAAAATCTTAAAACGGAGCTTGCAACGGCCCCTAAGCAGGCTGCAGGGCGGATTTTACAGGGAGCTCAAATTACATTACCCATGCCCGATGGAAGCCTGCAGCGTTTTTATGCGGTAGCGTCTTCGGTTATGGAAGAAGGGCTTGCGGCGAGGTTTCCTGATTTCAAAACATACCGCGTAGGTGGTATTGATGATCCGACTGCCTACGGACGAATCAGTTTTACAGCCGCCGGCTTCCACGGTATGATCCGCAGTGCCTCGGGAACCTTTTATATTGATCCGTTCTCAGCGCAGCAGCCTGAGTTGGTGATGGTTTACAACCGTGAAAACTATGTTGTCTCATTCCGGCAGCGCATGGGTGTTGAGCAGCACGAGCCCATCGTACATGATGAGGCCATCAAACGCGAGGCTGAAGCAGCCATCTATAAAGAAGCGCCGGCCTTCAGCGGCACAGAGCTGCGTACCTACCGCCTCGCGATGGCAGCAACGGCACAGTATACCACCTTCCATAGTCAGCCAAACCGCTGTGCAACACCTGATGATCCGATTGCCTGCGCTATGGCCGCTATCGTGGTTGCCATGAACAGGGTAAATGGTTTGTATGAAACCGAGGTATCCTCCAACATGGTGCTGATTGACAATAATGAGATTCTGATCTCTACAAATCCGTCAGATTATGCTAACAATAATGGTTTTACGATGCTCGGGCAAAATCAGGCCAGAATTGACAACCTGATTGGCCCTGCGAACTATGATATTGGTCACGTATTCTCAACCGGTGGCGGCGGGGTTGCCGCTTTAGGATCTGTGTGTGTGAACGGGCAGAAAGCGCGCGGTGTGACGGGGCTTCCTCAGCCGATTAACGATCCGTTTTACATTGATTTCGTTGCCCATGAAATCGGCCATCAGTACAATGCGTTGCACACCTTTAATGGTACAGCCGGCAGTTGCGGTTCGAATCGTACGGCGGGTGGTGCTTATGAGCCGGGTAGCGGCAGTACCATTATGGGATACGCAGGAATTTGCGGGGCACATAACCTTCAGTTCACCACAGATCCGTATTTCCATCTTTTCAGTATTATTCAGATGTCGAATTTTGCCCACAGTGGTACAGGCAGCAATTGCGGAGAAACGACACCAACAGGAAATGAACCCCCTGTTGTAGAGGGTGGTCTTACAGGACTTACCATGCCGGTCAGCACGCCTTTCATCCTGGAGGGTTCCGGCGTGGATCCGCAGGGCAACGAGCTCGTCTTCACCTGGGAGCAGTTCGACCTCGGGCCTGCAGGTGCGCCTACACAGCCGGTAGGCAATGCGCCCTTATTCCGCTCGTTCCCGGGTAATGAAGAACCGGTCCGTATGTTTCCTCGTCTTCAAAATGTACTGAGCGGTAACCCCAGTATTGGTGAATTCCTGCCCAACTATAACAGAAATATGCGTTTCCGCCTTTCGGCACGCGATAACTTTCAGGGCGGTGGTGGCGTTGGTTTCGCAGAAGTGCAGTTCGCTGTAACAGAAGCTGCCGGACCATTTATTGTACCGGTACCCGCACAAGGGACGAACTGGCGAGCCGGCACTGTATCACTTGTGGCCTGGGATGTAGCCAACACCAACGCAGACCCAATTAACGCTGAAACCGTAAGCATTTACTTCTCTACAGACGGAGGGGAAAACTTTGATACTATACTTGCGGAAAATGTGCCCAACAACGGGGCCGCTTTTGTAACCGTACCTGACGGCCTGAACACCTCTGATGCCCGCATAAAGGTAAAAGCTGACAATCACATCTTTTTCAATGTTTCCAGACCTGACTTCTCGGTTTCGGTGGATGCCCCGCTGCCGGTCGTACAGGTACCGGATGCACCGATTGAGTCAGATGCAAGCACCGCCGAAGTTTTTGAAGGAAGCTTTTCTGTAAGTGCCAGCGGTGGAGCTACTTACAATTATACAGTTTCAGCGACTTTTGAAGACCTTCCGGATGGTACTCTCCCGCTACCCGCAGAAGCCATCAGCTTTGAAAGTCCGGCGGGCTTTGTGCCAAGCGGACAGTCACGTACGATCAACTTTACGGTTGATACCAGCGCACTTGATGAGGAGCTGTACGCTTTCGGGGTTACGCTTACCTCTGATCCGCTGGTTGGCAACGAAACGGTAACGGTCATTCTCGATGTGCGTGAGCGCGTAACCTTACAGCGTTTCCTTTCCGGAGGAGAAGGCTGGCGTATCGTTTCCCCACCTGTTGAAGGGGCTACCCTTGGTGAAACCCTTTCCAACTTCGCCACACAGGGATTCCCCGGTGCGGATGAAGCTACGGGAGAGCCTTCTGTTTATGTGATGGGCTCAACCGGTCTGGTCGCTGCGCCTTCAGCAGACTACGAGCTGCAGGCCGGTGAGGCCCTGTTGACCTACATCTTCGGGGACGATCTGCCGGGCTTTATCCGTGGCATTGGTTTTCTTAACCGCTCTCCTTTCGTCAGACCGCTCACCAATCAATTGATTTTCCCGATAGGTGGTGCTGCGGGCTCTCCGCAGCAGGGCTGGAACCTCCTTGGCAACCCCTACAATACGGCCATTAACCTTGGTCGTATTTCAGAGGACAACCTGGCCAACGTATCCCGTTCATTCCAGGTTTGGGTGCCTTCCCTGAATGGCGGAAACGGCGGCTTCATTGCATGGAATGGGCATGATTACTTCCCCGCTGGCGTACCAACCGGACAGAAGTTTACCGGACAGATCAACGCTTTCGAGGGCTTCTGGGCACGGGCACGCGGCGGCAATGCTAGTATTGTTTTTGATCAGGAAGAACTTACGGATGGCAGTATGCGCAGCAACCCCTTTGCGGCCTACTACACCTTCACCCTTACAAGCGGAGATTTCACCAGCTATAAAGTTGTGATGTTCTCTGAAGATGGAGATGCCGGCTACGATGATTATGATGCAGATTTGCTCAGCTCAGTGAGTGATGAATTCCTTTACCTGTATTCCGTTGCAAATAATCGACCCAGAACGATTAACTCTTTGCCCTTAAATACCGCTGATACGGTAGTTGAGCTGCCCATGCATTTTGACGCAAGCTTTGCCGGGGATCTCACTCTTTCGCTGGTCAATATTTCAGGGGAAGCCGATAACTTCAATGCGTTCAGCCTTGTGGATCAGGTGACGGGCGAAACCATAAGTATGGGGCTGGGCGACAGCTACACCTTTACCTTTGAGCCGGAAGAGGAAGCCGCACCGGCGCAGCTGAACCCGCTGCCAAATCTTCCGGGTTACAACATTCCGAGCGGCACAACGTCGCGCTTTGTGGGACAGTTTGACCTAAGCCCGCCCGTCGTGAACGTTGACGAAGAAACCCTGGATGTTCCGACTACGGTTGAGCTGCGTCAGAACTATCCGAACCCCTTCAACCCAACAACCAACATCACCTTCGGGCTGCCGCAAAGCGGTGACGTTCGTCTCGATGTGTTTAATGTTGCGGGTCAGCGCGTTGCTACGCTGGTGAACACCCAAATGACGAGCGGTTTCCACACCGTAACTTTCGACGCTTCAAGACTGTCATCAGGCGTGTATCTCTACCGCCTGGAAACCAACGGTCAGGTGCGTACGGAGAAAATGACCCTCATCAAGTAACTTCAAGCTGAATTTGCGCTACAAGGCGCTTCAGCAAGCACTCTATAAAAAAGCCCGCCTCCGGATCATATATTCGGGGGCGGGCTTTGTTTTTGGATAAAATTATCACAGGTTTTCGAGTTTGGTTATCCACCTGTTAAAATGAGGGCAAGCGGCGCGGATGGTTTCGAGGCCGGCTTCGAGGGCAATCAGGCTTCCAAACAAAACTTTATCATAGCCGCGCCATAGCTGCAAAATTCTTTTTGACGGCGCTGTTGCATGGCCGCCATCGATTTCTTCGGGGGTGTCAAATTGCTGTCTGATCTTTTGAATCTGAGCAGGTATTTCAGGGGCATCTGTAAAAACAGCGAAAGCATCGGGAGAGCTAAAGAGCAATCCTTCAAACTCGTGGACAATGATATTTGCGATGAGGTTCGGAGCGGCAATATCTTGCTCAAAAGCAGCTTCAGCAGCGTTAATAGTGTCCGCAAGTTGCTGAAATCGCTCAAAAATGGGGAAATCTTGCGGAAGACCGTAAAAATCAATCATGGTCGTAATCCATGCTGAGGGGTCTTCCTTACATTTGCGGATGAGTTGGCGTTTGATTTTCCCGTAGGTGACAACACCCCCTCTCCCGGACGAGCTTGTTTTCAGCAATACCGGGTAGATCCAAATCGAAAGCCCCTGGAAGTGAGGGGCTAAAACGGTCCGAACGAAGGTCTCCTCCGTTTGACCTTCACAAAAAATGATGACGCGTTTCACCTTCAGGGTCTCCCGCCGAGGAGGTTTTTTTGCCAAAGTTCACCGAGGGAATATTCTTCCATCCATTCTTCAAAATCCTTAGCGTCAGGCCGAAAAAAGTGCGTCAAGCCGTTTTTACGCTCAGCGATGATCACATGCTCTAATTCAACCTGATTAAGCAGTTCGGTTGATTGTGTTGAAATGATGAGCTGTTTTTTTACGGAAACTGAGCGCAGCATGGACGCAAGTACTTGTATGGCATAGGGATGCAGGCCGAGTTCAGGTTCGTCAATTAGGATAGTTTCCGGCTGGAGCTCTTCTGGCTGTAAAAGCAGGGTAGCCAGACAAATGAACCGGAGGGTTCCGTCTGATAGAATGTGTGCTTTAAACGGGATATCGTTTCCCTGTTCAAGCCACTCTAACTCAATTTTTTCAGGATGATAAGGATTGGGCTCCAGAAGGAAGTTTCCAAAAAAAGGAGCAACAAGCTGTAGTGTTTTGAGAATACGATGAAAATGCTGAGGGTACTTATTTTTCAGAAAGTACAAAAAAGCTGCAAGGTTTGAGCCGTCGGCTCTCAGTGCCCGGTAGTCGTTCAGATTGCCAAGTTGTTTGAGCCGCGCATTCTCCCCTGTATCGTGAAAGTGATAGACGCGCCAGTACTTTATTTGCTGCATGAATGACGTGCTTCCGTTGGCCTGCGTACCTTTTTGATCGGGAAAAATGCTTTCAGCATGACCCAAAGCAACCTCTTGGTCTCCATTGAACGGGCTGATGATTTCTTCTGAAAAGATAAGCTTGTTGTCAGCTGTAGGGGCAAGGGTAAAGCGGTAAGAATGTTCTTCGAAAAATAGCTGACCACCTAAATTCGGGCTTACAGAACGACCAAAATGCAGCAGGGCGTCGGGCCCGCCCTGCTTTCCAACATAAAACTGCAGATTATGGCTAAAAAGGTGCCGGAGAAGCCGAAAAAAGCTGATAAAATTGGATTTGCCAGCACCGTTCGGGCCAATCAAAATATTGAGCTTTCCTAACGCAAGGTCGCAGGATTGGATGGATTTGTATCCGGTTATCCTTATTCGGGAAATCTGATGCGGCATCATAAAGCAGCTGTTTAGCCCTTCGTTTTTGGTTTGACTCCGGAATAAGTTAACTATTCCCGTGGGCATCCGCATTCACAGCCTTTGCGCGGAAATGGTTAACTCGAGCCGGGTGTAACCAACTTGTTCTACCATCCATCAATCCGGATACTTATGATTCCACCACTCAGGCTGATCTTTCAGGTAGCGGTCGAAGTAGCTGATGATGGTGTTTTTCCAGAGGATGAATTTGTTGTAGTCCACGATATGGTGGTCCTGATCGGCTATGGTGACATACTCTACGTCGGCGCCGAGCAGGGTGAGGGCGGTGAAGAATTGCATGCTTTCCGAGGGCGGCACGTTGGTGTCGGAAAGTCCGTGCAGCAGCAGCAGCGGGGTGCGAACGCGGTCGGCCCGGAAGATGGGACTCTGATCGACGTAAATTTCGGGGCTATCCCATGGGAAGGAATTGGCCGAAGCGACGGAGCTGTACAGGTAGCCCCAGAAGCCGTCGCCCCAGTAGCTCGTGATGTTGCTGATACCCGCATGGGAGACCGCAGCGGCAAACATGTCGGTTTCGGTGAGCAGCAGCATGGTCATAAACCCGCCGAAGGAGGCGCCAATGGCACCTACGCGCTCGCGGTCAGCGTAGGGATGCGCGTCGAGGAAGCCTTTCACGCTCTCGATGATTTCCCCCGAAACCCGGATGCCCCAGTCATTGAGGTGCCGCTGCGAGAATTCCTGACCAAAGCCCGTCGTACCGCTTGGCTGCAGGACATACACGATGTAACCGTGCGCTGCATACAGCTCCTTGGGGTAGCGACCGGAAAAGGCGCGGCTGACCGGCGCGGTGCCGCCGTAGTAGTACACGATGACGGGATACTGACGGCTTTCATCAAAATCGATGGGGTAGTACACGTGTCCGTCAATTTCGGTGCCATCCTCGAGGGTGAAGACCCAGTCGCGGGAGCTGCCGAAGCGCACATGCCGGTAGGTGTCGGCAGCCGCAAAGTGAATCATGTTGGCGCGGTCGCGGCGCAGGTCGAAGGTGTAGGCTTTGTGTGGATCGTTGATGCCGTGCCCGATATAAGCCGCCCGGCGGGCATTTGAAGCCACTGTAAATCCGGAGGTTACATCAACGCCGGTATCGAGCCGCTCGAAGCGGTCGTTGCGGACATCATAGCGGAAAACCGCGGTGCGGCTCTTTTCCCCGCCGGTGATGTAGATGTGACGCCCGTCGTGCCCCCATTGCGCGCTGCTTACATTGGGATCAAGCTGACGCGTGATGCTGCGGACTTCACGGGTTTGCAGGTCGAAGAGGTAAGCCTGCGAGTCGTAGTCGTTGGCAAGGCCTTCCACGGTGCGCCCGGTATCGCCGAAGGCGTTGGGGCTGCCGGTGAGCAGGAGCTGACGGCCATCGGGGGAGAAGCTGCCGCCCCCAACCCAGGGCGCTTCGAACAGGGTTTCGGTCTCGAGGGTGCGGAGGTCCATCAGCAGCATTTCGGCGTAGGTGAAGGGCCGTGTGCTGTAGTCCACATGGGTGCGGCTGAACACGAGCTGCGTGCCGTCGGGACTGATGCCGCCCATGCCGGTGCTCAGGATGCCGGCAGTGAGACGCTCCGTTGCCCCGGTCGCGGGGTCAAGACGAAAAATGAAGCTTCGGTGCCGCCAGGTCGGGTAGCGGTCGTGCATGCCGTCGAGCCGCTGAACGCCGGTGCTGTTGGCCGCGGGACGCTCCTGCGCAGTAAACAGCAGGAAGCTGTTGTCCGGCCCCCACTGATGCCCGCCGAGATGCTCTACATCCTGCAAAATAGGTTCGTGCGTACCGGCTTTCAGGTCAATCTGCCAGATGGTACCCTTGTTTCCGCTTCGGGTAGTGTAGGTGAGGATGTGATCTTTATCCGACCAGTTGATGCCGGTGATGCGCATGCCGCCGCGCCAGGTCTGTACCGTTTCACCGGTTTCGAAATTGCGCAGCTCGATCCAGTTGTCCCAGCTACCGGTTTCGGGATTGCCCTGTCGCACGACGACGGCCACATAGGTGCCTTCAGCGGAAATGGAGATGCCGGTCGTTTCGGGCAGCGTCATCAGGTGATCAAGCGCAAGCGGACGCTGCGGGGAGGTCGAAACCGTGAAGGCATCCTCATAAACAGCATCATAGGATAGCTTTGCGGAAAAGCCTGAGCTGACTTCTGTATCGTTGCCGGACATCAGCTTTACCAGAATGGTGTGCCGCCCCCGCTCAAGCTGCAGGTTTTGGGTGAGGGTTCCGGCATCGGCATCTCCGCTTTGGATGCTCGTTTTGGTATTCATGCGCTCCCCGTTCACATACAGCGCCATCGCATGAGGAGAGGTCAGGGTGAGGTTAGATTCCGTCCACCGGTTGGTGTGAAGCTGTGTTGCAAGGTAGTAGGTATGAAACTGATGCGCCTCTTCAGCAACTGAGAAGGTTTCATTTCCGGTTTCGAAGGCACGCTCATGCCATCGGATACTCGTGCCGAAACGGTTAAGCAGCTCCGTACCGCTGACGGGATCGATATCGGCCGGGGAAATGAGTTCGGTATCCATGAGCTCACGCAGCCCAAAAGTGTTGCCGCGAATATTGGAGACATCGTGGAAAGCCGGCAGGATTTGTAAAACGGGGCCAGCCTGCAGCCACTGCGTTACATCAAGCTGATCCTTCTCAGGGGTATCAGTACTTGCCGAAGCTTTGGCAGTCAGCAGAACGGACAGCAGTATGAAAACAACTAAAAAGCGATTTTTCAAAAAGTTGTGTACAGTCATAGTCAGATAAAGAAAAGTGAATTTTGTGGCAGGCTTACAGCCTGAGCGGGATTAATCAATTTAAAATAACACATTCCGCTTATGCCAAAAACGGGGTGGATTCCTTTAGCTGAAAAAATGAATAAAAAACAATGCTTTCGTTAAAAAAAGCGTCAAAACAGCATGGAGCCTTCTGATCTATTTATGTATTGAAGGCTTGATGAAAATCTTTCTATCTTCTGAGGCAGTTTTGTCAGCAGAATGTTAACCTCTCTAAACGTTTGTTGCTCTGAGTATCCAAGATAAAGTACGATCTATATTTAGCATGAATCCAAAAGCTTCAGGCACGTCAGCAGCGCAGGGGCAGCCTGAGTGCTGCTGTGTTTTTGTGTTTTATAATCAGGAGCATGAGGTGGAACACCTGCTCCAGCCGTTTCTTGAAGCTTTGGCAGTGCTGCCTTTGCAAATTTTGATTTATGATGACGGCTCAACAGACGGCACCCCCTTTGTCATAGAGTCACTTATTGGTCAGGCTGAATCCGATCACATCATTTTCCACAAGCACGACCTTCGGCGTGGTATTGGGCAGTGTCTCAACCTCGCCCTTGAAGACTGCAGCACAAAAGCTTTTTACTATGTAGATAAGCACTCCACGCTAAAAACAGAGGTTTTTGCTTCTCTGCTGCGGGAGTTGTCTTTTAGTCAGGCGGCATTCACGTTTCCGGCCAGCAACCCTGCACTCGATCCTACGCAGCTTGCCATCAAGCATGCCAGTAAAAAGAAGGTCCCGGCCTCCATCAACTATATAATCCGGAAGGATCGCATCCGCCCGGATCGTTTGTTTTTCAATCCGTTTCTGCATAACGGACATTCTGCAGAAATGCTGATGCGTGCAGGGGTTTCCGCAAAAGCACTCGAAGCCCCAACGTTTTTTCAGTTGTCTTATAATGAGGAAGTTTATTCAGACCTCACTACACAGGATTCCCGGCTTATCATGTTTCACTCTCAGCTGAGTGATTCTGAGGTGAGGGGGGTAGGCAGCAATGAAGATCCGGATTTGCTCTACGAGAAGGCTGAAGCCCTGAAATCAGACGGACGCATTGCTGCGGCCCTTGAGCTGTGTGATGATATCCTGAAACGCTTTCCGGGCCATCAGAATAGCCTCAGACTTTCCGTAGAGTTGCTCAAACGCCTCAAAAAATATATTGAAGCTTCTGAGCGGTCCAAAATGATTGGTCGGGATGTGACCCGGGATGAAAAGGAATCAGCGCCCGAAATTGACAACGGTGATTCAACTGGCAACAGCACCGAAGCTCCAACTGATGCGGCTGAATCAGAACCCGAATCAGATATCGATCAGACAAGCGGGATTAAAACAGAACATACATCCGGTGCTGAAGACGGCACAGGCAGCCATATTCCCGAACCTCAGACAGCGACAGCAGCAGATGACGATGGCGATGAAGAGACAGAAGTTGGATATGATGAAGATCCTGCGGTGGATGAGCAAGCAGCAGGCCGTGAAGAAACAGATACCTTACCTGAACCAGCGGGGATCGCTCAGGAAGCAGTGAAAGAATCAGCGGCCGAAACAGATTCTGACGCTGAAACCGAAACCGCTAATCCCGAAACGAAAGCGTTTGAAGAAGACGCAGGAACAGAGCCCTATGCCGATACCGATACCGCTGCTCAGCATGATACAGGTGCTGAAACCAAGGAGGAGCCGGAAGCTCCTTATGAGCGGCCAGACCATTTCAGGCACAGTATTGTTGTGCCTGTTGCTGGTTTTGCGATGCAAGCCTTCGAAGACCTCGTCACCTGTCTGCATAACTTTTGCGATCCGTCTGATACGGAGCTCATCATTGTAGATAATGCCTGCCTCGATGATACCTGGGAATATCTGCAGGAGATGCAGGCACATCACTTTTTCCATGTCCGCATCATTACCAATACGGTCAATAAAGGGGTATCACATGCGCTAAATCAGGGCATTCAGGCCGCAGAAGGTGACTATGTGGTTGTGATGCATGCGGATGTCACTTTTAAATCTGATGTTGTCCGGCAGCTGAGTACCATTCTTGAGCATAATCCGGAGGCAGCTCTTGCAGGTCCGGTAACCACAAATGCGATGCAGGAAGAGCAGGTCAGGGCAGTGGCACAGAACCCTGAAGAAGTTTTGGAAACAAATTGGGTTGATGGATTCTGCCTTGCTATGCGTGCAGCCGATGAGAATCGCTTTGATGAGCGGTTTCACTTTGCCTGGTACGAAACGACAGATTTGTGTTACCGAAAGCTGGATGAAGGCCACAAAATTCTTATAGCCACCGGGGTATTGGTGAATCATGCATACGGCACCTTTACAAGACAACTTGGTGTATCGCTGTACTCAGATGAGTTCCTGAGAAGTCTTGATGTTTTTACGCAGAAATGGATTGGAGAGGCAGAAGTGCCGGAGTTAAGCGACGCGCATCCGCTTGAGCAAATTTGGCAGCTTGGTGAAACGGTAGACCCGCTTAAGCCATCCAAAAAAATCCAGGAAAAAATCAATGCACTACTGACCGACAGGCTTGCTACTGAGCTCAAAAACCTTCAGGACGTTACGGACTACGACCTGCGCAATTTTATCCGGGCCCTGATGGCCGTAAACAACCGCGGGCTCATGCGTGATCTTGAGGAGCTCCTGAGTAGCCTGCCGGATCCCGGGTTCGGTGTTGAACTGCTGGCTTTTTATTACCGCAATCAGATTTTTTCCCGCTGCCGCAAATATATAGATATGCTTCAGGATCAGCTGCCGCATGTTGCGCTGATGTACGCACTGCGCATAGCCTGGAAGGAAAATGATATTGAAACGGCCTCAACCCGTCTTGCCGAATATTTGGAGGCGTATCCCGCCTCAGCTGAAGCACATTTCATAGCTGCAAAACTCTACGAGCGGCAGGGTGGTACAGAGCAGGCCGCGGCTTTCATGGAACGTGCACAAACTCTGGATCCTTCTGTAAGCGAAGAGTCCTGAATTCTATATCAGGCATGATAAAATGATACCCGGGGCTGCATCGGGGTCCTGATGAAGGCTTGGGTTTTTAATCAATATTGTTTTACTGCACATCAAGGGTAGGTCAAATACATATGAAGTCTGATAAGGCATTCTGTAAGTACGACAAGAAGTATATCCGCGAAAACCTGTCTTTTTTCGCTGAACTTGCAGCTAAGCCCGCATATATCTGCCGAAAGTGTGCCCGCGCGTCTTCTCAGAAAAACACCCTCTGCCGCCCGGTTAAGCTTGATAAAATTGAAGTATCCTGAGGTCAGTCGGTTTGTCTCATCATGCACAGCGGCAACTGCGCTATTCCGTCTCCGCTGTAAGGCTTGTGCTTGTCTGGGGTTCAGTCCCGGGCAGGGCGTGTGACTGCGGGGATTCAATGGCAGGCGGGGGAGACTGATCTCTCAGCTCACTTGAGAGGCGGTAAAGTCCGGCTGCAACGAGCAAGGATATCAGCATGGTTACCAGCAGCATAACCAGCATGATGGCCTGGGTTGAGTTGGGCGGCAGCCCGTAGTTATGCTGTTTGAGCAGGATGAGCATAGCTGCAGCTGCACACACCGCAACAAAAACGAAAAAACCAATTAGCAGCCAGGCTGACTCGAGTTCTACAGCGGCAACAACCGGTAATATTTCCATAACAAGCGCTTGTTAATTTTCAAAAAGCCCAAAGTTAGGGATTGCCCGGCAGACCGCATAACCAAATGCTTATTTGGATTTCACCTGCATTTCGTTATTTTAAGGCGCCTTGCGGCTACGGACGTTAATAGTTTGGGTAACACATTGCTGTGGGTCAAAATTATTAGTCAAAAATACCCTGAAACTATAAAAACAGATTTAAAGCTTGCAGAGTCGTCCGATCCGATAAGTATTCATTTCTGCACAATACGAAAGCTCGCAGCGCTTCACTAAACAATCTATTCATTACTCGTTCTATATGACACCATTTGAAAATCCGATTCTTGATGCTGTAATACAGGAAATGCCCGGATTAATCAGCAGTACAGGGTCTATGAGAGAGATATTGCTGGCCAATTTGGCAATGCTCGGCGAGGTGCCTTCTCCAAGTTTTAAAGAAGAAAACCGAATCCGCCTGCTCCTTGACCGCTTTACCGAACTCGGGCTTAGCAAAACCTCCATCGACGAAGTCGGAAACGGCGTCGGCGTGATTGACGGACAGGGAGGCGATAAGAATATCATGCTTGTAGCGCATGCTGATACCATCGTACCTGAAACGGTCAATCATACATTCACCATCACGCCTGAGGAAGTTATTGGTCCCGGTGTTGCAGATAACAGCCTGGGTGTTGCTGTGTTAGCTACCTTGCCCTACATCTTTGAAAAAATTGGATATAAGCCAAACAACAACATCATCCTTGTTGCCGGCACCCGAAGCCTGGGCCGGGGAAACCTTGAAGGCCTACGCTTCTTCCTTTCAAACGGGAAAATGCCGGTAAGCTATGGAATCTGCGTTGAAGGGGTACGACTGGGCAGGCTTAGTCACAAATCAATTGGTATGCTGCGCGGCGATATTACCTGCCGCATACCCGAGCAATACGACTGGTCCCGCTTTGGTTCGTCGAGTGCCATCCTGACTCTGAATGAGGTAATCAATAAAATCAATGATATACGCTTGCCCAAGCGTCCGAAGAGCAGCGTTGTGATGGGTTCGATTGAGGGTGGTAACTCCTACAATACCATCACTACTTATGCGCGTCTTAAATTTGAAATCCGTTCGGAATCGGCTGAGCTGACCCGCGAAATCGCTGATCGTATCGAAGAAATTACAACCGAGGTGACTTCCGGACACAGCGAAACCGTGGAGCTCGATATATTTGCCCGCCGTGATCCGGGGGGAATTGCCTTCTCACATCCGCTTGTAAGGTCAACCCGCAAAATTATAAAATCGCTGGGTGTAGAACCACACCTTGCGCCATCAACATCGGAGCTTGTGGCCTTTATCGACAAAGGGATTCCCGCTGTTACCCTTGGTATCACCGACGGGAACCGCATGGGCGAAGCCAAAGAATCAATTATGATTGAGCCTGTTTATAAAGGGCTCGCCCAGCTAATTGCAACTATTAAAGCTATTGACGGAGGCGTTTGTGAGCACAATTAAATCGTGGATTAAACAAAATACCTATCACCATTCTGATTTTTGGGACATCAAAAAGATGGTGGAGGAAAAAGAGCGGCAGGGGCTTACCATTTCCCTGTGTCTGCCAACCCTGAACGAAGAAACCACAATCGGAAAAGAGGTTGTACTCTTTCGGTCAGAGCTGATGAGCCGCTATCCGTTGCTGGATGAAATTGCCGTAATTGATTCCGGCTCAACGGATAAAACCCTTGAGATTGCAGAGTCTTTCGGCGCCGATACCTATCTTGCCGCTGATATTTTGCCGCACCTTGAGAAGAAAAAGGGAAAGGGTGAAAACCTTTGGAAATCCATTTATCAGCTTAAAGGAGATATCATTGTTTATGTGGATGCGGATATCAAAAACATTCATCCCCGTTTTGCATACGGTCTGATCGGCCCGCTCATTTACCGGCCGGAAGTCAAGTATGTGAAAGGGTTCTATGACCGGCCGTTGACCCTGTCGAATGTCACCCGGCCATCGGGTGGCGGACGTGTAACGGAAATTCTGACGCGGCCTTTGTTTTCTCTGTTTTTCCCTGAGCTTACAGCTATTATTCAGCCGCTTTCCGGCGAATACGCTGTGCGCCGCGGGGTACTTGAGGAAATCGCTTTCCCGATCGGGTACGGGGTTGAGACGTCTCACCTGCTTGATGTGTACGGCAAGTACGGCATGGAAGCCTTTGCGCAGTGTGATCTTGATCAGCGGATTCACGATAACAAGACAACCCGCGACTTAGGCAAGATGTCATTTGGTATTCTGCAGACCTTCCTGACAAGAGGGAAAGAGATGGGCATTCTGGATACGCATAAAGATTATGAGACGGTTTTCCGGCAGTTTCAGGCCGTCAAAAACGAATATGATGTTGTTGAACATCATATCGTAGAGGATGAGCGTCCGCCTATGAATACCATCCCTGAATACCGACAAAAGTATAATCTTGACGGATAATCATATCGTCTCATTAAGCGGTAAATAATGCCGTTTTTCACTAATTTGAAGAGCCTTGCAACATGTTTGTGAGGCTCTTTCATCATAAAAAACAAGCACGCATAAAAAAGCGCCGATTCTATGACCACCGCATTCACGCTCCGACAAAAACTGCTTCGCCGTATTCTGGAACTTTCAGCCGCGATGGAACCTGAGCCTACTTACACCCCGCCCGTGCTGCGTAAACTGCCCGGTATAAAAGCCGTTGCGTTCGATTTTTACGGAACCATGTTTATGTCCGGTACGGGAGATACCATCATCGATGATCCCAAAAATGAAGAGGCCGTAGCATTCGAGGCGGCTTTTGAAACCATGTTCCCTGATCTTGCTGAACAGCCCGAAGCCAATGAGGGTGTTCAGGTTTACAAACAGGTGATACACGATCATAAAGCGGCCATGAAAGCGGAGGGGGTTGACTATCCGGAGGTGCAGATTACGGAAGTCTGGCGTGATGTTATTAGCCGGCTGCGCGGCTCCGGTACGGATGGACTGCCCGAAAACCCGGATCAGGAGTTGCTCGAAGAGCTCACCATTGAGTTTGAAATGCGCAACAACCCCACCTGGCCCATGCCCGATCTCAGGTCCACGCTTGAGGCGCTGGAGGGGAAATCACTTAAGCTTGGAATCCTTTCAAACTCTCAGTTCTATACACCGATGATTTATGAGGCGCATATAGAAACGGAGCCGGATCAGGCTTACTTTGATATCAACCTGTGTATCTGGAGCTATGAAGAGCGGCTTTGCAAACCATCGCTGGATTTCCACAAGCGGCTTAAAACAGCATTCGATGCGCATTATGGTATCAAGCCGGAGGAGGTGCTGTTTGTTGGCAATGATATGCTGAAAGATATTTATCCCGCACATCATTTTGGGTTTAAAACGGCGCTTTTTGCAGGTGATCAGCGCTCGCTGAAATGGCGCAAGGATGACGCAAGGGTTTCGGATATTACCCCGGATCTCACCATCACACGGCTTTATCAGCTGGTGCAGTGTTTGTAGTTACGCTGTACTGCGAAACAGCTCAGGCGGGCTGTTCCCCGGTTTTATTGCAACCAAAAAAAGGCGCTTTCGGAGGGCCTTTTTTGGTTGATCAGATTGTTTTTTTGAGTGGATGTATTCGTACCCCGGGTTTCCCGTTGCGATTGGTGATCAGCCACGGGATTTTGTTGCAGCTCCCCCAAAAAGCAAGGGGCTTATCTTAGGTTTGGGGTTTATGATCTGCCCCGGCTGACAGTGATGTTCACGGAGTTTCCCCCAAAAAAAGAAACAGGAATAGCTGTGCAGCGCGGGTCAGTATACCTGAGATCAAAGCTGTTTGCTGCACGTACTTGCGGATTGCTTATTTGATGAGCGTCATTTTTCGGGTGAGTACCTGATCGCCGGCCTGAAGCCTGTACAGGTACAGGCCGCTTGCGAGTCCGTCGGCTTCGAAGTAGATCTGATGCTGACCGGCAGTGCGGGTGCCGTTTACGAGAACGGCTACGCGCTGACCGGCGGCGTTGTAGAGCTCAAGGCGAACGTCAGCGGTTTCGGGCAGCTCGTAGGCGATTATGGTACCGGGGTTGAACGGGTTAGGGTAGTTCTGATAAAGTACAAAGCTGTGCGGTGACTCGTGTTCTCCGGCGCTTGTATCGTGCTCGTCTTCATTGTTGAAGAATACGACCGGCAGTATCAGGTCGGGTTCGAGGTTGAATTCGCGGTTTCCGTTTTCGCCGGGACCGACTTCACCTTCCCAACCGTCGTTGGGCAGCGGGCGGCCATCGCCGGATTCAATATAGAATTTGTAGGCGATGAGGCTGCCCGGGGTTTCGTCTATGGCAAGGGTGAGACTGTAGATACCGGGAACATCATCCGATACCGGACTTAGGGCGTTTTCGTCGCTTACAGACCAGTCATTGAAGGTGCCGCGCACGTGAATCCGGTCTTCAAGGGCGGGGTCAAAGTTGCCTTTTAGTTTTTGGATGCTCATGTCAACCTGAAAGGTGACTTCGGGCAGCGGGTCGGGCTCAGGTTCGTCAATGGGGCCAAGGCTGCCGTCGGCCTGAAGGTTTTGTCCGTAGATGCCGCGCACGCCGCTGCGCTCGTCTTCCCAAACGAAAAAGAGTTCGTCGCTTTGGGCACTGACGACCCGAAGGCGGTTTTTGCCGGAGCCATCCGGTGCAAGTGTCGTATTTTGGAAATCCCAGACAAAGTCGCCGTTGCTGTCTAGTCTTGCGGCCTGAAGATCAGCCTGACCGAAGGCGGCAGAGGTCATGTAGGCTACAAGCGGATCGCCGCCGATAAGCGCTGCCCGGATATTCCCGACGTTGGTGCCGCTGAGCGGAATGATGGTGCGGGCATTGTCACCCCACTCAAGTGTGCCGGTGCCGCTCACACGCTGTCCGTACAGGCCAAATTGGTTTTGGTTGCCGCTTG
Source organism: Cyclonatronum proteinivorum (assembly GCF_003353065.1). Lineage (GTDB taxonomy): Bacteria > Bacteroidota > Rhodothermia > Balneolales > Cyclonatronaceae > Cyclonatronum > Cyclonatronum proteinivorum. The sequence goes on along the minus strand of NZ_CP027806.1, from coordinate 4,096,894 downwards.
TTTCACGCCAGAAAACATATATGTCGTCGCTGTCTTCATCGTGTACAAAGTCGGGGTCGGTGCGCAGCTGCATGGTGTTGGCGGAAAGGGGCAGTCCGTTTGTCTGGAAGCGGAAGCTGCCGTCGGCTAATACCTGCTGCAGGTAGGTCTGAAGCGCGGGCTGACTTTGGTACCAGCTCACGATCATGCCGCCCGCTCCGTCTGCCCGCATGTCCGGGAAATTGCCAAGCTGGAGAGAGCCGCTGACCATGATATCGACCCGTGATGCTCCCCACATGCGGGTGCCGTCTGCGGCATATTTTTGTGCCGAAAGGAGACCCGGTGTTGCCGGTGAGCCGAAGGTCCGGAAAAGGACGATAACTTCGCCGTTGCTTTCGGGGGCGTCTGAAGCGACAATGTCAGACACAGCGAGTGCGGCTCCGGCGGTTTCCTGATGGCTCCATACGACTTCACCATCGGCGTCGAGCTTCACAATGAAGGACGGACCAGCACCGGTGTAGGCTACAACGTAGCTGCCGTCGGAAGTTGCGGCAATGGCAGGCGAGGCTAAGAAGTCGGCCGGGCCGGAGACGTCGATACCAAGTTCGCCCCAAACAGCGGTGCCTTCTGGGCTTATTTTGGCGGCTGTAACACGTACGCTGCCCCGCCGGTCGTCTCTGAAAGAGAGAACAGCGTTGCCCTGCGCGTCAACTGAAAGTCCGTAATCCTGTGTGCTTGAAAAGCCCCGGGCGGCAACCCGGATGCCGTTGGAATCCCATAGTAGGTTTCCGGCAGCGTCAAGGCGCTGCAAAAAAACGTGGTAGCCGCCCAGACCCGAAAGCTCAAACCAGCTCACGTAGGCGCCGCCGTCAGCCGGATTCATGGCAATAATGGGTTGGACGGATTCGAAGTTTTTCAGGGAAATCACCAGGTTTTCATCCGGATTTTCGCCCCATTGCGCAAATAAAGTTGCGGGGAAAAAGAACAGAAGTACTGTGACAGTAAGTGCGGTCAGTGTTTTTCTTGAGACAGGTGAAGGCATAGGTACAAAGTAAATTATGGACAGGTGATCAAAAAATGCGGTTCAGAAAAACCCCTTTTCTGAACGGAAGTATGAAGGTACATCAACTGTATGCTCACTCTGCAAGTGAGATGAAGCATGATGCCGGAATTAAAAACTGAAATATTACTGAATATACCCGGCGTTATGGACATCGCAATTTACCAACTGTAACGTTTTGTTGCAGGCAATTTTTGAGGGCGTTTTTTTCTCTTTCTGCGAGGTCTGTATTGTGCGTCGTATTTGGTGAAAATTAAGTGTATATTGAAAACTTGCTGGTTTTTCGCAGACACCGGGTACCTGTTCAGACAGAATAATCCGGGAGCGCAGTTCAGAAACCTGATAAGAGACACTTTTGCAATAGCGGGCATCGGGTCGGGTTAGGAACAGCACTATGGGGAGCATCCGTATGAAGCCCGGGCGTCACGCACTATGATGATGACCAAGCCTTTACCCAGACAGATGCATCAGTAGTAACACACTTTGCAGGAATACCAGGCCCGTTTTCCTATTTATCTTATCAGAAATATTTTTATGTCAGTCCAAACTTTTGCTGAGCTTGGTCTCAGTGATGACGTGCTTGAAAGTCTTCAGAAAATGGGGTTTGAAGCCCCCACTGCAATTCAGGCACAAACCATTCCCCTTTTACTCAACGGGCACGATGTGCTCGGTCAGGCACAGACCGGTACCGGTAAAACCGCCGCTTTTGCCATCCCTGCCATTGAAAAAACAGACGCTTCCCTGAATGAAGTTCAGGTATTGATTCAGTGTCCGACCCGTGAGCTTGCCATTCAGGTTACCGGCGAAATTCAGAAATTGTCTTCCTATACCGGCGGCCTGAGGGTTGTACCGGTATATGGCGGTCAGCACATCTCCCATCAGATTAAAGCCATCAACCGAGGCGCACAAATTGTAGTAGGCACACCGGGCCGCACTATTGATCACCTTAAACGGGGTACGCTCAAGCTGAATCATCTCAGCATGGTCATCTTTGATGAGGCCGACGAAATGCTGAATATGGGTTTCCGTGAAGATATGGAGGAAATTCTCACCTACAAGGATCAGGCACGTCGCGTGCAGATGCTTATGTTTTCGGCTACGGTACCCAAGCCGATACGCGAAATTATGAAGCGCTTTATGGTTGATCCGGTGAGTATCACCATTGAACGCTCACCAGTCACGACGCCTGATATCCGGCAGTACGTGGTTGAAGTGCGCGATTCTGTGCGTGTTGAGGGTATCGCCCGGCTGATGGATGTGAACAACTATAAGCTCGGCCTTATTTTCTGCAACACCAAAGTTGCAACGGAAGAAGTTTCGCAACAGCTGCAGTCCCGAGGGTATTCGAGTGAGATTCTCAACGGCGATCTTTCGCAGGGGCAGCGCGATAAGGTAATGCATAAGTTCAGGAGCGGATATATCGATTTGCTGATCGCAACCGATGTTGCCGCCCGCGGTATTGATGTGGATGATGTGGATGTGGTCTTTAACTACGATATCCCGCAGGATCCCGAACAGTATGTGCACCGTATCGGCCGCACGGGCCGCGCCGGGAAGTCTGGTACGGCCTATACTTTTGCTTCAGGCCGGCGCATGCGCAGCATTAAGTTCATCGAACGTATCACCAAGAGTGCGATTGAATCCGTGCGTATGCCGTCCCTGAAAGATGTGAAAGAATCACGCATGACCCTTCAGCTTACTGAGCTGGGTGAAGTGCTTGCGAAGGGAGGGCTCAAGCCCTATATCGAACAGGTTGAAGCACTGAGTGAAATTAGTTATTCATCTGTTGAAATTGCGGCTGCATTGCTGAAGATGCGGATGGAAACGCTGGAAAAAAACCGCTCAGATTTTAATGAAGACACCGACTTCTCTCCGGAGCCGGATTACCGGGAAGACCGTAAATTCAAAAAAGGGAAGAAAAACCGCGATAAAGGCCGCAAGAAAGGAAAAGGGGATTTCGTAGATTCCCGCGACGATTCCAATATGCAAACCCTTCGCTTTAATGTGGGGCGTAGTGACAAGGTTCGTCCGGGTGACCTGGTAGGTGCCATTGCCGGAGAATCCGGTATTCCGGGATACACCATTGGTCACATTGACATTCAAAGTAATTTCTCTTTTGTGGATGTACCTTCCGATAAGGTTTCGCTTATCATTGATAAAATGGGGAAAGCGCAAATCCGGAAAAAGAAGCTGAAAGTGAAACCGGCCTGAGTTTCATAAGTACCATCATAAAAAAAGCCTTCCTGATGCATGTGGTCAGGAAGGCTTTTTTTATGATGGGGCAGGTTGTTCATCAATAAAATAAATCACAGTTAATGAAGCCGGCCTGCGGAGGTGAGTTCAGCTTTAATCAATCAGTCTTGTGTGAGGTATTCATGACCGCTGTGAGGCGGTTCTCAGCATTAACGAGTACTTCAGAAAGAATGTTGTGAAGGGTCTCGGTGTACCAAAGTCCCGCAGGACTGTTAAGGTGAGCTGCATAATTTTCGAGATCGCTAATTTCTGTATCACGGTAGGTGAACAACATATTGAGACGCACATAATCGCGCATTTGATTTTCAATCTGTGTTCGGATGAGCGCTGAGGTGTACTGAAAATCTTCTTCACCCATTCTGCGGTCTTCTGCAACGTTAACGGCCTGAACCGCGCGCATGACGTTGGCATATATGCTGTGCAGGATCAGAACCGTGTTTTCAAAAGTGCGGGTACCTTCGGCGATATCTTCAACAAGGCGTACGCGGGCTGCATTGCGGCTGCTGCGCGGATTGAAGCTTTCGGAAAAGTCGAGAAGCTCATCATCGGTAGCATTCACCTGCTGTTCTTCGGTCTCAAGAATAGCGCTGCCGCTGGGAGACTCTAAGAAGCGAATCACGGCTGCAGCCTGATCCACATCGAGATTTTGCCGGAGAAGGGTGCTAAAATCCTGCTTCAATACTTCATCATTGAAAGCTGCCGAAAGCCAGCGATGGAGCATGGTACGCTGCTCGGGATCTACGTTGGTTTCGGTGATGGTTTGCTCCATACTTAGCCAAACGTCAGTAAGGGCATGGTCAAAACCTGAAGCTTCCATGATGCGGTAATGCAGCGCGTCAGCGTCCGCATCCGCAGGGCTGTCCTGTGCGTCTGCAGTTTGCGGGCGGATGAGAGAAAAGCTGAGGAGCATTAGTGCCCAAATCCATAGACGACCCGGATTGAATCGTTTTGTTTGAAGACCCGGGCTTAAGTTGTTCCGAAAGGCTTCGGTCATGCGGCCCGTTATTTTATTTCCGGATCGGAAGCTCAACACGTGTGGTATCCCATTGGAAAATTAGCATGGCCGTCTCATCATTTTTATTATCGAGTGAGATGGTGAAGATTTCAGATTTCTCATCATTTTGGTTTACCGGCACCCTTGTTCTCAGCACATCGTAGCTCGCATTGTAGGCGTATGATCCCCACAGTCCAAGCTGTTTATTTAGGATGACAACCCACTCATCAGGGCCGGGTATGGTAAACATGGAATAGGTACCAGCCGGGAGCGGCATGCTGTCGAAGTAAACATCACCAGTGAGCGTAATTTCAGTCGATTCATTGGCTCCGGTCCGCCAGACTTCACCAAACGGCACGAGGGATCCGAATATCTGACGTTCCCTTACATAGGGGCGTCCGTAGATGACCTTCACATAAGTGTCGCCCAGCATGGTTCGGCTGAGGCCGATCGGACTTTGGCGCGGTTCAGGGAGGGATTGTGCCTTTACATCGGGAAGGGCAATAGTTACAAGCAACAGGCTAACAGCAAATAGTACAATAGTTTTCATATAGAGAGGTGAGGTAAATAATCAGCGCAGATTTTTTTTGCAGAAACAGGTTTCAAACAATCAAAATATCGCTTTTATTGCTTCATTAATTTATAAAATGGCGTGACCATGCTATCCGGAGGGATATACACAGGATCGTTATGATACATGAATCGCAACCAATAAAAAAATGAGGCTTTGAAAGAATCTGAAACACTTCGCCGGGTGCTGCTTGCTGTTGGTCCCGGCCTGCTGATGGCCGGTGCAGCTGTCGGGGTTTCGCATTTGGTTCAGGCAACCCGCGCGGGTGCCGATTACGGATTTGCCATCCTTTGGGTGCTGCTGCTTGCTGTCATTAGCAAATACCCTTTTTTGGAATTCGGCCCCCGTTTCGCTGCGGCTACCGGGTCGCACCTGATATCCGGCTACCGGCGCATGAGCGCTGTTGCATTTTGGATTTATGTGGGGATGACAGCCGGTACCATGTTCATTATTACGGCGGCGGTAACCATCGTAACTGCCGGACTTGCGGAACAGCTGTTTGCGATGGGCTGGACTAACTTTGGCTGGAGTGCCCTAATCTTCGGGATCTGCGCTCTTCTGCTCTGGTTTGGCCGATACCCCGGCCTTGATACATCCATGAAGGTCATCATCACCCTGCTCACCTTGCTGACCCTTGCCGCCGTGCTGATTGCATTTGGGGCCGGTGCGGGGACGGAAGCTGCAAGAACGGAGTCGCCTTCTTACTGGAATGCCGCGGGCATAGCGTTTATCATTGCATTTATGGGATGGATGCCGATTCCGCTTGATGCGGCGGTATGGCACTCCATCTGGACAGGCGAGCGCAGCAAACAGACCGGAAACAGGCCAACGGTTCGGGAAGCGCGCTATGATTTCGACATTGGCTATGGCGCTGCGGCCCTGATTGGTCTGCTGTTTTTCCTGCTGGGGACGCTGGTAATGTTTGGAAGCGGGGTTCCTTTCGCGGCCGGCAGCGTCGCATTCTCGGCACAGATTGTTGACCTTTACAGCCAAACCCTGGGCAGCTGGAGCGCCCCGCTCATATCGGTAGCCGCTTTTGTCACCATGCTGAGTACAACCCTTGCCGTTACTGACGCCTATCCGCGGGTACTCTCTGAGCTTTGGGCCGAGGTTTCCGCGGAGGGCGGGGAGTCGGCCATGCGGCTGAAGGTGTACCGTATCGGGCTGCTTGTGGTGCCGCTTGCCGCCCTTGGGGTACTGTATTTCACCGCTGATGCCTTTACGCTGCTGGTGGATTTCGCTGCAAGCCTTTCCTTTATTGCAGCTCCGGTCCTGGCCTGGTTCAACTACCGCCTGATTACCGGCGATCAGGTACCGCCTGAGGCGCAGCCATCGCGAGGGTACCGCATCTTTAGTCTTTGCTGTCTCGCGTTTTTGGTTGTTTTTACGCTGATTTGGTTTTACTGGCGGTTTTTTAGCTGAGTAAATTTGCTTATGTGCTTCTATGAAAAAAATCAGGCCTGAACCACTTGGATTCAGGCCTGTAGTAAATTCTTGCTGTTGCCCTTGGCATCCGGCAGGCTGGCAGAACTAAGAAACCGTATTTCTTTTGAACCGTTTTCGAATCTGCTTTTTGACTTTCGGGTCAAGTTTTGCTTTTTTCGATTTAATCAGTTTGCTAAAATCCCGAAGCTCTTCCGTTGTCCAGGGTTTGGATTTTACGGTAAAATCGACGCCTTTTGGTTCCTTAACGATAGCCATTTTATTTGCTGGATAAGAACCCTCACACCGTAATCAGCGTGTTAAACCGTTCGGAGGCTGCCTGCTCGAGCGCTTCACGGTGATCCGGGTGGGCGATACTGATCAGCGCCTGTGCCCGCTGACGCATGTTTTTGCCGTAGAGATAAGCAACGCCAAACTCGGTCACCACGTAGTGCACGTGCGCACGGGTGGTAACGACACCGGCACCTTGCTTCAGAAACGGGGTGATTCTGCTAATGCCTTTTGCTGTGACCGACGGCAGTGCAATAATCGGTTTCCCGCCTTCGGATTTTGAAGCCCCGCGGATGAAATCCATCTGTCCGCCCACACCGCTGTACTGATACATACCGATTGAATCGGCACAAACCTGACCGGTTAGGTCAATTTCGATGGCGCTGTTGATGGCCGTGACCTTCGGGTTCTTCCGGATTACGCCGGTATCATTCACATAGGCGATGTTGAGCATGGCCACAAGCGGGTTGTCATCAATAAAATCGTAGAGTTTTTGGGTACCCATCACAAAGCCGCTCACAATCTTGCCGGGGTGTACACGCTTTTTGCTGTTGTCGATTACGCCGCTTTCTACCAGCGGAATCACGCCATCAGAAAACATCTCGGTGTGAATGCCCAGATTTTTATGATTGGTCAGTGCAGCAAGTACCGCATTTGGGATTGCGCCTATGCCCATTTGCAGCGTTGCGCCGTCTTCTACAAGATCAGCGACATACTGACCGATTTTTGCTTCCTGATCGTTGGGTACGCCCGGTTCGTGACTGATGAGATACTCGTCAACCTCGATGGCGTAGTGAATCGCCGATTTATGGATGAGACCGTCGCCGTGCGTGCGCGGCATTTTGGGGTTAATCTGCGCGATGATGAGCTTCGCACTTTGAACGGCTGCCGGGGTGACATCTACCGAAGTGCCGAGCGAACAGTAGCCGTGCTTGTCCGGCGGGGAAACCTGAATCAGGGCAACATCAAGCGGGAGAATGTTTTTGGTGAACAATCCCGGGATTTCGCTCAGGAAGACCGGAATATAATCGCCGCGGCCTTCGCGGATCGCACGGCGTACGTTTCCGCCGACAAAAAGCGCATTGATATGAAAGCTGTCAGCCATTTCAGGCGCCGCGTAAGGTGCTTCGCCGTCGGTATGCAGGCTGATGATTTCAACATTGCGCAGCTCGGATGCCCGCGCTGACATGGCGTTTACAAGGTGCTGCGGTGCAGCAACTGCCGCCTGTATAAAGACCCGGTCATTCGATTTGATGCCGGCAACCGCCTCAAGCGGGTTTTGAACAATTTTCATGAGAAAGATGAATTGATGTGGGAAAAAGTGACCCGTCCGCAGCCTGTTAGCACCTGCTGTTTTCAGAAGGCAAACCGTAAGCCGTCATCGCGCTGACGTTATCTGCTGCGGCAGGGTAGATATAAAAATCGGTGATACTTCAGGGCCGTCACAGAGGAAAAAAACTCACACAGTTCAGGGTATATTGAATGGTATCTATAATCAAATATAGATATTATAATTATAAATTATCAAGCCGTTTTTTTCCGCCTGCCACAACTTTTCGAACCGGCAACAAGCGGCTAAACCAATCAGCATACCGTCATTTTTTTGAGGGAACAGCGATAACATGAAAGTCATCTGTGTGACTTCCTGCATCCCAAATCGTTTCGTAAGTTCTTGCTTTGGAGTGCAGAGTACAGAGTGCAGAGTAAAGAGTGAAGAGTAAAGAGTGAAGAGTGAAGAGTGAAGAGTGGAAAGTGAGTAGCTGTTTATTTCAGATACTAATTTATTTGACGGCATTTAGGCATTAACAGCCTGTAACCTAAAACTTTGAACGCTTCACTTTCTAAGTTTCCCCAAAAATAAAAAAGGGCACTTCTTACAAGAAGAAGCGCCCTTTAAGGGTTTTTGAAAATAGTGCTTAGAGTTCCGGAACGAGAACTGCGTCTATCACATGGATTACACCATTTCTGCCTTCTACATCGGCGGCGATAACGGTAGCGTTGCCGTTAATAACGACATTGCCGTCTACCACATTGACAGTTAAGTTCTGACCTTCGAGCAGGGTTGGGACTTCAATACCGTCGGTGATGTCCCCGGAAAGGACACGGGTATCAAGTACGTGGTAGAGGAGCACGTTGGTAAGCTGCTCAGGTGTGAGGGTTTCCACGACCTCAGCGATGGCCGCGAAAGCATCATTGGTGGGTGCAAATACGGTGAAAGGACCTTCGCCTTCAAGGGCAGCTACAAGCTCAGCGCTCTGAAGTGCTGAAACAAGTGTAGAGAACTCCTCATTGGCCACAGCAATCTCAACGATGGATGGCTCTACGGCATCGGCTGTGGTATCAGCGGCGGGGGTTTGATCATCAGCTCCACACGCTTTTAGAAACAGGCCGAAAGCGATTACAAGAATCAGAATTTTAATTTTGCTCATTATGATGAATATTTTGGTGGTTGTAGTTAAACTTCAAAGTTAGTGTGTGTTTAGAATGTCACTACACGCGCATTAAGTTCCTGCTTTCCTGAATTTTCATGACCAGGTAACGATTCGCGCAGCGTACAGCTTTTCTGATCAGCGGATTATTGAGTGATGATTTTCGGGGTATGGGTTTAAATCATGTATGCATATGTGCCCGGCGATGAAAACGCAGCGGGCTAAACATCTCACGCCTCACGCTGCACGCATCGCTCAAAGAGTAAGGAACACAACATCAATCGGGATTTCCGGAGCCGGCACTGAATCCGGTGCTGTGCATGGTGATTTTCCCAAATAAAAAAAGGCACCCCTTTTAAAAAAAGAGATGCCCTTTCAGGTCAAAAAGGTTGGATGCTTACAGCTCCGGAATCAACACTGCATCGATAACGTGAATTACGCCGTTGGTACCGTCAACGTCGGCTTCTGTAACGGTTGCGTCTTCGTTAATGACGACATTGCCGTTCACTACATTCACAGTTACACTCTGGCCATTGAGGGTCGGCACTTCTGCTTCGCCGGTGATATCGCCGGAGAGTACGCGGGTGTCCAGTACGTGATAGAGGAGTACTTCGGTTACCTGCTCAGGGGTAAGGGTTGGCAGGATATCAGCGATTGCGTCAAAAGCGTCATTTGTTGGTGCGAATACCGTAAAGTTCGCATCTTCGTCGCTCAAGGCGGTCACAAGATCAGCGTCAATTACGGCACCCACAAGGGTAGACAGGTAGTAACGCTTGATGGCATTATCAACCACGCTCCCAAATATGTCGGGGAGTAACACACCGTCAATGGCATGAATAAAGCCGTTTGAAGCTTCGATATCAGCAATGGTTACGGTTGCCGTACCATTCACGGTAACATTGGTGCCGTCAAAAGTGATGAAAATCGGCTCGCCACCCAGGGTTGCAACGGTTTGCTCAGGCTCAAGATCTCCTGAAGCGACGGCTGCTGCAATTGCGTGATAGGTCAGAATACCGGTGAGCTGATCAAGAGTCAGGCTTTCAAGCGTACCTTCAGGAAGACTTTCGAACGCATCATTTGTGGGTGCAAAGACGGTGAATGGCCCTTCACCGGAAAGTGCGTCAATCAAACCAGCCTGACCAAGCGCATCTACCAGTGTAGAGAAATCAGGATTACCAGCGGCGATTCCGGGGATGGTGTTGTCTTGTGCACCCGGAATCAGGACTGTATCGATAACGTGGATAACGCCATTTGTTCCCACATTGTCAGCTGAGATTACCGTTGCTGCATCATTAATCTGCACGGTACCGTCGGTGACGGTTACTGTGATGTCGGAACCAGCAAGGGTTGGAACAGTCTGCTCACCCTGCAGATCTGATGAAAGCACGCTTGTGTCAAGTACGTGATAGAGCAGCACATTGGTGAGTTCTTCAGGTGTGAGGGTCGGCAGAACGTCTGCAATGGCATCAAATGCTTCATTGGTTGGTGCGAATACGGTAAACTCGGCTTCAGCATCGGAGAGTGTTGGGGCAAGGCCGGCATCCACAACAGCTGAAACCAGAGTGCTCAGGAAGTAACGCTTTTGCGCATTATCAACGATGGTGCCAAAAGCATCGGGCAGCAATACCTGATTTACCGCATGGATTATGCCGTTGGAAGCGGTAATGTCAGCGGTGATTACACCCGCGTTGCCGTTAACCGTTACGTTTCCATTCTCAGCGGTGATGAACAGCTCCTGATCATTCAAAGCCGTTACGGTTTGTGTTGGCTGCAATGCAGTTGAAGGTACTTCAGCGGTAATCACATGATATGTCAGAATATCAGTGAGCTGCTCCGATGTCAGACTTTCGAGCGTGCCATCGGGTAGTCCTGCAAATGCATCATTGGTTGGCGCAAATACGGTAAAAGGTCCTGCACCTTCGAGTGCACCGACAAGGTCAGCATCCTGAAGGGCGGAAACAAGTGTTGAGAACTGCTCATTGGCCGCCGCGACTTCTACAATATTTGGCTCTTCCGGATCAATGGGAGAGGTTGAACTGCTGCTGTCGCAGGCTTTCAGAAAAAGGCCGAAAGCAACAAATAGAATCAAAATTTTAAGATTACTCATTGTGATGAATTAGTTTTTATGTTAGCAATTGAACTTCAGCAATGTAACACCCTTCCAAATACCCGTACCTATAGTGCAAGTTCCTGCTATTGAGTGTTTACATGTTTGAACAACTAATTCACCGCTTCGTTCAAAATACAATTTTATGTTCTTAAGCACATGTTTTTATTATTGATGTATTTTCCTGGAATGCGTGCGATTTATATACAGAATATCCATAGTGGATTCATCATATTTTACAAAACAAGCTTAGCGATGAGCTGATATAGCAAGCTTTGCCCGGCTTGTCAGACTGTTTGAAAGCAGCTGTATTTTCAGCATAATTGGTCGCACAATCCCGTTTATTTGCAGGCGCTGACCATCATGTTTGGGCTAAATCTCCCATCAAGGAATCAGGGACTTCTAAAAAGCTTACCTCCTCCGCATTATTGACGGTAAGATCTTTTATTTGATGTAACCCAATGAATATCAGCGTGCTAAGTGGTGTTCATGGCAGCCTGAGTAAGGGCAAAATTGTGTGGAGGTAAACTTATCCCTGATATCCCGGCCTAAGCGCCATGAAACATTCCGGGAGCCTGATGCAGCTTAGTCACGGGAAAACGTAACCTTAAAGTCGCTCCAGGTAAACGGTGAGCCGCCGGCATTATCTGCCCAGCTTTCAACAGACCACAAGCCGTCTTCTCCCTGTACAAGGTCCATGATCAAAGTGCCGCTTGCTACCGTCGGGATGCCCTGACCCGTGCGGTTGTGAAAAATGGTTAGAGAGTAGCTCGCGGTATAGCGCTCGCCTCCGCCGGGTAGCGGTGTGCGTTCTTCATCGGACAGTACAAGCGCATGCCCGGTTTGGTTTTGCGATGAAGCGCGCATATTGTTGAAGTAGTTTTCTTCGCTTTGGCGGCTCCAGTTTTGCCAGATCAGCGGGTCGTTGTCAAAAGCGGAGGCGGAGGGACTGAAGCTGAAATTTTCTTCATTCAGGCTGCGCATGTAGTTGAGCGTGTTCAGGCCCGCAATGGCCGACTGCAGGTTGCGGATCACCACTTCGGCTCGGTCCGGCTGCTGAAAGCCGCTTCCTGCACCGCTGCCGGGTTCTTCCGGGGTGCGGGTTTCAAAGATGCCGCAGGCGCTCAGGCTCAGCAGAAGTGTGAGAAGCGTCAGGCGGTGTATCAGAAAGTGATCAGAGATTTTCATACCAGTCTGAAGGTACGGGCAGACTGCCATCAACAGCAAGCGCAGGAATGCGGAGGTGCGCGCTGTGCAGGCAAATGGCCCGGTTTTGCAGCCGGTGCGCGTTGCCGGGCTGATAGACGAGGTCGTCGGAAACCGGATGTCCCAGCCAGGCAAGGTGCAGCCGCAGCTGATGCGTACGTCCCGTAACCGGCTCGCAGGCCACAATGCTGTTGGCCGAGCCCCGCGTCATCACCCGAAAAACGGATCGTGCCGGTTTACCCTCCGGCAGACACGCAAAGCGGAACCCCTTCGCCCGGCCAATCGGCTGATCACAGCTTGTTTCCTCCCAGTCCGGCAGACCCTGAACCCGCGCATAGTACATTTTTTCCACACCGCCGGAGCGGAACAGCGCTGAGGCTTCGCGGCTGAAATCGGGGTTTTTCCCAAGCAGCATCAGGCCGGAGGTGACTGCGTCAAGCCGGTGAATGAGGTGCAGCTCCGCGTAGCCGTTTTCTTTGAGGATTTCGGTGAGGCAGTTCCGGTTGTAGCGTCCGCCGGGGTGAACGGGCATGGGGGCGGGCTTTTCGACGAGGAGGAAGTCCGGGGATTCTGCGACAATGCGTACCGAATCGGGTACGGAAGGTTCCGTGACGTGCAGGTTGGTGTGCTGAATGATATCACCGGTGCAGAGCAGCTGAATCGGGTCGGCGGGAAATTGGTTCAGCTGCACGCGACCGTCGGCGATGCGCAGCCGCCAGCCGGTTTCGTCCCGAAAAGGGAAGCGCTCACATAAAAAGCTGAGGAGATTTTTCCCGGCATCGGCAGGCTTCACGCGAAACGCGTAGGTGTGCGCGTAGGGCTGCTGAATCCGGACAGGACAGCTGGCTCCGGCAGGTACCGGCAGCGCTTCGCGCATCACCCTAACTGCACCCGCCGGTTTCGCGGACTTTGAAGTCTTCACCGAAATATTTGTACCATTTCCGGAAGGGCGCAAAGGCGTTTTCGGGGCTGAAAGGGCGCTTGTACGGCTGATTTTTGCAGGTTTCGCAGCAGGCGCCTTCCATCAGCCGCGCGCCTTCTTCGCTGCACACAAACAGGCGGTTGCACTCCATATTGGCACAGTTGAGGTAGGTATCAGCCGGTACGCCGGTGATTTCGCAGTGCGCGATGGGCTCTTCATCTTCCGGATTTACGGGCACCACGAGCCGGTCATCGAACACGAAGCACTTCCCCCGAAAATGCACGCCGCCGGTTTCTTTGGCATAGTTGAGGATGCCGCCGTGCAGTTGATTTACATCCAGCCAGCCCTTCTTTTTCATCAGCACCGAAAACTTCTCGCAGCGGATGCCGCCGGTGCAGTACATCAGCACTTTTTTGTCTTTTGGGATTTCCTGCTCAGCCGTTTCGTCCACCCACTGCGGGAAATCATAGAAGTTTTTGAGGTCCGGCAGTATGGCGCCTTCGAAGTGCCCGACCTTGCTCTCGTAGTTGTTGCGGGCGTCGATAATCACGTAATCATCGCCGGATTCCATAATGGCTTTCCACTCCTGCGGGCTAAGATGCCGCCCGCCTTCCGTTGTCGGATCAAGCGGAATCGGACTCTTGATGGTCACGATTTCGGGACGCAGTTTCACGCTTAGGCGTGCAAAAGGCACGGTGTTGGCTTCGTCTTCCTTGAACTCTGTATCCGCAAAACCGGGCTCGGCGCGAAGCATTTGCTTGTAGGCTTCGGAAGCTTCCTGCGAACCTGAGACCGTGCCGTTGATGCCCTCCTCGGAAACATAAATGCGGCCGAGCAGGCCGTGAACTTTGCAGAAATCGCGCTGCCGCTGCAGGAAAGCCTGCGGGTCAGCGATGGGCTTGAAGTTGTAATACAGTAATACGGGGAACATAAGTCGAAGAAAAACAGTCGGTCTGCTGACCGAAAGGATTAGAAGTAATAATCGAAAAAAGGCCTTCACCATGAACCGGTAAAGGCCTGAAAAGGGTGGATGAATCAGGGAGGAAGTATCTTCTCAAAATACGATTCTTTGCAAAAGCGGACAAGCCGGCGAATGGCCTCAGCCGGCCGTCTCCGGCTGTACGAGGCAGGCCCGGAAGCCTTCATCGAGCAGTTGCTTGTTCAGGTTACGCCCGATGAACACAAAGCGGTTGAGGCGCGCTTCATCCGGCTTCCAGCGGCGTCCGAAGTCGCCCTGAATGACGCTGAACACGGCCTGAAAGATAAAACAGCGGTCTTCATCGGGCAGGTTGAGGATGCCTTTCATGCGGTAGAGCGTGCCGCCGTGCAGCATTTGGAGCATGCCCAGCCAGGCATCAAGCCGTTCCAGATCCATTTCGCCGGGCAGCGACAGACTAAAGGAGGAAACGCCTGCACTATGAACCGCCTCAGGCGCGTGGGTATGCGTGTGTTTTTTTGGATGGGCTTCGTGACCTTCCGAAGTTTCGTGCGCGTGCGGCTGATGGTCGAAGCTGTCCTCAATACCGTGCAGCCGGTCGGGATGAAAAACCGAGATGTTGAAAAGCTGTTCCGGAGAAACATTCCCTTGCGTGCATGGCACAACCGGCGCTTCGGGGTTGATTTCGCGGATCAGTCTGAGATTTTCGCTGATCTGCGCATCTCCTGCCAGATCTGTTTTGTTAAGGAGGATGAGGTCGGCGCAGAGCAGCTGTTGCCGCGCCTCCGCAGTTTCGGCGAGCTGCCGCGGCAGGTGCAGGGCGTCGGTCACGGTGATGATGCCGTCGAGGCGGAAATCCCGCTGAATGTAGATGCTGCTGAAAAAAGTCTGCGCCACCGGAACCGGGTCGGCCATACCGGTCGTCTCGATGATGATGCGGTCGAAATCCTGCCGTCTTGTTTTGAGGGTTTCCAGCACGCGGATTAAATCATCGCGTACGGCGCAGCACAGGCAGCCGTTTTTCATCTCGAATATGCCGTCTTCTTCGCGCAGCACAAGCTCGTGATCGATGCTGATTTCACCGAATTCGTTCTGGATGACCGCGATCCGGCTTGCGTCGCTGCGGGTGAGCAGCTTGTTGAGCAGGCTCGTTTTGCCCGCTCCCAAAAATCCGGTAATAAGCGTTACCGGCAAGGGTATGTGATGTTCAGCGGATGAAGCGGAAGAAAGAGATGGTTCAGACATAAAAGGAATGACTATCGGAAGCGAAGGTTGAGCAGTCTGAAAAACAAGATGTGAAAGTGGGATTGCTGTGCAGGCGACAGTATGTGGGGATAGACCTGCGCCTCTATAATGTCATATCCCCCTTCATCGTGCAGAGGTGTACCGAAGATGGTGAAGGGAAGGGCACTGTCGGATAGCGGCAGACGGTAGAGTACATGTTCCCCGTACTGCTCGATCTCAAACACCAGAAAGTCCTCAATAATGCGTGCATTGCGGAATGCGGGATGAGAGCTTGCAGCCATATTGCTGCGAATATTAATCAGGTGACCCGAATCGGCGGCGTCATCATGGAAGCGAACGAACCAGGAGTGCTCCGGAAGGTCGTCCTGATATTTGTGTACGGCAGCGGTGGCGAGTGCAAAGGGAGCACGCGGGCGCTGGAAAAGGATATCGGCCTGTATGGCCTCGGGTTGCAGCAGCAAACCAGCCGCGGCCCGGAATTCATCGAGCGGACGAGCCTCAAAACGATCATGCGGCAGGGTGACGACCTGAAGATAACCCGCAAGCAGGACTACGATGGTGACGCCTTGTACGCGGTGTGGCTTCTCAGAGAAATACAGCGCCAGAAAGCCCGCAGAGGTGGCAATGGCCATACCGGTTACTGCGGAAAGTAAAAAAGCCTGCGGATCAAACTGAAAAAGCATCAGCAGAATGAGCTGCCATACTGAAACGAGAAGTACACAGATGACCACAATACCGGTACCCCGACTGCTTTCTTCGTTTTTGTTTTGGCTTGTTTGGCTTGTGCGCATTATTACAGCTTTATGTCGGTTTAGGGCTCTTCCCCCTCCCAAAATGCCCGCATTTCCCGGATCTGAGCATGTAGCCGCATGGGGCGTCCGTTGAGGTAGCGATGCAGGCTGGTAAGGATGACTTCGGCCATTTCCGTAGGGGTATGCAATCCCTGATTGTTGAAAAACGAGCTCAGCGTGTTATGTCCGCCCAGCTCCCAGCGGCTGATGATTGTGCTGCCCAGATCAGATAAACTGATCCCATATCCCACAAATGCTTCTTCTTCCATTTCCCGGTACTGCTGCCGGGTTTCCTCATTCAGTTCTTCGGCCAGGGTAATGACGGCCTGCTGAACGGTACGGGGATGCTGAGTTTCCTGCGCGTTTACCGGTACAGTGAGGAGGGTAATCATAAAGGTGAGCAGCAGCGTCTGAGAAAGGTATGCGTACATGTATCCGCGTTTAGAATGGGTTCGGGCTATTACTAAAGATACATATTAATCCTCTAAAGCGTCAGGTTCTTCCGCCTGTTCAATGGCCCATGCTGCGAGTCCGGCGGCTACCTGCTCACTGATTTCGCCGAAACCATTGAGCACCGCGCTGTTATAAGTTCGGATGTACCAGGAACCGCTCCCGGAAGTGAGGAAACGGAGGTGCCTACCAAGGACTTCTTCGTCTGTGTCGCGGGTGGCAAAGAGGGCAACAGAAAGCAGCACGTTGTCAAAAAGCTGGCGGAAGTTGGACCGGAGCGAGACTATGAGTTCATTTACTTCCCGGTCACTCAGCCGCTGCTCTTCCGGGTTGGCCTGATTGAGTGCAAAAATGATGATGGTGAGAAAGTCTTCAAGCGTCTGCACGGTGAGGCGGGCTGTCTGCGATACGCGCAGGATTTCACTGAGCAGGCTGATGCGGGTTTCAAATTTCTCCGGATGAAGCTCGGTTTCAAGCAGGTAGGCTTCAAAGGCTTCCGCTGTATCCGGATCACTGAAATCGGTGTCGTTGTCGTGTAGCTGCTGCATGAGGGCCTGTATTTCCGGCTCACGCAAATGCGCGATGGTCTCCGTTGCTGCGGGTTCACGCAGGCTGCGGGTCAGGCTCTGTTTCAGCACTTCTTCGAGAATCTCCTGCCGGAAGGCGTCAAAAATGACGTCCCGAAAAGTTTCATCCTGCTGATCTGCGATGAGATCGGTCAGGATCTCCTGAATGCTGGACGTGTTGTTACGGGTGAATGCGTCAAGGCGCGAAAGTTCGAAAAGCCTGGTTGCTGTTGCCCGCCGGATGTCGTCCGCACTCCCAAAAGAATTGCTGTTAAAAGACGCAGCATGCAGCCCGTCGGCGGCTTTCGTATAGCCGGGGAAAGTTATCATTCCCCCAAAAAGCAGCAGCGTTAGGGCAGCACAACTGCGGAAAAAAGCACAGTCCAAAAATTTCAGCATGGTGCGGTAAGGGCGGGGTTTGATTGACAGATTGGTGATTGAGCTGCGTGAAAAATAAACATACTTCAACCGGTGACCTTGATGCAGATCAGTGTTGTATCATCGGCAAGCTCGTAGTTGCTGAACGTGAGGAAGTGCTGCTTGATTTCCCGGCAGATTTCTGCGGAGGTCATCGGCTCGGTTTGCAGGGCTTCAACGTAATGCAACAGCCGCTCCGGGTTCATGCGGTCGCCGTCAGGACTTTGGGCTTCGGGGAGCCCGTCGGAATAGAACATGAGCAGGTCGCCCTGCTGAAGCTGTACTTCACTGTTGAGATAGGTCACTTTAGGCAGGAAACCCAGCGGGAAGCGGGGATTTGGCAGCGGCAGGTAACGGCACTTTCCGTCGCGTTTGAGAATGGGCGGACAATGACCCGCATTCGCCATTTCCAGCTTCAGGTCGGTGAGGCCGATATAACCAACCTGACAGGTGATAAAGGTTTGGGGGTCCGTTTTTTTGCAGAGTGTGGGGTTGATTTGCGTGAGAACCCCGGCCGGATTGTCGGTGAATATGCGGCTCAGGAGCAGGCCGCTCGTGAAGATAGCGTTGAATGCGGCCTGCATACCTTTCCCGGAAACATCAACAATGGCAACAGCAAGTTTGCCCGGTTTGTTATCGGGCTGATCGAGCAGCTGATAGTCGTAGAAATCGCCCCCGACTTCGTAAGAGGGCAGGAAAAACCCATATACATCCAGTCCGGGGAGTTCAGGGGCTTTGGCAGGCAGGAGGTTAAACTGACTTTCCTTGGCAATGGCAAGCTCTTTTTCGGTACGCAGCTGCTGCTTGCGGGATGCTTCATAGGCCGGCACATAAGAGTTGCTGCTGCCAAGGCGCTGCCCGAAAAGTACGGAAACGAGACCCAGTAAGAAAGGTATGATGAGTGCCGCTAACAGGAGGAGGCTTTGTGCGGAGGCAAAGTGCGGCTCGAAAACGCTGATGGAGAACAGGCGCAGGCCTGCAAAAAACACGAACCATGAGATGATGCCCGAAACAATCCCAAAGAAACGGTACGAAAGCACGAGCGGGACGCTCAGCGTGAGACAAATGAAAAAGAGCTGCAGCGGGCTGCCGTCGGTACCGAAGGGCGGAAGTAACACAAACATTCCTGCAGCCGCTGCAATCATGCTGATGCCCATCCGCAGGCTGTCGTTTAGGGTTGTGAAGCTGACTATGTTGTAAATCAAACCTACGTGCGCGATAACAAAAATCATAGAAACCAGCCAGCTTCTCAGGAATACCGACAGACCGGGCGCGAGAGAAAGGAGCTCCTGACTGCTGTCGCCTGAGCTCTGATGCGGGAGTAAAATCAGGTCGAAACTGTGCAGGCTGAGGGCGAGGATGGCAAAGTAGAAGCCCGCGAAACCATAGCCTGTGAGAATGCCGGCTCCGGCTTCATATTTCATGAAATCGAAGCGCCAAACGGCGTCAATTACGGGAATTTGCCCGCTTTTGAGTTCCCGTGCCAGCGACTCCCAGGCCACGTAGGCAAAGGCAGCGTACAGACCGATACCGATGGCCAGAATCAGTTGGGAGAGCTGATCGATGGTGATGATGGAAGCGTCGATGATGCCGTAATAGGTGCCGCCAAGCCAGAGAATCTGCCACAGGTACTGTGCCAGCAAAACGCCGCCGAAAATGAATAAAGCCCGCTTCCACTCCATGCGGCCACGATAGATCTGCCGGATGGAGGTTACCAGAATGAGAAGGGTGAAGGCTCCCAGCGTGATGAGTATGGAGGTTGACTGCCAGAAGGCAGACCAGTACGGTGTTTCGGAGGGCGGATCGGCTGAAAAAGCGGCCGTAAAGCGGTGCAGCTGAAACGCGTTTTCTTCACCGTTTGCGGGCGTACTGATCACAAATTTAAGGTGCTGCGGATTTCCGAACCCTGGGGCGTCGCGTTCAAATATAAACTGCTGCCTGTCGGCTGAGAAGGTTTCTTCCTGGAAATCGTAGCCCGAAACGGTGTAGCCGAAGACGGAATCGGCAAGTGCGGCAAGCCGGGTCTCATTCGGGATGCCGGGGAGAATCAGTTTGTTTTGGCGGCCTGTTGTGAAATCTGTGACGCGACCGCGGTTGGTGAGGCGGACCCGGAACCCGCCGGGCTGATCCAGTAAGATATCGGCATTTGTGAGGAGCTGAAGCTCCCGGATGTTTTCCCCTGCTGTGATTTCCCAGCCGGATACAGGCAGGTCGGAGCGGTTGAACTGCTGTGGTGAGGCAGAAATGAGGCGCTCCTGCTGCAGCTGCCGGTACAGGGGTAATGCGTGATAGCGCAGGGTGATGGTGCTTAGCGTATCACTGTGAAGCCCGAGTTGTGCCGCGGTCTGCAGTGCGGTTTGGGTTGCCTGATCCTTGTTTTGGGCGTCACTGATGCCCATGTAAAAATCGAAGCTGTGCCGCAGTAGGAGAAACACGACAATGCCCACTACGCCGAGGTAGCTGAACTGCAGTCCGGGGCGGTCGATGATGCGGGCCGATTTGTAAGAGGCGTGCGGCAAAGCGGGATGATTTTTGGAAATCGGGATCAGTCGGTTATTTGGGACAGGCCTGAATCCCTGACGCAGTGTTGGGGTAAAGTAAAATACAGAAAGCCGGCAACAGTCCGGGCGGGCTTTTATCGGCTTACTGCTTCAGCTTTGGGTGAGACAGCAAGATGCATGCGCCCGGTTCAGGGTACATGCGTAAGTTTAGTCCGAATCTGAAAAAAAGCAAGGGATTAACCGCAGGATTGGGATATCCCGATCTGCACCGGAACCCCTGATGTTCACGGAGTTTACCCAAAAAAATAAAAGCTTAAACCTGCACCCTGCGTTGCGGTCAGGGCGACCGGCTTTTGATGGCGTTTACTCCAGAGGTCGTTGCATTTCTGAAGCAAATGCCTACGCATGCAGGCTGTAATGTTGCGGATTATTTTGGATGAATGCCACAAAAAAGCCCGGCTTACATGGCGTAAACCGGGCTTGTGAAAGCTTATGTTAAGTGCCGGATTTATTCAGCTGTGCCCGACTCAAGGTCGTTGAGTCTGTTTTGGAGCTCCAGAATCTGTGCTTCTTTCTGATCCAGTTTCTGCTGCGCCTGATCGATGTTGTTTTGAATTTCATCAATCAGCTTCTGACCTTTTTTGTTGGGCTTGAAGTAGGTTTTTGTATCCGCGTAATTCAGGATCTGGTTGCGGATTTCTTCGGCTTCTTTCCGCAGGCGGAACAAGTCGTTGGTGATCTTGCGGGTCTCTGAAACGGGTGCGCTGCTTCTGCCGCCGCCGGTGTTACCGGAGCTGCGTGCTGCCCCTTTGGAGCCCCGCTCCCGGAGCTGATTGAAGAAAATATCGCAGGCTTTGCGGTAAGCGTCCCAGATTTTGTCTTTTTGCTTGATGGGGACAAAGCCGATTTCTTTGTAGGCTTCCTGAAGCTGTTTTACTTCTTCGAGAGCGGCTTCGATGTCTTCCGCTTCGGCAAGCGTTGTGATTTTATCTACGATTTCCTGCTTTTGCGCGAGGTTGTCTTTCTGATCGGAGCGGACGCTCTTGAAGTGCTCGCGGCGGTTTTTGTAGTAGGTATCAATCAGCTTGCGGAAAGTGCGCCAGGTTGAGTTAGACTTACGGCGCGGCACGGGGCCAATGGCTTTCCACTGCTCAAAGATTTTTTCGGCGGCTTTGGTGCTGCCTTTCCAGGCACCGTCTTCAATGAGCTTTTCAATCTGCTTAATGAGCTGTTCGCGGGCTTCGAGATTTTTGTTCTCTTCTTCGGCAATTTGATCGCTGTTTTCAGAACGGTGCGCATTGAAAGCGTCGGTTGCCTGTTTGAAGGCGTCCCAGAGCTCGTCGTGCTTTTTCTGAGGTGTTGCGCCGATTTGCTTCCATTTTTTGTGGAGCTGATTGATTTCACGGGAGGCTTCGGCAAGGCTTTCAGCACTTGTAAGGGCCTGCGCTTTTTCGATCAGGGCTTCGCGCTTGCGGATATTCGCTTCGGTTTGTTCGCGGTAGGCCGCGTCGCGTTCGAGGCGGGTTTCGATGAGCTGATCGCGCAGCTGATGGTATTCTTTCCACAGCTGATCTTCTACTTCTTTGGCCACCCGGCCGATTTTGCGCCAGTCTTTGGTGAGCTGATTCATTTCGCCATCGAGCTTATCCCAGTCGGGCGTGCCTTCGGCTGCACCGGAAATGAGAAGCTTCATCTTGTCGAGAATGAGTCGCTTACCCTGCTCGTTTTCTTCTTCTTTTTTGCGCATTTCAACGATGTACTCAACGCGATGGGCTTCGAAGGTATCGCTGAGCTCCTGCATGCGCGCTTCCTGTACGTCGGTACCTTCCTGCGGCAGCGGCTTTACGTTCTCGAACTTACGTTTCAGGCTGTTGACTTCGCCGGAAGCTTTCCACTTTTTACTGTCGATGATTTTCTGAATCCGGTCTAAAAGCTCATCGCGGTACTTCAGGTTGTTTTCGCGCTTCTGCTGCTGCTGCTTCTGATACTCAAGGCGGCGGGTTTCAAGCTCTTTTTCGACTGCTTCAAATTTATCCTTGAGCTTGTAGTAGTCAACGTGGTCGAAAGCCGGACCTGCTGACCACTCTTCTTTCAGCTTATCATATTGTGCGGAGGCTTCCTTGGTATTCTTAATTTCGGAAAGCGCCGCGGCCTTGGCCGTCAGGTTCTTGTAATACTGCTCAGGAGTAACTTCCCCGGATTCATCTGCGTCAGATTCGGTTTCTGCCTGCGGCTCGGTCCCGGTCCCGGTCTCGGTTTTTTTATCTGCTGAGGCAGCGGGAGTTTGATCTGATGGCGTTTCAGCTTCAGGCTGTGCTTCGGCAGCTTCTTCGGCTTCGGCTGGCGTTTCTGCTTCTGCTTCCACTGTTTCGGGCGCTTCGGTTACAGCTGCAGCTGCTTTTTCTTCATCTGAACCGGGCGCGACCTGCTTTGCTTCGATAGCGGTGGATAGGGTGGCGAAAAGTTCGTCAAAATCACCGGCTGCCTGTGCGGTTTCAAGAACACCTTTGAGCTCTGCTTTGGCTTTCTCAGCTTCTTCAGTGCTCAGAAGTGCGGGAAGCGCGTTTATTTTCTCACGTAACTCATCCGCAAAACGGGAAAAGGCTTCAGCGTAATGGGCTGCCTTTTCGGCAGCGTTTTCAGCTGTAATGCCGGTTTCAAGCGTTCTTGCTTCGAAAAAAGAATTGGTTTTGAGGATAAAGTTGCCTTCAGCGGAAACGAGGCAATAATCATTTTCGAACAGGGCGTTATTCGAATTGGTCGCGTCAGTCTGCATGCTTACTGATATGAGTTAGTGAGAATCTAAGGTTGAATTGCGTTAGCCCGCATTATTCACTATTAAACAGGATTTGTTTGCTAAGTGTATGTTTAA
Organism: Cyclonatronum proteinivorum; assembly: GCF_003353065.1. Taxonomy (GTDB): domain Bacteria; phylum Bacteroidota; class Rhodothermia; order Balneolales; family Cyclonatronaceae; genus Cyclonatronum; species Cyclonatronum proteinivorum. The sequence goes on along the minus strand of NZ_CP027806.1, from coordinate 4,073,881 downwards.
ATTTGGCTTAGAAAAAAAACACCAGTGGCTCAAATTTGAGTGTGGTGTAAAGACTGCGAAATTTCCCCGCTGGCTGCGTTGAAGAGGAAAACTCATACTCAGGGTACTTAGGTACCCTTCCGCTGAGTTTTCATCTTCGCCTTGCCAGCAAGCAAATTTCTTGGTGAATAATGCGGGTTAGTGCAGGCGTTACAGTTTTTTAAGTTATCAAATTAAGTCCATTTTACATATAAAAAAATGCCGCTCCCCCAAAGAAACAGGGTAAGCGGCATGATATAAAAGTTGGACGCTGCGGTTATGCGGGTTTTAGGTGTCTTTCATAAAGGAAGCGGCAGTGCTCATATTGGCTTTAAGAGGTACGAGGGCGCTGATTTTGCTCATAACTTTTAAGGTCGTTGAAGTCGGCACCAGCATCTCATTTTTGGAAAGTGCCTTCAGCCCGGTTTCGCTTACTTCCCGTGCGGTTTGTATGTTTCGCACGGGCAGGTCCTGAGGTTTAGCCCCGGAAACTTCAAAAAACTCTGTTTGTACCGGGCCGGGGCAAAGGGTAGTTACGTGTACGCCGCAATCTTTCATTTCATGCCAAAGTGCACATCCGAAACTGTTTACATAGCTTTTGGTTGCCGCATATACTGCAAAGTAGGGGATGGGCGCGAAACCGGCCATGGAGGCTACATTTAATATGCCGCCTTTTTTCTGTTCAACCATAGCCGGCAGAAAGAAATAGGTGAGTTCAGTGAGGGCGGTCATATTGAGCATGGTCATCTCATGATAGGTGCGGGCGTCGCCTTTCAGGAATCCGCCCTGAAATCCAAATCCGGCATTGTTGATAAGAATGTCAGGCTTCAGACCGGCTTCCTGCACCGCGCTGTACAGGGCTGCGGCTGCATGAGGCTTGGAGAGATCACTGGCTAAAATGAGGGATTCAATACCGAACTTGGTTTTGATCTCGTCGGCAAGTTGCTCGAGACGGTCTTTGCGGCGGGCAACCAAAACGGGCTTGCTTCCCAATGCTGCAAGCTGAAGGGCCATTTCCCGGCCAATACCGGAAGATGCCCCTGTGATGAGGGCTATTGTGTTGTTGTAGTAAGTTTTCATGCTCATGAGCTAAATAAATGGGGATAAACGGTTTCGAAACCCTAACCACTTGGTGGTAAAATTAGTGCCGTTTGGCAGATTTTGGCTGTCTTAGGTATCTGTGTTATTTTATGAGGCATATTTAAATACAAATCAGGGAAAGCCCCTGACGGAAAACTAATTCTAATATACATACTACATGGAAAGCTATTTAAGCCCCGAAGCGCTCACCGATTTAGTTGTTACTTTTGGTCCGAAGCTGGTCGGTGCGATCCTGGTGCTCATTATCGGTTTGTGGATTACCGGAGCGCTGACCCGCCTGGTAAAGAAATCTCTGGAAAAGAGTGATACCGATGAAGCCCTGCAGACATTTATTGGTAGTGTAACCAATGTTCTTCTGAAAGTATTGGTCTATATAACTGCCATCTCTATTCTTGGCGTACCAATGACCTCGTTCATTGCCATCATTACGGCTTCCTTTTTTGCCGTTGGTCTTGCGCTATCCGGTACCCTACAGAATTTTGCCGGTGGCGTTATGATCCTGCTTTTCAAGCCCTTTAGAGTAGGTCACTTTATTCAGGCGCAGGGACACATGGGTACGGTGAAGGAAATTCAGGTTATCAACACTGTGCTGCACACGCCGGATAACAAAGTTATCATCATTCCCAACGGCGGTCTTTCAACAAGCTCACTCACCAATTTCTCAATGATGCCAACCCGCAGGGTTGACTGGACATTCGGCATTGCTTACGGCGATGACGTTGACAAAGCCTATGAAGTCCTTAACCGCCTCATTGCAGCCGATGAGCGGATTCTCAAAGATCCCGCACCTTTCATTGCTGTTAAGGAACTTGGTGACAGCTCCGTCGATTTTGTGGTGCGTGCATGGGTGAATTCAGGCGATTTCTGGGGCGTATTTTTTAAGATGAATGAAGAAGTGTACAAAACCTTTGACAAGGAAGGCCTCAGCATTCCGTTTCCGCAGCGCGATGTGCACCTGTATCAGCACAAGGACTAACTGCCGGAATAGCAAGAATACCTTTAAAAAAAGCCTGATTTCAGCGATGGAATCAGGCTTTTTGCTTTTCAGTACTCGTGATGTTTACAGGAGCTGCTTAACCCACAAGAAAATTTCCTGGTGAATGATGCGGGTTAGAAGTGATAGCGTACGCCAAGCCCGCCGTTAGCGCTGAAGTCAGTGTCGGGGATCAGATCCAAAACCGGGACCGCTTCAATAAATATGCTGAGCGGGATATCCGCAAAGAAGTAATTTAGTCCGAGCGGGATACGCACCCCGAGTTTGTCGTGACGGTCTTCGCGAATTTGCATTCTGCCGCCCAGACCGTAATAAAAGCTGAGCCTTCCGGACTCCACATCGAACAGCTCAAAGTTGTTGATCTGATAATCAATGTGCATGTGCAGGCGGTTATTGCCCGAAAAAGACCATGCCAACCCGGCGGCAAGTGCGGTGTTCTCGGTTAAAAAGTAGTGTGCAGCAAGTCCGCTGGGTTCACCCAGAATAATGCCAACACCAACAAGCCCGTCTGTGGCTTGTGCCTCTGCCGTTTGCGTTTGTCCGAAGAGACTCATAGCTGAAATCAGACAAAACAAAAAGGCTGACAGAAGAATAGTTTTTTTCATGGAATAGGGGAGTAATGGTTATTATTTTGAATTGAAGCAGCGGCTAAAATACCGACTTCAGCGAACTATTACAGCCCGTATTGCTTTAAAATCGGATACATGGAAGCGGTATGGTATGGAAGGGTACCTTCTCAGCCAGAGATTCCGGTAGTTCAATTGTATGCATTGCTCACTTTTACTTTTACTATTCAGAGATGGAAAAAACTTATTACGACCCCAAAGACCTCAAGAAATTCGGTGATATCGCGGATTTTGAACCAGAACTCGCCCAGAAGTTTTTTGATTATTACGGCTCAGTATTCGAAGAAGGGGAGCTTAGCGCCCGCGAAAAAGCCCTGATTGCACTCGCCGTAGCCCACACAGTTCAGTGCCCCTACTGCATTGACGCCTACACGGAAGCCTCGCTCGAAAAGGGCGCCAACGAAGCCCAAATGATGGAAGCGGTGCACGTAGCCTGCGCCATTCGCGGGGGCGCCTCGCTGGTTCACGGCGTGCAAATGATGAACAAAGCCAAAAAACTGGGTATGTAGATGAAGGTGACTTCGCTCGCTTCAAGGGGACACGCACTCAAAGATCCGCGGGAACAGCTGCGCATTCTGAATGAAGAGACACCGGTGCTGGCTACACTGCCGAGGTTTGGGCAGATGCTCGGACAAAGCGGACTGTACCCGCTCAAACCAACCGGCATTGATATTTTCCAGATGAATCTGGGCTATCTCTGCAACATGACCTGCAAGCACTGCCATGTGGATGCCGGGCCTGATCGCAAAGAGCTAATGACGCGGGAGAATCTCGAACACTGCATTCGTGCCATTGAAGAAATTGACGCCCATACCGTTGACCTCACCGGGGGTGCGCCGGAAATGCACCCGGATTTTCAGTGGTTTGTGGAGCGAATCAGCAAGCCCGGCCGTACTATTATCGTGCGTTCAAATCTCACTATTCTGGTCACTAACCCCAAATACCGTGCTTTTCCGGAGTTTTTCAAAAAGCAGGGCCTGCAGGTGACCTGTTCGCTGCCGTTCTACAACAAATTCACGACCGACAAACAGCGGGGCGAAGGTACCTATGATCGTTCTGTTGAGGCCTTGCTGGATCTCAACCGCATTGGCTACGGACAGCCGGGCACCGGACTCGAGCTGAACCTCGTGTATAACCCTGCAGGTGCATTTCTGCCGGCGGATCAGGCGTCTCTTGAAGCCGATTTCAAAGCAAACCTGCAGCGGAAACACGGCATTGTATTCAACAACCTCTTCACCATCACCAATTTGCCGATCAGCCGCTATCTCGAGTTTTTGCTGATGTCCGGTAATCTGGATGAATACATGCAGAAGCTGGTGAATGCCTACAACCCGGCCGCAGCCGCAGGGGTGATGTGCCGCAACACCATCTCCGTGGCCTGGAACGGCATTTTGTACGACTGTGACTTCAACCAAATGCTTGAAATTCCGGTAGCTTCGGCGGGAAGCCGTCACATTCGCGATTTTGACGCAGATACGCTCAATCAGCGTGAGATCGTCATCAATCAGCACTGTTTCGGCTGTACTGCCGGTGCCGGCAGCAGCTGTGGCGGTGCTACGACCTGAGGGGTATGAATCAGCCCGAAAACACATCCCCCGAAAAAAAAGCGATCATCTTGTTTTTGAAGCGTCCGATTGCGGGCAAGGTAAAAACGCGGCTGGCGCAAACTACCGGAGCTGAAAAGGCGCTGCGTATTTATGAGTCGCTCGTGCACCTAACTATTGACGCTGCAAGCCGTAGCGGCGCGGACGTTTTTGCATTTATGCATGAGGCGGGCCCGACAGGATTTTTGTTTCCTGCCCGATTTAAAGTGAAAGTGCAGCAGGGGGCAAATCTCGGTGAGCGCATGGCCCATGCTTTTCAGGAGGTTTTTGCTTTGGGGTACGAGCAGCTGATAATCATTGGCAGCGACTGCCCGCAGATGTCGCCGGAGGTGCTAAAGGAAGCCTTTCGCTATCTCACCGCAGCCCCGGTAGTGATTGGTCCGGCTGCCGACGGAGGCTATTACTTGCTTGGCATGCGCGGATACGTGCCTGGTATTTTTGGTCTGAAACAGTGGAGTCACAGCGGGGTTTTTGCGGAAACACAGCAGATTTTACAGCAAAAACGGATGGGCTATGCCCTACTTCCTGAGTTAAGTGACCTGGACACGGAAGCCGATTACAGGCGCCTGAAGCGCTATCTCTCTGATCTGCGTGAAGTGTCAGAAAAAAAGGCAGGCCAGTGAGCAAAGCTTTTGTGAGCGTCATCATACCCGTGTACCGGGAGGCCGGACACATCGGCAGGCTGGTTCATTTTCTGAAACCGCAGCTTGAACAAGACGGACGTGCCGAATGTCTGGTTGTAGACGCGCAAAGCGACGACGGTACCGAAGCGGAAGCCCGCGCAGCCGGTGCCCGCGTATTGCAGTCGCCGCGCAAAGGCCGCGCCGCGCAGATGAATTATGGTGCATCCAAAAGCCGTGGAACCATCCTGTTTTTTCTGCATGCCGATTCATACCCGCCGGAAGGATTTTTGGATGACATCAGAGCCCGGGTGAAGGAAGGGGCTGAGTCCGGCTGTTACCGCCTTGCGTTCGATGAGCCGCTTGCTGTAATGCGGCTGTACGCCTGGTTCACGCGCTTCGATGTGCTGCCTTTTCGATTCGGAGATCAGGGGCTTTTCGTGCAGCGGCCCGTTTTTGAAGTGGAGGGTGGCTTTGACGAAAGCCTGGTGGTAATGGAAGATAACGTGTTCATCAGGCAGCTTCGAAGGCGCAAGCGATTTGTGATCATTCCCAGACAGCTCACAACGTCAGCCCGAAAGTACCGGGAAAACGGTTTTGTACGCCTTCAGCTCATTTTTGCCGCCATATTTGTTCTGCATTATGCCGGCCTTTCTCAGGAAGCTTTGGTGCAGTTCTACAGGGATGTTGTTCGTCAGAACAAAATTTAAGGAGTTAAAAAACCCTGAGTAGCATGTACTTCGTTTCTCAAAATCCTAATTCGTAGCCGTTTTAAATTTTGGCTCCCGGACCAAAAGTTAACACGCAGATAAAGTAACTGTGGGTGGATAAGTGGTAAATTGCTGACGCAGTTCAATCCCTAATTATTCACCACAATAAATGAACATGAAATCATTTATACTGTCTGTTTTTTGTTTGTTGATGATACCGGCACTGGCCATAGGTCAGGGCGTTACTACCTCTACCCTTACGGGTGTTGTAACCGATGATACCGGTGAAACCCTGCCTGGTGCAAACGTGACCGCAGTTCACGTACCCTCGGGTACAACTTTTGGAACCACTACTTTGATGGATGGTTCTTACCGCATTTCAAATATGAGGGTTGGCGGGCCATACACCATCCGCATATCTTTTGTAGGATTCCGCACCTTTGTTGTTGAGGATGTTTTCCTGCGTCTGGGTGAAACCTATGTGCAGAATGCCGAGCTTAGCTCTGAAGATATTGAGCTCGAAGAGTTTGTTGTTACGGCTTTGGGCGACCGTATCTTTAATCAGGAGCGTACAGGGGCGTCAACCAACGTTACGTCTGACCGCATTGCGAGCGTACCGACCATCACAAGAAGCATTAACGATCTCACCAAGCTGACCCCGCAAAGCAGCGGCACAAGCTTCGCCGGTCGCGATAACCGCTTCAACAACTACACCATTGATGGTAATGTGTACAACAATAACTTCGGTCTGGGCAACGCGCAGTTTGCAGCCGGTAACCCCATCAGCCTTGATGTAATCGAAGAAGTACAGATTAACCTCGCGCCCTATGACGTGCGTCAGGGCGGCTTTACCGGTGCTAACGTAAACGCCATCACCCGAAGCGGTACCAATCAGTTCCGCGGCACAGGCTACGTCTTCTACCGCAATCAGGACTTCCTGGGTACCCAAATCGGTGATAATGAAATCAATGTAGAAGATACCTTCACCCGCACCATCGGTGCTTCTGTCGGTGGCCCGATTATTCAGGACCGCTTGTTTTTCTTCTTCAACGCCGAGCTGGAAGAAGCCGATAATCCCGGCGACAACCGCCTTGCCCTGCGTCCGGGTCAGACACCCGACGGAGCACAGATTACCCGCGTGCCCGTCGAGCAGGCGCAGTTTGTACGCGACAGCATTCGCGACATCTACGGATTCGATCCCGGCCGTTTTGAAGACATTGCCTTCGCCAACGAAGCCCTCCGTATCAATGCCCGCCTCGATTTCAACATCAATCAGCAGCACCGTGCGATGGTGCGGTTCAACCTGTTCGATTCCTTTGTTGATAACTTCGTGAACGGGAACAGTATCCGCGGGTTCCCCGGCTCTGAGCGCTTCAGAAACACCAACCGTTTTGGTCCCGAAGCTCTCACTTTCCGGAATACGCACTACTCAACCGACGCTACCGTGACCTCCATTGTTGCTGAGCTGAACTCCTCATTTGGTAACAACCTGGCCAACAGCTTCCGCGTCGGCAACACCTGGAGCACGCCGCAGCAGCGCAGCGTACCCGGCGGCGATGTGTTTCCGATGATTGAAATCTTTGAACCCGAAGGCGGTAATCCGAACGTGTATTACATGGCACTCGGTAACGAGCTGTTCACGGTCGGGAACCTCCTCGAAAACGACACCTTCAACATTGAAAATACGCTGACGTATTTCACGGGCCGCAACACCATCACAGCCGGTGCTTCCTTCGAATACATGACCTTCGCGAATGCCTTTAACCCGGTCTGGAACTCATGGTACCGCTACGCAACCTACGACGACTTTGTCCGCTCTGTGATTGAAGGTGACACAAGCGTTCGCCCCTCACACTTCGCCATCGGCTACACATTTGATGTAGATAACCCAACCGTGTTGCCGCTCGATGAAGTCTCTTTTGCGCAGGTCGGACTTTATCTGCAAAATGAGTTTCAGGTAAATCAAAATCTGAAAGTGACAGCCGGTCTTCGTGTTGACCTGCCGTTTTACCCCATCGACGCCCCGCGTAACGAAGCGGTTGAAGCACTCAACCTCTCTATCCCCAACCCGCGCGGTGGTGCCAATATTGAGCCTGATGTGAGTGCTTTCCCCGGTGTTAATCCACTGTGGTCACCGCGTCTCGGCTTCAACTATGATGTATTTGGCGACAGAAGCACACAGGTGCGCGGGGGAACAGGCCTGTTTTCCGGTCGTCTGCCTTTTGTGTGGATTTCCAATCAGCTCAATGCTAACGGCGTAACCCGCGGACAGCGCGGCTACTTTGCTGACGACTGGGGCACCGGAAACGCCCCTGAGTGGCAGGGTTTCCAGGCCGATCCGAATGTCTACCGTCCTGATCCCGCTACCCTCGACGCGGAAATCCCAAGTCAGATTAACCTCACCGCTGATGACTTCCGTCTGCCACAGGTATGGCGTACCAACATCGCCGTTGATCAGCGCCTGCCTTTCGATATGGTAGGTACCTTCGAGTTTATCTACTCTCAGGACTACAACAGCCCGCTGGCCGTCAACCTCGCAAATCAGCCTACCGGCGAATCGGTAAATGTTGCAGGCAATGCCTACAACACTTACACACAGCAGCTTCCGGGCGCAACAGGTTCAGATCTGCGTGAAGTGTACTACCTCACCAACATCAACAAAGGGAACTACACCTCTGTAAATCTCGGCCTCGAAAAAACCTGGGATATCGGCCTGTTTACCAGCTTCAACTATACCTGGAGCCGTGCCCGCGACTACGGTCTGATTGGCGGTTCGCAGGCACAGTCCCTCTGGCCGGATGTCGTATTCGACAATCGTAACGATCCCGAGATCGGCTACTCCCGTTTCGATACGCCAAACCGCATTGTGGCGCAGGCAACTTACAGCACGAACATGTTCACCGCGCAATTCCCGACCAACATCTCCCTTATTTATGTGGGTGGCGATCAGGGTCGTTACAGCTATACCTACGCCGGCAGCTTCGGCGACGGTTCCGGTATACGCCTTATGTACGTGCCCCGCAACTTCGAAGAGTCACAGCTGGTTGATCTGGTTGATGGCGATGGCAACGTACAGCTCACTGCCGCTCAGCAGTGGGAAATTCTCGACGCATTTATCGAGCAGGATGACTACCTGAGCAGCAACCGCGGCAGCGTAACCGAGCGCAACGGCGCCAAACTGCCCTGGCTGCACCGCTTCGATGTGCGCGTCTCTCAGGATGTACGTTTCCAGAGCCACCGCCTGCAGCTTACCTTCGACGTACTCAACGTGGGTAACCTCCTCAACAACACCTGGGGCGTAGCCCGTGTGCCGGTTGAAAGAAATCCGATGGTATTTACCGGTGCTGATGCCAATGGTAACGCACAGTTCAACATCGCGAACGAAAACCTTCGCGAAAGCTTCCGCGATAACATCAGCATTGCCAGCACCTGGAGTGCGCAGGTTGGTGTACGCTACCTGTTCAACTAACACAGGCCGGCTTTTGAGCCACATGCAAAACTGACCAAGAAAAGGCTGCCTTCCGGGGCGGCCTTTTCTGTTTTCAGGCGTCGCGGCAGCTTGAATCTATAAACCCTTGCAAGCCGGCTTAAAAAAACGTGAAAGCGAAAAACTCTCAAAGAACAAACAGCTAAATTAAAGCATATTAAAACAAGCACCACATTTCCTGAAAAATGAAGCGTAAACTACTGTTACTCAGCGCCCTTATGCTGACATGGGTCCTGACGGGCTGCAATGAAAAAGAAACCGAGCCGAATACCCTCTTATTGGTTTCCATCGACGGCCTCAAACCCTCCTACCTGGAGCGTACCCACACGCCCACCCTCGACAGCCTCATTACTAAGGGCGTACTTGCGGAATCCATGATTCCCGTTTTTCCCACCTCCACCTTCCCGAACCACTATTCACTGGTAACCGGTCTCTACACCGAAAACACCGGCGTAATTTCAAACACCATGTTCGATGAAGAAATCGGACGCTTCTTCCGGCTCAGCGACCGCTCTGCCGTAGGCGATGGCCGCTGGTACGGCGGGGAGCCGCTATGGGTGACGGCCGAAAAACAGAACACCCGCACCGCAACCATGTTCTGGCCCGGCTCCGAAGCCGAAATCAAAGGCATTCGTCCGACCCGCTGGTCCGTGTTCGATAACTCCGTGACCTACGAAATGCGCGCCGATTCCGTACTGACCTGGCTTGCGCTCGAAGACGAAACCCGCCCCGACTTCATCACCCTCTACTTTAGCCGCGTGGACAGCCGCGGGCACTCCCACGGTCCCTACCATGAAGAAACCATGGAAGCGCTGACCTACGTGGATGGTATCCTGAACACCATCATGAACGGCATTCGCGGCATTGGACTCGAAGATCAGGTGAACATCCTCATTACCTCCGATCACGGCATGATCGACCTCTCCGAAGACCGGCTTGTCTTTCTGGATGACATCATCGATCTCGACACGGTCAACGTCATCAACTGGTCCCCGGTTGTAATGCTGCAGCCCACCGAAGGCAACACAGAGCTGGTGTACAATCAGCTGAAAGCCGCCGAAGACAACTTTCGCGTCTTCATGCGGGAAGACCTTCCAGAGCGCTGGCGTTTTGGCGGCCATCACCGCGTGCCCGATGTGGTTGCCGTAGCCGACCTCGGCTGGACTATCACAAGCCGCTCCTTCTTTGAGCGCCGCGGCATTCTCGCCGGTACGCACGGCTTCGACAACGCCTACCCCGATATGCACGCCTTCTTCCTGGCCTCGGGCCCCGACTTCCATGAAGGCAAGGTCATCGAGCCGTTCTCCGTCGTCCACATTTATGAACTCATGGCGCACCTCCTCAACCTTGAGCCCGCAGAAAATGACGGCGACCTTTCCGTTTTACTTCCCATTGTAAACAGGCGCTAAAATTCAGCCGGTTTTAGGGGTGAATGGATTCCTATTTGAATTGGTTTTAAGGTCACTTCGCGATACCTTTGAAGGGAATTTTGATTGTATCAGAATGACTTAACGCCCAACAAATCTCAGCAAAAAATATGGCCTACGTAGTAACTGAACCCTGTATCAATTGTAAATACACCAACTGTGCCTCTGTTTGCCCGGTTGACGCTTTCCGTGAAGGTCCCAACTTCCTGGTTATCAGCCCTGACGACTGCATAGACTGCGACGCCTGCGTTTCAGAGTGTCCCGTTGAAGCTATTTTCCCGGATGATGAAGTGCCCGAAAAGTGGGAACACTACATCGAGTGGAATGAAAAACTCACCGAAAAGTGGGACGACCGCGTGATCAACGAAACGGTAGATCCTATGCCCGAAGCCGACGAGTGGGCTGACAAAGAGAAAACAGTTGATGACATTGTTCAGGACTGGTAATCACAGCACCCCTGTCTTTTTATAAAAGCCGCTGAGCGCCCGTTTAGCGGCTTTTTTATTGTGCAAAACCAGCTTCCCCGGCCTGACGCCTGCCACCGGCTTAGCCCTGCGTTGTTTTTTTTAGGGGGAAATCCCGTGAACATCACGGTCTTTCGTGGCAGCTCAGCGCTCCCAAATCATAATTTGAACCCCTTGCTTTTTGGGCTCCCGGGCGTATCCAAAGCCTTCATCCCAAACAAACCCTCACGCTCACCTGCACACCATACAGCCCAACCGATGACAGACCGCCTAACCAAACTGCAGCTTCAGCGCCGTCCCCTCGTGATGGGGGTGCTCAACCTAACGCCCGACTCCTTTTCGGATGGCGGCCGTTTCGATACCCGCAGCCGTGCCCTCCGCCGCATTGAAGAGATGGCCGCGCAGGGTGCCGCCATCATCGATATTGGCGGGGAATCCACCCGGCCGGGAAGTGAGCCCGTGCCCGCTGCCGAAGAAATCCGCCGGGTGCAGCCGGTTTTTGATGAAGCCGTGAAAGCCTTCCCGGATTTACTCTTCTCCGCCGATACCATGAAAGCGGACGTCGCAAAAGCGGCCCTCGACGCCGGTGCGCACATCGTGAACGACGTCAGCGGCCTGCAGCGCGATCCCGAAAAAGCCCGTCTCGCCGCCGAATACGGTGCCGCCCTCGTAATTATGCACGCGCAGGGTGTCCCCAAAACCATGCAGCAAAACCCGCAGTACGAAGATGTGGTCGCGGAAGTCCGGCAGTTCCTCGAAACGCAGGCCGCCTTTGCCGCGCAGGCCGGGGTGAAGTACATCATCACCGATCCCGGCATAGGATTCGGCAAAACGACGGAGCACAACCTCGCCCTGTTTGCAGGGCTGCCCGAACTCACCCGCCTGCCGTACCCTTTGCTCATGGGCGCCTCCCGAAAATCCCTCATCGGTCACCTCCTCGACGCCCGCCCCGTTGACGGTCGCCTTGCCGGAACCCTCGCGCTGCACTATCACGCGCTCATGGCAGGGGCCGGCATAATTCGGGTGCATGATGTGCAGGAAGCCTCCGATTCAATTCGTATATTTACAGCAATTCGCGACGTTTCCCCCGGTCCCTACAGTACGGAGCCTGCTTGACCTTTTTTGGATTTCTTGATTTTGGCCTTAAAGAGCTGATTGAGACCCTGCTGATTGCAGGTGCGCTCTATTATTTGTACACCCTCATCCGGGGGACCTTTGCCATTTCTGTTTTCTTCGGGCTCATCATCATTTTCTCGGTGAATGCCATTGTGAGCGTACTCGGCCTCACAACGATTAATTTCATCCTGCTGCGAATCACCGACGTCGGGATTCTCGCGCTCGTTATCCTCTTTCAGCCTGAAATCCGGAAGCTGCTCTACCGTATCGGGCATAATACGAGCTTCGACCGCTTCTTTAAAACCAACGAGTCCAATCAGGTGATCGAAGAAGTTATTTCAGCGGTCAAGAGCATGAGCCGCGTCAAAACCGGCGCCCTGATTGTTTTTGCGCGGGCCTCCGCCCTTCAGGATCTCGTAGACGCCGGGCACCGGATTGACGCCGTTGTGTCGTCGCAGCTCATCGAAACCATCTTTCAAAAAGATACCCCGCTGCACGACGGCGCGCTTGTAATCCGCGACGACCGCATTGTGGCGGCAAGCTGCTACCTGCCCATCAGCCAGAATCCTAACATCAGCTCCGTGTTTGGAACACGTCACCGGGCAGCCGTAGGGATCAGCGAAACCAACAATGTTTTCGTGGTGATTGTCTCGGAAGAAACCGGGCGCATTTCTGTTTCCAAAAACGGTTCGCTTACCAGCGGACTCACCATTCAGAAGCTGCGCAAAGAAATGGAAGCGCAGATCGGGAAGGAGCCGACCGAAAATGAAGTCTCCTTCACCGAAACTAAAAAAGAGTAGGCGCCTGCAGGCTTCCGCTGCCCGGCTTCATCAGGTCGGGATGGTTCACGCTTGCTTTGTTTACATCTTCAGGCACTTCCCAAAACTGCATGGCCTCCGCCGGATACGGCTGCAGCATTTCCTGAAGCGCCCCAAGATTGCGCTGTGTCTGGTCGAGCCAGGTGTCGTACTGTTCGGGCCGCAGAATGACCGGCATGCGCTCATGCAGCGGGGCAATCAGCGGATTGGCCTGCGTCGTGATAATGGTATAGGTGAAAACGGACGCGTTCTCCGGACTCAGCCAGCGCTCAAAAAGGCCGGCAAAAGCAAACAGCGGTTCCTCTTTCAGGCTGATGAAGTGCGGCACTTTGGCGGAGCCGCTTTGCTGCCATTCATAAAATCCGTTGGCCGGCACAAGGCAGCGTTTCCGCTCAAAAGCGGGACGAAAACTGGGTTTCTCATGCAGGGTTTCGGAGCGCGCATTCATCATCTTGTAGCCGATGTTCGGCGAATCCGCGAAGGGCGGAATCAGGCCCCACTTCATCAGGGTAATCCCACGCGTTTGCGCCCTTCCGGTGAGCACTACGGGATTGAGCGTGCCCGGCGCGGTATTGTAGCTCGGACCGGGCTCTTCCTCAATCCGGAAGATGGTTTCAAAATGATGTTCAAGCTCGGTTTTGGTTGAAAAGCGCACGTATCGGCCGCACATGTTTTTTTGGTTTTTTTAGGATGATGGGGAAGTTCCGCAGGAAAATAGGGTTCCGGTCCGGCGCAAACAAACAGGCGCATGCGGGATGGCCCCGGAAAATCCTTAACCGTAAAGAATATCTTCAGATTCCTCCCGCATTTATCTATCCGGCAGATTAATTCGTACCTTTGATCCACAGCTTAATTTCACATAACATCCCTATGGAATCAGTTCTCAGACTTTCCGGTCTGACCAAAAACTATGGCGGTATCCGTGCCCTTGACGGGGTATCTATGGCCATACCGCAGGGTGCCGTCTTCGGCCTGCTTGGGCCCAACGGCAGCGGGAAAACGACCCTGCTATCCCTCATTACCGGACTCGCGCACCGCACGTCCGGCAGCTTCATCTGGCAATCGGTTCCCGAAAACACGCCATCTCCGGACGTTGCGGCCATCATTGAAAAACCAAACTTTTTGCCCAAGCTTCGCGCCGCGGAACAGCTCAGCCATATCGCGCGCCTGCGGGGGCTCGGTGAAGCGCACCGCCGCAGCGAAATTCCGCGCCTGCTCGAAAAAGTAGGCCTGTCGCAGGCCGCCGACCGTCCGCTGCAGGCGTTTTCTCTCGGCATGAAACAGCGCTTCGGTATTGCGGCCCTGCTGCTTTCCGACCCGCGCGTGCTCATCCTCGATGAACCCACCAACGGACTCGATCCGCAGGGGATCATCGAAATCCGGCACCTCATCCTGCAGCTTGCCGCGGAAGGCCGCACGATTATTTTGGCAAGTCATCTGCTGGATGAAGTTGAAAAAGTCTGCACCCATGCCGCCATCCTCAAGCAGGGGCGGCTGCTTGATGTCCGCGAAATGCGCGCGGATTCGGCTGGCGGAAGCGGAGAAGCCGCCGGCATGTTAGTTGAGCTGGGCGTTGCGCCGGAACAGCTGCCGGCCCTGTTCCCCCTGCTCGATTCGTTTGGGGCGAAGCCGGAAGCGGCCACAGGGCTGCTGCCGGGCCGGGTACAGGTTCGCCTGAAGCCCGGCGCCGATCCCGCGGCCCTGAACCGCTTTCTGAGCGGACATGAGATCTATCTTGCGCACCTGCAGCACGTGCATGACCGGCTCGAAACCTCATTTCTCAAAGCATTGGAGAACCGCCCGTGAAAGCCCTGATTGTCGTACAGCTGCTCAAGCTGCGCCTGTACCCGCTCTTCTGGCTGGTGCTCGCCCTGTACACCGCCCTCGTGCCGCTCATCTTCCGCGTCTTCTTTTCTGCTCAGATTACCATTAACGAAGAGCAACTTGATATGGGCGCCTTTTTTGCGCTCGACGGCGCCGGACTCTGGCACTACCTGCTGTTCGCCGGCAGCTACGGCGTGCATTTGTTTGTTCTGCTGATGGTCAGCTTCGTAAACCGCGACTTCCGTTTCGGAATCCGTCGGCAGTACCTGCTCGACGGACTCAGCCGCCGGCAGCTTGTCGGCTCGGATGTCAGCCTTGCGGGCCTGTTCAGCCTTGCGGCCATTTTACTGCTCACGCTTGCAACCTACGGACTTGCATGGAGCCGGGAAATCGCCATCAGCACGGCTGACCTGAGTGCGGTTGCGCCCTTTATGCTGACCTATGTGCTGTACTTTTTTGTTTTTATGATGATGGCCCTGTTCATAAACAGCTTCGTGGGTAATACGGCCGGCTCATTTCTGATCGTGCTGTTCTGGAGCCTCTTCATTGAAGGAATCATCCGCTGGATAGATCCGAGCGGCTTAACCGCCTACTTGCCGGTCAACAGCCTGAACGGCCTGATTCCAAGCCCCTTTCGCGCCATGGCCGGCGGCGCCTCCGTCGTGAGTCCCGACACCCTCAAAGCAACCTTCTCCGTCCTCTGGGGCTTCCTCTTTGCCGGCCTCTACCTCTGGCGCACCGAAACCCGCGATTTCTGAAAACTTCTCCGCCCTGCAGAGTCCGGGCGGGGGCAACATTGCTTTAACAAAACCCGGATTCAAAGAAGGATACCAAAGATTGCGTATTTGCCTAACGGAAATCCTCTGTCCCCCAATCCAAATAAAGGCCGAAAATGCAATTAAGCCGCCAGCTCCGGTAGGAGCGACACCTTTGTAGCATAAAACGCCACCCCCTTCAATGTACGCGAGCGCCGCAAGGCGCGCAGTGACCCCGGGCGAAGCCCGAAATAGCGAAGACCCGCGCAAATTTGCTACGACCTCCCAAACGCGCAATTACCAAAAGCGCGAAACCGGAAACCCGAAACCCCGCTACCCGGAACGCTCCAATTTCCAAGCCGGTGCGCCTGACGGGTGAACGGCCCGCTGTTGCCGCTTCCGGATTGCGGATGGCGCGGGCAGACGGTTGCGGACACAGCACACATCCCCCGAAAAAAAGCGCTGTACCACATGGCCCGGCCTGGCTTTCAGAAGGCAATAAATATTTGGGGGATTGTTCTATATCAGTTTGAAATAGCGTATTTTAGCTGGTTTACAACTGTAAATTAACCACAGCTAAACTGATATTTCAACCTACTTCTGATGCACAGAGAATTTGTTAAATGGTGGAGTCCGAGTCTGGGCCGTGAGATGGACATGCTGGTTTTCGGACACAGCGGAACTCCTGTACTTGTTTTTCCTTCAAGCAATGGCCGCTTTTATGAGTGGGAAGATTTTAAGATGATTGAAGCCGTGCGCGGCAAAATTGAGAGCGGTCAGAATCAGTTTTTCTGCCTCGATTCGGTCGATGCCGAGAGCTTTTATAACCGCAATGTGCACCCGCATGTGCGTTTTGCCCGCTATGAGCAATATGAGCGCTATATCCTGGATGAAGTTGTGCCGCTGATCAACAACAAGAATCCGAACCGCTATATCATTACGACCGGGGCAAGTTTTGGGGCGTATCATGCCGCGAATTTTGCGCTGAAGAACCCGTGGACTTTCCGCAAGCTGATTGCGATGAGCGGTAAGTATGATATTTCCGCATTTGCTGACGGGCATGAAGGTGATAACATCTACTTCAATAATCCGGTGGCCTACATGCCTAACATGCACAACCATGACCATCTGGAGCAAATCCGTCGTAACGATTTGCGGTTTGTGGTGGGCGATCATGATATTTGCCTTGATGCAACCAAACACTTTTGTCATATTCTGTATCAGAAAGGTATCTGGTACGAACTGGATGTCTGGAGCCCCGGCATTATTCACGACTGGCCGGCATGGCGCGGAATGATCGTCAAGCACCTGTTGTGACAGCTTCAGGCTACTGATTTTATCCCTTCGACGGACACACAACGACAACGATTGCCTTTTTTATCAACTACAAACTACAACAGATTATGAAAAAAATCGGAATTATTCGCGGGATGGAAACCACTTTCCCCGACGCGCTGGTACATAACATCAATAAGGAATTTGGCTCGCAGGTGAAGGCGGAGTTTATTCAGCTCGAAGCCGTTAACATGGATGCCGACCCCGGCTATGATGTCATCATCGACCGTATTTCGCATGAAGTGCCGTTTTACCGCTCGTACCTGAAGTGGGCGTCGCTGAAAGGCACCTATATCATCAACAATCCTTTCTGGTGGAGCGCTGACGATAAGTTTATCGATAACATCATTGCGCAACAGGCCGGCGTTGCCGTGCCGAAAACGGTGATTCTGCCGCACAATCAGCACCCGCCAAATACAGAATCGACTTCTTTCCGCAACCTTAAGTTCCCGATTGAGTGGGACGGTGTTTTTGAGTACATCGGTTTTCCGTCCTTCCTGAAGCCCTTTGACGGGGGCGGCTGGCGCGGGGTGACCAAGTGCAACAACCCGCACGACTTTTTTAAGGCCTACAATGAGTCGGGTCAGGATTGTATGATGCTGCAGGAAGGCATTGAGTTTGAAGATTATTTCCGGTGCTATGGCATTGGCCGCCGCTATACGCAGATTATGCGCTACAACCCGGACGCCGAGCCGCACCGCCGCTATTATGATGTGTCGCACGAGCCCGTGCCCGAGAAGCTGATGAAGAAGATAGAGCGCGATGTGCTTGCGCTTTGCAAGGCGCTTGGCTACGACATGAATACGGTGGAGTTCGCCATCCGCGACGGCATTCCATATGCGATTGATTTCATGAACCCGGCCCCGGATGCGGATTACTACTCTGTGGGTGTGGAGAATTTCAACTGGATTGTGAAGCACATGACCGAATTTGCCGTCGAGAAAGCACTCGAAAAACGCAAGACCCCGCAGTTTACCGCCAACGGAGTGCTGGAGCCTGATGCTAAGTCCAAGTAAACCCGCAGTTGATTACTATAATCACCTGATTGCTTCCGATCTGAGCGCGGCTACCGAACAGCATGAAATGCTTTTGGAAATGCAGCGCACACAAAATGTGATGTTTGGGGATCGTCCGCTTACGCAGTCGCTGCGGCCTATGGTGATGGGCGAGAGAACCTTTCAGTACATTCACGATACGGTCTATGTGATTCGTCAGGCGATTCTGAAGATTGCTGCGACGTTTTTCAACAGCCGCAAAACGCTCGATCATCTGGGCCTGACACCGTACGAGATCGAGTTGTGCGCCATCCCGACCAACGTGATCCGGATGTCGGCTACAGCGCGGCTGGATTCTTTTCTGACGGATAACTCCTTCAAGTTCGTAGAGCTGAACGCGGAAGTTCCGGCAGGTATCGCCTATATGAAAGAGATGGCGGATATTTATCAGAAGCTGCCCATCTTTCAGAAATTTATTGAGCGCTACCCGGTCCGCTTTGTGTCGCCGCTGGAGCACACCTTTCAGGGGCTGATCCGCATTTATCACGAAGAGTTTGGCGGGCTAAAGGAAAAGCCAAGCTTCGCGATCGTGGATCATCTCGATGTTCCGACGTATCCGGAGTTTGTGCTCATCAAGGAATATCTGGAGCGTCTGGGCTACGAAGCCGAAATCTGCGACCCGCGCGAGCTGGAGTGCCGCGACGGCTGGATTTATGCCAACGGCAAAAAAATCGACATTCTGTACCGGCGCCTGCTGATGAATGAATTCTTCGAAATTCAGTACGACTGTCAGGCATACCTGGAAGGCTACAAGGCGCAGAAAACCTGCTACCTGAACTCCTTCCGCTCGAAACTGGTGCACAAGAAAATGATTTTTGCCCTGCTCACCGATCCGGACTACAACCATGTGCTGGATCAGTCCGAGCTGAAGGCGATACGCGATCACATCCCCTGGACCCGCAAGCTGAAACCTTCGAAGGTGCGCTACCGCGGGGCCAATCAGGATCTGCTGGAGCTGATTCGCCGGAATAAGGATTCCTTCATCATGAAGCCAAACGACGACTACGGCGGTCATGGCGTTGTGCTGGGTTTTCAGGAATCGCAGGATACCTGGGAAACCGCTATTAGTCACGCGCTGCAGCTTGATTATGTGGTGCAGGAAGTGATTGAAATCGGCCGGCAGCCGTTCCTGTTACCCATTGAAGGCAACTGGGAATCGGTCAATACGGTGATTGATTTTGATCCGTACCTGAATGGTCCGATGATGAGCGGCTGTCTCACCCGCACATCGCCGAGTAACCTTGCGAATGTGACGGCGGGCGGCGGCAGTATCCCGCTGTTTATTGCCCGATATTTGTAGTACCTTACTGATACCGTTTAACAAGCCGGTTGCAGCCCTCCGCTGTAACCGGCTTTGCTTTGAATAACTTGCTTTACTTTTATGATTTCAACCAAGCCGCTGCGTGCAGCCATTATTGATTTATACAACGGCGTGCCCAATCAGGGTATGCGCTGTATCAAGAACCTGATTACCGAATCTTCCGGCGCTTATTACGGCGTACCCATTGAGTTCACTGTATTTGACGCGAGAGCCAAGGGCGAAATTCCGGACCTTTCTTTCGATATTTATATTTCTACCGGTGGCCCGGGGAGTCCTTTCGACAGTGAAGGCAAAACCTGGGAGATCAACTATTTCAACTTTCTGGATGATCTTTGGCACTATAATTCGGCCAAGCTGACGCCCCCGAAGTATGCTATGTTCATCTGCCATTCGTATCAGATGGTTGCGCGTCATTTCAATTTTGCGGAAGTGAAGCCTCGGAAGAAACAGTCATTTGGCGTATATCCTGTTCATCAGACCGAAGTAGGGGCGGTTGACCCCATGTTCAAAGACCTGCCGAATCCGTTTCATGCTGCTGATTTCCGGGACTGGCAGGTACTGCAACCCCGCAAGGATCTGATGGATGAGATGGGAGCCCAAATTCTGTGCCTTGAAAAAGAGCGTCCGCATGTGAAGCTGGAGCGCGCGGTGATGGCCATCCGTCTGCTGAAAGAAATGATCGCGCTGCAGTTTCATCCCGAAGCGGATCCTGAAGGGATGCTCTATCACTTTTCGACCAAAGAGCAAAAAACGAAAATCATTGATGAGTTCGGACAGGCCAAGTATGATTCCATCATTGCCGGCCTTAAAGATCCCGGCTACATCGAGCGAACGCACAAGCATATCATCCCCGGTTTTCTGAAGCGGGCGGTGAAAAACAACCGTCCCGAACTGGTAGAGTCTCTTGCGGGCGTCCGCTAAATCCTGTTGAAACGTGCTGAAGCATGATCACTCCGCTGCACCGAAACATTCTGGCACGCCACAAAGGCACCCTCAGCGGTGCCCTGCGGGTGCTGCCGTTTCGGTCGCGCGCGCTCGGGGTTTCCCGCACGGTATTTGTGTATGAGCCGCCCAATATGCGGAACGTGTCGGACATGCACCTGCTGTACCTGTTCCGCGGACATGAGCGGGAGTTTGTTTACATCAATGAAGACGACAGCCGCGAAACAACGACCATTGAAGACCTCGATGCCCTGATTGTGTCCGGCGAAATTCCGCCGGTGATGGCGGTGATTCCCGGACTGACCTCCCTTGACGGCAAAAAGCACAGCATGGGGATTAACACCCTGGTGCCGCCGCAGGACATGCGGGACGGTCTCGGCACCGGGCAGGTTTGGGATTTTCTTACGCTTGACCTCATTCCCTACCTGGAAGCCCGTTATCAGAAAAAGCTGGGCAGCGGTATCCGGATGGCCGCGGGTTTTTCCCTGGGCGGCTATACGGCTGCGCTGCTTGCAACGGCCTTCCCCGGTTATCTTGATCACGCGGGCATTTATGACGGCCTGTTCATGTTCGACGGTCAAACAGATATCCGAACCAATGCCCCTGACGAAATCTGGCTGAAATCAGCTGTACCCGACGCCGCCCTCTGTCCGGCCGAAAAACGCTCCCCGGAAAATCTCGCCCCCTGGAACCCTGCCGAGCTGATTCGTTACGCTGACCCCGTAACCCTCGAAGAAATACAGGAAACCATGTTCTGGATTCGCAGTGCCGCCGGCGACGGGCAGGAAGGCAATCACGACCGCTGCAAATACTTCACCGCCCTGCTGCGCGAGCACGGCATTACCGCAGGCTTCAACCGAATCCCCCTGCACCCCGACGCCCGCCACACCTGGCACTGGAACGACCGCTTCATCAGGCTCTTCCTGCTGAATGTGTTCTCGGTTTAGGTGTTGATGGAATGGGGGGGCAGCCTCCCAATCCCCATTACCAGATCCTTCGACTTCGCCTTCGCTGCGCTCCGGCTCCGCTCAGGATGACAGTGTCGTTTTGAAAACCCCCGGCGCGGCGAGCCGCGCCGTTTGTCGCGAAGGGAGGCCTGTCATCCTGAGCGAAGCGCAGCGTAGTCGAAGGATCTCGTTGTGCAGGGTTGGGGGTTCCGAACGGAAAGGGTGTGCGAAGCAAGCGAATGGAATAAAGACAGACGGTAATTGCGATTATTTTTCTCACCCCAACCCCCAACGGCGTCATCCCGGAAATGCTGCGTATCGGCATTTTTTTACCATCGAGAAGTTATGTGCAGCATTATCCGGGATCTACCAAGCTGTCGCTGTCGCGGTGTGATAGCGGGTTTGGGATGTTTGTTCTAAAACGGCTAAACCCGCACGTGGATGCCTGCTACCGGCATTGACACACACCCAAACTGGTAGATCCCGGATAACGCCGGTGGGCTATGGTATTATTTATCAAGCACCTGCGTGGGCGTTTCCGGGATGACGCCGTAGGGGGGACGTGACTTCGGGACTCCGGAACATAAACACAGTACGGAATAACAGAGCGTCCGAGCCAACCTCCAAATCCCTATCCCCAGATCCTTCGACTTCGCCTTCGCTGCGCTCCGGCTCCGCTCAGGATGACAGTGTCGTTTTGAAAACCCCCGGCGCGGCGAGCCGCGCCGTTTGTCGCGAAGGGAGGCCTGTCATCCTGAGCGAAGCGCAGCGTAGTCGAAGGATCTCGTTGTGCAGGGTTGGGGGTTCCGAACGGAAAGGGTGTGCGAAGCAAGCGAATGGAATAAAGACAGACGGTAATTGCGATTATTTTTCTCACCCCAACCCCCGAGCGTGTCATCCCGGAAATGCTGCGTATCGGCCATTTTATAACTATCTCGAAGTATTGTGCAGCATTATTCGGGATCTACCAAGCCGGGGCTGTGACGATGTCATAGCGGGTTTGGGATGCTTGTTCTAAAACGGCTAAACCCGCACGTGGATTCCTGCTACCGGCATTGACACACATCAAAACTGGTAGATCCCGGATAACGCCGGTGCGCTATGCTGATATTTATCAGGCACCTGCGTGGGCGTTTCCGGGATGACGCCGTAGGGGGGACGTGACTTCGGGATTCCGGTACATAAACACAGTACGGAATAACAGAGCGTCCGAGCCAACCTCCAAATCCCTATCCCCAGATCCTTCGACTTCGCCTTCGCTGCGCTCCGGCTCCGCTCAGGATGACAGTGTCGTTTTGAAAACCCCCGGCGCGGCGAGCCGCGCCGTTTGTCGCGAAGGGAGGCCTGTCATCCTGAGCGAAGCGCAGCGTAGTCGAAGGATCTCGTTGTGCAGGGTTGGGGGTTCCGAACGGAAAGGGTGTGCGAAGCAAGCGAATGGAATAAAGACAGACGGTAATTGCGATTATTTTTCTCACCCCAACCCCCAACGGCGTCATCCCGGAAATGCTGCGTATCGGCATTTTTTTACCATCGAGAAGTTATGTGCAGCATTATCCGGGATCTACCAAGCTGTCGCTGTCGCGGTGTGATAGCGGGTTTGGGATGTTTGTTCTAAAACGGCTAAACCCGCACGTGGATGCCTGCTACCGGCATTGACACACATCAAAACTGGTAGACCCCGGATAACGCCGGTGCGCTATGCTGATATTTATCAGGCACCTGCGTGGGCGTTTCCGGGATGACGCCGTAGGGGGGACGTGACTTCGGGACTCCGGAACATAAACACAGTACGGAATAACAGAGCGTCCGAGCCAACCTCCAAATCCCTATCCCCAGATCCTTCGACTTCGCCTTCGCTGCGCTCCGGCTGCGCTCAGGATGACAGTGTCGTTTTGAAAACCCCCGGCGCGGCGAGCCGCGCCGTTTGTCGCGAAGGGAGGCCTGTCATCCTGAGCGAAGCGCAGCGGAGTCGAAGGATCTCGTTGTGCAAGGTTGGGGGTTCCGAACGGAAAGGGTGTGCGAAGCAAGCGAATGGAATAGAGACAGACGGTAATTGCGATTATTTTTCTCACCCCAACCCCCGAGCGTGTCATCCCGGAAATGCTGCGTATCGGCCATTTTATAACTATCTCGAAGTATTGTGCAGCATTATTCGGGATCTACCAAGCCGGGGCTGTGACGATGTCATAGCGGGTTTGGGATGCTTGTTCTAAAACGGCTAAACCCGCACGTGGATGCCTGCTACCGGCATTGACACACATCAAAACTGGTAGATCCCGGATAACGCCGGTGCGCTATGCTGATATTTATCAGGCACCTGCGTGGGCGTTCCCGGGATGACGCCGTTGGGGGGTGCCTACGGAGCGTTGATCCATATCGGGGCAGGTCTGAGGCAGGAGATCTCTCACATGATGCTTTGATGGGCAATGGATCCATAGTGGTTGTGTTGGGGCTATGTTGACAGCGTTGCCATGTCCCGGTGTTCGAGATGACTTTTTTTGATTTTTGATTTCGAAAAGTCGTAGAGACGCAAAATTTTGTGTCCAGCGATTTAATTCTATTTCACCAAGACCATGCTTCGGGTTTGGCTGAGGCCGGCGGAGTGCAGGCGGTAGAGGTAAACGCCGCTGCTGAGGGCTGAGGCGTCGAAGCGGACCTGATGCGTGCCGGATGGCAGTTCGCCGTTTACCAGCGTTGCAACGCGCTGACCGGCGAGGTTGAAGACCTCAAGCTGCGCCTCACCGGCTTCGGGCAGGATGAAGCTGATGGTTGTCGTCGGGTTGAAGGGGTTGGGGTAGTTTTGCAGAAGCTGCGGGTTTTGGGCAAGCTCATGCTCGGGCTCTCCGGGCAGGCTTGTGGGTGGAATCACGCTCAGGCTTACCGGAATGCTGATTTCTGTACGCTCCGGGTCGTTGGTCAGAAGCCGGATGTCTTTTTCATAGCCGCCGGGTTCGAGTCCGGTACTGCGCAGTTCAAAAGTGAAGCTGTCGGTCGTGCCCGGTTCCGCGCTGCCTGCGTAGGGGAGGGGGGCGGCAATCCACTCGGTTGCAGCGTCAAAGGCGCGAACTTCGATGGCGTCAATATCAATCGGGTTTTGCAGGCCAGGGTATCCGCCGTAAAAGAAGAACATGCGGTTGGGCACGTCCTCAATCATATCGGCTTGGTAGCGGAATACTTCGGTGCCGCCGTACCGCATTAGGATTTCCTGCGCCTCAGCCAGAAAGATGACTTCGACCCGCTCATAATCTCCCCGGATGAAATTGAAGTTGAAGGAGCGGAAAAACTCAGTTCCGAATCCTTCGCGTACATCCCGGAAGTAGGCCACAATTTCGAAAGGCCGGATTTCCAGCTCGATTTGTCCGCTGCTCAGGGGGAACACCGCACGGTAGCGGGTGTTTTGGCGCAGGAACTGATCGTAGCTAAATTCTACGGCAGAAATGTCCGCGGTATCGAAGAATTCAGGGCTGCCTAATAACAGCGGGATTTCCAGTCCGTCAAAATCCGGGAGTCGCAGGTGTTGTGAACCGGTTGAGGGATTTTCATCCGTAATCTGAAAGCTTCCGGCGCCGGTATTATCATTGAACAGCGACCAGCCGTTGAAGGCGCTGTAGGTGCCGGGACTAAATCCTTCGTCTTCCCCAAACTGCGTTTCGCCCAGCAAAGGCGCTGTGCCGTACTGAGCCTCATCCGAGACGATTTGCGCCTGCCAGGTCAGCCAGCTTTCGCCCGCATTCTGGATGCTGAGCGTGAGGGTTGCTTCCTCTCCGTGCAGCACTTCGGCGCTGAGGGCCGCGGGCAGGGTGCCGAGTTCCGGACCATCAAGCACTGTCGGGCGGTAGTTGCCTACGATGTGCTTGGCAAGCCGCAGCGACCGCGCGTTGTCGGCCGGGGCAAAAGGACCCTCGAGTGCCCCGCTCGGTGCCCCGCCCCACGAAATATCGGGATTGGCAAAAACGGGCGCTGCCAGCGAATTCTCGTTGTAGGCCATGACCGAAGCATAGCTCTCGTCGTGCAGGCCATCCCAGCGCCAGCCGGTCGAAAACACGTACAGCGCGCCATTGGGCGGAGCCGGCTGCGTGGCCTGATTCCGGCTGTGCGCGCTGCCCATGTTGTGTGCAATCTCGTGGATAAGCGTGAAAGTCCGGGTCGTTTGCTGAATCCGGTTCAGGGAAAAGCCCAGTTCGGGGCGACCGTTCGGATTGGTGAGGAGCCAGGCGATGCCGCCGGTATCGTTCACTTCTGCCAGCATGGCGACAAGGTCCGCGCCGGTTTCGTCCCGCCAGTCGTGCACTTCATCCAAAAAGCCTTCAAACTCCGGCCCAAAAGAAAATTCGGGTGAGGTCGTGATGCGGCGCAGGTGTACACTACTCGAAGCGGTCGTTTCATCGTAGTCAATCTCACGCAGCCCGACAAGCCGGAGCTCCATGTTCACATCGCTGAGATCAAGGGACAGCTGACTCAGCCCCATTTTGAGCGCGACCGAGAGCTCGATGCCGCCTTCGTTTTCCAGGGCCCAGGTGGCTGCATTGGGGGTGTATACGAGCAAAAGATCAACGGCGGCAGGGGTGTCTTCCATCAGCTGTGCGGGCAGGTTTGGCATGACGGGAGCCGTTGGCTGATGATGTCCGAAGAACGGATGCGCCATCCAGGCTTCGGTGTAGGTGGTCTCGGCTTCGCCGGTGCTGCAGGCGGGGAATGCCGCAAGCGCGTACGAAATCTCGCTCAGGCGGTGCAGGCTGTCGCCCGTGCCCGGACGTATGGTGTAGAAGCGGTTGGATTCGTAATCCAGTATAGTTGCCGCGTAGCGGTCGCCCTGCCAGGCGCCAATCACGTAAATACGTTGCCCGTCGGGGTTGACCGAAATAAAGCTGTTTGCGCCGCCACTGTGTTCGGTAACCCGCGATATTTCGGTGACCAGCGTCTTCCCGTCAAATAAAGCCGTTTCAACAAGGGCCGACTCATACAGTTGCGCCGGTGAAAATTGTTCAGGATGGACCGAAACGGCCTTGGTCTGCACTTCATAAGACAGCTGTTGTTCGCTGAGTTGCAGCGAAATATCGTCATTCTGCGAACCCGTGATCGAATGAAGCTGCACCTGCCCCAGTGCAAGCGGCACAGTAACCAGGAACAGAAGAAGAGATGTAGCTATAAAAGAAAAGAACAAGCGGGGAGCTGAGTCGGACATAAACAAAGTTGTGAATTCGTAGGGGATGATTGACCGGCAGGGGCAGACCGGCTTTACAAAATAAAAGTTTAGCGGCAGGAATAAAGTGCTAATGACTTGGAAAAAGTAAGTGGGATTTCAGTTACGCGGATCCAATGGTATTGGTAGTTACCCATCACCTTTTAATCGCTTGACCTCCTTGTCGAAATCAGACAGGAAATTTTTATCCTGAATCTTCCTGAACTTATCAAACTCCTGTTCTGCCTTTAGTTTTGCTTCAATCGCACTAATTCTTCCTTTATCCTTTAAAATAGGGTAGTTAGATAACTCCAAAAACTGATGAAGAAATTTAGTCCACTCTTGCATAGTTGTTGGAATTTGTCTTTCGGCTCTATTCTCAGCCAAGTCAAGGTAAGCCGAAACAATTCGGTTGAGTTGTCTGATATGCTGTTCGCTAAGATAGTTCTTCGCAATCGAAACATCTGATTTTAAAATCTTTCCATCTGGCGCATGTTTCCAGTTCGTTAGTGCCATATACACCTTTGTTGCGTCTGAAGATGAATAAATTATTTCAGCTGCAGTTTTACCGGTTATAGCCCAATGTAATTTGTTTTGTACAGTAGCGAAGAATTCTTTGGTTTTCGGATCAGTTTTGTCGTAGTCGATCGATAGGGCATATAAATCTGTAATCTTTTGGTAGAACCTTCGCTCACTTGCTCGTATTTCACGTATTCTTTCAAGAAGCTCTTCAAAATAGTCCTTACCGAAATGTTTGCTTTGCTTTAAACGCTCATCGTCTAAAACAAAACCTTTTATCATAAACTCTTTTAGTACAGATGTGGCCCAAATTCTGAACTTTGTGGCCTTATTTGAATTTACCCGATACCCAACCGCAATAATGGCATCTAAATTATAAAAGGTGGTTTTGTAATTTTTCCCGTCTTCTGCAGTGTGTTCCAAAATGGAACTAACTGAATCTTCGGCTAATTCACCGGAGTCAAATATGTTTTTCAGGTGCTTGGTAATGGCGGGTCTCTGCACACCAAATAAAGCGGCAATTTTCTTTTGCGTCATCCAGAACGTATCTGAATGATAAAGGAGCTGGATTTTTAGGTTGCCGTCAGGAGATTGGTAGAATATAATTTCGGATTCTTGCTTCATCATTCAATGTGTTTGTGAAAAGAGTGCTTTCGCGAAACAGAATTCATTTACGCGAAAAAAGATGTCAAATCAAAAAGCAAGGGGTTCAAATTATGATTTGGGATCTCTAATCTGCCACGAAAAACAGTGATGCCCACGGAGTTTTCCCCAAAAAAATAACAGCTGCAACCTGCCCCCTCAACCGTTCACGCGCGCAAAGGGCTTCATACTTAAATCGCTGAAATTGCCGCGCTGTGCGAGCATGTGACCGGTTACCGCAATCATTGCAGCGTTGTCGGTGCAGTAGGCCATTTTGGGAATCAGCAAGGTTGCGCCGCTGCGTTGGGCGAGCTGCCGGGCTTTTTCGCGCAGCATGGTGTTGGCGCTCACTCCGCCGGCAAGCATGAGGGTCCGGCAGCCGGTTTCCTGCATGGCCGCTTCAAGTTTCTTCATAAGCACTTCGGTGATGGCGTGCGATACGCTTGCGCACACATCCTGCAGATGATCTTTCAGAAAAGCCGCCTGTGCGGTCTCATCGCCCTGTTTTTGCAGGTAGTAGAGCACGGAGGTCTTCAGGCCCGAAAAGCTGAAGTCAAAGCCCTCCCCGAGCAAGCCCTGCGGGAATTTGTGAAATCCGGGATTCCCCCGCTGCGCGTGCTTGTCCATCACCGGTCCCGCGGGGTATGGCAGGCCCAGGATTTTGCCGATTTTGTCGAACGCTTCCCCCGCAGCGTCATCGCGGGTTTTGCCGAGCAAGGTGTGCGCGAAGGGCTCCTTCACGTAGGTCAGCTGCGTGTGTCCGCCCGAAACGGTGAGGCACAAAAACGGATAGACCGGCGGATTGTCAATGAAGTTGGCGTACATGTGCGCGTCCATGTGATTTACGCCCACGAGCCGCTTCCCGTTGGCGAGCACGAAGCCCTTCGCAAAACACAGGCCCACAAGCAAGGCGCCCATCAGGCCGGGCCCCTGCGTTACGGCTACCACATCCACATCTTCGGCCTGCAGCCCCGCTTCAGCAAGCGCCTGCGACACCGTGCCCCAAATCGTTTGCTGATGTGCCCGCGACGCAAGCTCAGGCACAACCCCCCCGAAGCGCGTGTGAATCTTTTGCGAAGCAACCACATTCGACCGCAGGCCGCCCTCCGTGGTATAAACAGCGGCGGCGGTTTCATCGCAGGAAGATTCGATGCCAAGTACAATCATCGGGTTTCGTAAAACGTCTTTTTGGGTTTCGGGGGATGTGTGCTGTATTTTTCAAACGACCGTGCGCGTCCGGAGCGGGCAGCCGGGCCACGGCGCAGTGGTACGCTTCACCGGACCCGCAAGCCCTGCCGAAGGCTGTGGCTGAAGCGCCGGAATATACGCAAATCCATGGAGAACGGGCGCGGGCAGGGCGCTGAGCGGGCATGGGGAACGCAGCCGAAGTCCGATGTTTTTTAGTTGTGAAACCCAATGATTATATTGGTACAGATTTAAATCGAAAAGGCGAATTTTACGCGTTTTACAACCCGCGGGTCAATAACAGATCCCGGCGTTTTAAAATGCGGATTCCCGTAAAAATGAGGTGACCCCATGCGTTCGCATACTTTCAGCTTTTTATTTACCCTGGCGCTGTTATCCGGTGGTCTGTTGCTTGCGGGCTGCGGGGGAAATGGCGGCACGGAACACACAGAACAGTTGCGCGGGCCGCAGGTTGAGCTTGATTTTGACGCTATTCTTGAGCGCGGCACGCTGCGGGCCATCACAAGCTACAGTCCCGTAAGCTATTTTATTTATCGCGGGCAGCCCATGGGGTATGAGTACGAGCTGCTGAATATTTTTGCAGAAAAGCACGATCTCGACATCGAGATGATTGTCGCCCGCGACCTCGGGGATATGTTCGACATGCTGAACCGCGGTGAGGGAGATCTCGTCGCCTACGGCCTCACCATCACCCGCGACCGACGGCAGGACATCGCTTTTACGGTGCCCCTGAACACCACCCGGCAGGTGCTCGTGCAGCGCAAGCCGGACAGTTGGCGGCAGATGCGGCTGCATGAAATTGAGCGCACCCTCACGCGAAGCCCGATCGACCTTGCCGGGGAAACCGTAGTTGTTCGCCGCGCTTCGGCCTATGAAGAGCGCATTCGCAATCTCGAAGACGAAATCGGCGCGGATATCAATGTAGTTGTGGCCGATACGGGGGTTACGACCGAACAGCTCATCCGCATGGTTGCCGAGCGCGAAATTGATTTCACCATTGCGGATGAAAATATCGCCCGTCTCAACCGCGCCTACTTCCCGATTCTGGATATTGAAACGCCGGTCAGCCTGCCGCAGCAAACCGCATGGGGCGTACGTCTCAACTCCCCTCAGCTCCTCGAAGCCCTGAACGACTGGCTGACCGCCTATCAGCGGGATTCCGAATATTACGTGATTTACAACAAGTACTTCGAAAACACCCGGGCTTTTCGCAACCGGCTGTCGTCTCAGTTCATGTTTTCGGAAGGCGGACAAATCTCCGATTTCGACGACCTCATCCGGGACAACGCCGAGCGCATTGGCTGGGATTGGAAACTGTTGGCGGCTCTCATTTATCAGGAATCACAATTCAATCCCAATGCACGAAGCTGGGCCGGTGCGGTCGGTCTCATGCAGCTCATGCCGAACACCGCGCGGGCATTCGGCGCAAGAAACCCGCGGGATCCGCGCGAAAGCATTGAAGCCGGCGTCGCGTTTATTGAATGGCTCGAAGACTACTGGGAAAGCCGCATTGAAGACCCCGAACAGCGGCAGCGTTTTGTGATTGCTTCCTACAACGTAGGGCAGGGACACGTACAGGATGCGCGCCGCCTCGCCGATGCCTTCGGCGCAAATCCGGATGTATGGGATGACGTAGCCGTGTATCTGGAAAAGAAAATGTACGCCGAATATTACAACCATGAAGTCGTGCAGTTCGGCTACGCCCGCGGCATTGAGCCGGTGCGCTACGTGAATAACATTCTGTACATCTATCAGCACTACCGCTCGCTCTATGCTGCCCGCGACGAACCCGAGCAACAGGATGATATTGTGCTTGACTGAAGGGGGACTTTTTCGGGATCAGCACGTGACCATTTGGGTCAGCACAAGGCCGACCCAAACAAGGTGCACGCGTACGACGGCAGCGCCTTAATTATGGTTTGCTTGGGCGCATGGTGAGCACCGGGATTTCGGAACTCATAATGACTTTTTCGGTTGTGGAACCGAGGAACAAATGCGAGAGTCCGCTGCGGCCGTGTGTTGCCATCACGATGATGTCGGATTCGGCATTGGCGAACTCGGCGATTTCGTAGTGTGCGGAGATGCCGCGTAGAATCACCACATTAAATTTGATGTGCCGGCTGTCGTCGCCTACCGGACACAGGTAGTGTCCGCCATCCTTCTCTTCGAGCGACCATTCGGTATCGCCCAGCGGATTTTTCTCCAGGTACTTTCTGATTTTGGAGAGAATGGTTGTCGTCATCGACTCGGTGTCGCCGCGGCCCGGCTCGCCTTCGCCCTTGGGCAGGTTCTCAAGCGGACTGCCGTACAGCTCCATTACGTGCAGCATGGTAACCGAAGTGCTGAAGCTTGTCGCCATACTTGTCGCATAGGCCAGGGCCGAGATCGAAAGGCTGGAGAAATCGGTCGGAATCAGCACGCGGTTGATGCCCTGCGGCGGAATATCCCCGTTTACGGCAAGAACCGGCACTTCAGACTGACGAATGACTTTTTCCGTAGTTGAACCTTTGAGCAGCTTGTTTTTGTGCGAGCCGATGGCACCCATCACAATCATATCATAGCCCTTTTTCTTCGCATATGCTGCAATGCGCTCCGACGGCTTCCGGTCGATTTTAACACTCGCACTGCCCCGTATCTCTGCCGGAATGGCGATATCGAGTTCGGCGTCGGCGCGTTTCTGTGCGTCCGTCAGAATTTGCGGGTACACATCCTTATCCATATCAAGCGGCAGCCCAAGTTTACGGATGCTCTCATTCAGATACTTGAACACCGGAATGACGTGCAGGAAATCAATGGTGCCGCCAAACTTTTTGGCAAGGGCGCGAGCGTATTTGTAGGCATCTTTTGAACCGTCAGAAAAATCGGTCGGGACCAGAATTTTATTAAGCTTCAGCATAGTTGTTTTTCCAGATAAAAGGTTGAATGACAGAACCGCAAACAGTTGGGGCCGATGATGCCCGGCCCGGCAAGAAGGTGGAAATCAAATCTAATTTAAAGGTACTAAATAACAATCAAATTAAACAGCTGCAAGCCCGTATTAGAGGGTATCGCCGCCCATTTTTCGCGATACAAAACCGAGCAGCAGCACCGCAGCGAGTCCGGTCAGCATCATGCTGTAGCCCCTGAAAACGGCGCTGCGCCCGGCCGAGAGCCGCTCGTCGGTTTCGGCTTGCGCAAGCTGCGGCACAAAAGGCACGCTTGCAATCAGCTGATTCTTCACCACAATTACCTCCACCTCCTGTTCCGCTTCCGGGGCGTCGGGATTGACGACCTCCCCCAGCACAAGATACTGCGGCGCCCGCAGTGTCGGCTCGCTTTCGGCAGCCATGCGCGCGAGTCCGCTATCGACCGAAACCAGCTGCGGTCGCTCCGACGGCACAAAAGTACGCTCCTGAAACGGCCAGATGATATAGAGCGAACCCGCCATGAAGCCAATCAGGATGCAGAGGGTGACCACATAGTAGCGGTCGAGCAGCCAGGAAAGTATGCGCGCGAAGGCGCCGAGCCCGAACACAACGCCAATGCCGAAGGGCACGAGAATGAACAGGGCCTCAACCGTCTGCGGACCGCCCAGCATGCCGATGGAGCCCAAAATGGTGTCATATTTGCGCAGAATGAGCAGGATGAAGGAACCCGAAATGCCGGGCAGCACCAGGGCGGAAATGGACAGCATGCCCGTGAGGATCAGAAACAGCGGATGGTCGGGCGTATCGGTCGGCACCAGCGTCACGATCTGAAACCCGATCAGCGTGCCCGCCGCGATGGCGAGCCCGATCTTCCAGTTGAACTGCCCCAGCGCCAGCAGCAGCAGCACGATGGAGCCGGCAATGAGGCCGAAAAAGAGCCCGTAAATCAATTCCGGATCGCTGTACATGTACACCGGCAGCGGCACGACGCGCGTAAAAAACACCAGGGCCGAAAAAATCCCCAGTCCCAGCGTGATCCCGAAGCGCCAGTGCACGCGCGCAAAAACGGCGGCGAGCTGAAAGGTGAGCAGCTGCCGGATGGCGGTGACATCCACGCTTTTGATGGCGTTGAGCATGCGCTTGTAGATACCGAGAATCAGCGCCATGGTGCCGCCGCTCACGCCGGGCACGACATCCGCCGCGCCCAGAATGAAGGCCTTGCCGAACAGCAGCGGCACTTCGCGCGGACGGGTGTAATCTTTGGAAAGCTTCTCTTTGGCGCGGTCCTGCGCGCTTTGTTTTTCGGGGGATGGGTTCATGCCGTTAAAAAAGCCGCGATGCAGCGGCAGATGGGTGTTTTTTTAGGGTGATGGGTTTCGGGGCGGACCGGGCAGAGCAGCTTGTCCGGATCCTGTTGGTTCGGCTTCTTGATTA
The DNA here is from genome assembly GCF_003353065.1 of Cyclonatronum proteinivorum. Lineage (GTDB taxonomy): Bacteria > Bacteroidota > Rhodothermia > Balneolales > Cyclonatronaceae > Cyclonatronum > Cyclonatronum proteinivorum. The sequence continues at coordinate 4,040,828 of NZ_CP027806.1, read as the reverse complement.
GCGGCAGGGCTTAGCCGGAGTCGTTTTCCTGCCAGCCCCGGCTGCCGATAAGCCTGACAAACTGATAGGTGTTGTGATCTTCTTCAATAAACTGATCGCCCTGCCGGGTGATGCGCAGCATTTGCTGACCCGAGTCGTCGCCTACGGGGATGATGAGCCTGCCGCCTTCGGTGAGCTGTGAAGTGAGCGTTTCGGGCACGACCGGCGCGCCTGCCGTTACGATGATGCCGTCAAACGGCGCATACGCCCGCCAGCCCTGTGTGCCGTCCCCGCATTTGAGCTCAAGCCGCTTGTAGCCCAGCGCCCGCAGCAGCCGTTGTGCCCGCTCGTACAGCGGACACAGCCGCTCGACCGAGTAAAGCTTCACCCCCATTTCGAGCAGTACCGCTGCCTGATAGCCCGAGCCGGTCCCGATTTCGAGAATGCGCTGACCCGGCTGCGGATCAAGCAGCTCGGTCTGCCGGGCGACGGTGTAGGGCTGGGAAATCGTTTGTCCGTGTCCGATAGGCAGGGGGGCGTCGTCGTAGGCGCGCCGTTCAAAAGCAGAATCCACAAACCGATGCCGGGGAATGCGCCCGAGGGCCGTAAGCACCCGCTCCGAAACAATCCCCTTTTGGCGTAGCTTCTGCACAAGCTGCTCACGTTTGATGCGGTATTTGGGATGCTCCTGAGGCGCGGTCATGCGGGGAAAGTTGAAGGGTATATTAAAGGAAGAAGTCGGGAATCGGCCCGGCGCAGCGGCATCCGGGAAAGATTCGCCGCAAAGATACCCAAAATCGCGCAGAATTAAAGAAAAGGCCGCAAAACTGACGCAGGATGGATGGCAGCGGAAGATGGGATGAGCGAAGTGCTTACCCGGCATTGCAACGTTGAGCCGCGCGCATTCCTCAGTGGTTGCGGCTTGCACCGCCGCGGCAGCCTTCTTAAATTTGGGAAGCTTTTCAGCAAGGCTGTCAATGAGGACAAACATTCAGGCATTTACGCCAACATCATCGGGGCGTAGCGCAGCCCGGTAGCGCGCTTCGTTCGGGACGAAGAGGTCGCAGGTTCAAATCCTGTCGCCCCGACAAAAAGGTTTTCAGGTTAAAAAGGTTTGTAGTTTGTGCAGTGCCTGAATGTTTAAATCGCTGAATGATTCAGCCTCCGTTTTTTTACCGCGAAGGCCGCGAAGGGTAACGCGAAGGGCACGAAGGGAACTGCTGTACCCCCCCATAAAAAAGAATATTCCACGCCGGATGGGACAACAACAAGTGTAACCGCCTGCTGAAATCCTGAAGACCTAAAGCCTGAAGCCCTAACATACTGAAGCCCTGACATACTGACATACTGACATACTGACATACTGAAACCCTGACATTCTGCTCCCGATAGCCTGTATCAAATTTTACGCTCAAAGCATTATTATTCATCGAAAAGGGCTTTTATATATCGCCAATAACAGCTATTATAGCGGGAATTGATTTAATGTAAGCGCTTACGAAAAGAAAAAGCCTTGCACTTGAATCAATTGTACTAACAGGCTACCGATACAGAGGACTACCGATGAACCCTGCAACAACAAACCGATTCAGCCTCAAAAGCGCAGTTCTGACTGTGATGGGCGGGAAAAGTCCGGTTTTGGAAGAGCAGCTTCGGCGTCGATCCCTCTGCTGATACAGGCCGCAGCAGCAGATCCGTACAGTCCGCTGCCCGTGCAGGCCATGAAAAATGCTACACTTTATAATACCCCGAAAAATCCTGATCCGCTGATCCACTGACCACTGACCACTGACTTCTGCACTCTGCAAAGCAGCCTGCACGAAAACGGGCAAAAACACAAATGCAGGCGCAGGCAAGGCGCAGTTCAGGGCAAATCAGGCAGGATACCGCACAGACACACAAAAACAGCTTTCACATACACACAACCCTAATTTGTAACTGAAACCGCAAACCGCTGCAAAGCCGGCCAAAAGCACAAAAGCAATGCAGCGCAATACCGGAGTTAAACTTATGAAAGAATATATACAGATAAACAGCACAGGTACAGATACAACACCGCCTGCTACATGCAAGCGTCCTCAGCTACGCTTTTTTAATAAAGTGATGACCCTTGCCCTTGCCCTGATTTTTGTTTGGGGATGGGGGAGTGAGGTTATCGGGCAGGTGACTTTTAACGGGAACACCAGAACAGGATTTGGGGGTGCCGTTGGGAATAGCACAATGGAATGGAGCGAATCATCCGGAACCATTACGGTGACTTTTACAAAAGGGGCAGGCGACTTTAGTGATGCACTTGTGATCTATTTATTTACAGGAGCAGCAGGTCGCAATGTGATTGATGGACAGGTTAATGATCAGGAAGACGAATTGCGCCTTGCTATCTCAAGTGCAGGAGCTGATGGATCAACAATCACTTTCTTCCCGGGTTTTGAGGCCTCGCACGCGATAGGCATTAACGCAGGTTTTGGCGGACTTTGGTCAATTCCAGCAACAGGTTCGATTGGAAATAACGGACTAGATTTTGTTACATCGGTTAATTCAACACTCAACAGTACTACTCAGGCTTCTTTCACCTTTTCGTTTACCTATGCCAATTTAGGGTTGAACCCCGGTGATCCCATCTATTTTGTTGCTACCTATCTGAACGGAACTAATGGATTTACTTCGAATGAGGGCTATGGCAGCGGATTGCCCGGCAATAATCCTGGCCCCGGAGCGGTTACTTTTACGAGCTTTTTGGAATATCCGACAGGTGTAGAGCGGGGTACGAGAGCAACGGCACAGGCTGGTAATTGGGATTCAAATGCAACATGGGCAAATAATGTGACTCCTCTTGCCTTAGAAAATGTGGTAATAGGACATGATGTGACCTTGAATGTAAATGCAGAGGTGCGCAGCCTTACCATCAACTCCGGCCAGGCTTTTGTTTTTGAAAACGAAGAATCGCGTCAGTTAACCATCCGTAGCGGCGGCGCCCTCACCAACAACGGCGCCTTCACGGCTAATGATGGTAAAGTGATATTTGCTGGCACAGGGACCGTTACCGGCCCATTAACTTTCAATGATGTTGATATTGCGGGCGGCGTAAATTTTGGTTCAGGAGCTTCAAGAGCTACCTTAGGCGGAATACTGAGCATAAATCCAGGTGGCTTTGTTCAGACAAATCCGCCAATCTACGCTGCTGGCTCAACACTCAGGTACAACACAGTAGGTACCTATGGCCGTGGCAGTGAGTGGCCCTCTGTAACCTTAAATCCCAGCAATAATCCACATCATGTTGTCGTGAACTCAATCCTAAGTATGGGTGACCATACGACAGGTAGAGCTGTTAATGGAAACCTTACTATTTTAGAAGAACGCTCCCTGGCACTATCTTCTGCAGTTGGTGGAGATTTGCGCGTGAGAGGAAATTGGGTAAACGAAGGCATATTCACGGCAAATAATCGCGCCGTTTTCTTTGATGGTACACAACCTCAAACCATTGAAAACGAGCAGACAGGTGGTATTTCAATTCCGTTTCTTTTCATTCAAAACAATGTTCGGGCACTAAGTGATTTGACAGTTGCAACCCGGTTAAGCCTGCAAAATAGCACACTGACTATTGGTTCGGGTAATGCACTTGTTGCACCCACACAGGTAACGGAGGATGACAACGGTATTAATTACGTTGATACGGGCGCAGCATTAGCTTTTGAGCGAGATATTGTAACACATTCGCGCTGGATTGGAATATCAATGCCTGTAGCTGGAGTGAATTTTGCCGGTTCTGGCGGGGTTTTTGATCCCTTCTGGACACAAGGTGACTTTACCGGCTCGGATGATCCTAATGCGAATGACGAGAATGCAAATCTTCGTCTCTATAATGAGGTAGCAGGAGATTACAAAGTTCCGGGTACCGCAGACTTTCAGCCCGGCGTAGGCTACCTGTTCTATGTTTTTGAAAGGAAAGACCGTGATGATCCAGAAACCGCTTTGACTTTCCCATTTACTCTTACTGTTTCCGGTCAGGAAAATACTTTTAGTTCCGGCATATTTCCATTTCCGGTTACTTTTAACTCCGAAGGTGGAAATGGGTGGAATTTATTAGCAAACCCATTTGGAGCAGCTTTAGATTGGGATAATTTGACAAGGTCAGATGCAACTGATTTTAATGGATTTGCCTATGTGTTAGAGCCATCATCACAGCGGTATTTAGCAACAGGTGGCGCTATTGAAGGAACTGTGATTGGTAATGATTTAGCACCGCACATCGCTCCGTTTCAGGCTTTTTGGGTTAAGGCCGAAAACAACGATGCGAATCTATCTGCTACACCAGCTAACAGAACAATCAATACTGATAACGCCGACCTCTTCAACACAACCCCAATTCCCGTATTCAGCCTGCGGTTAACTGCTGATAACTTGCAATCCACCACGGCATTCCGCTTCGGTGAAGGATTCTCAACTTCCTTCGCTAATACCGATGCGTACTTTCTTTCTGGTCTGACCACAACATTCGCCTTCACTTACAGCCTGAAGGATGAAACGCCGACCATGATTAACTCCCTTCCAATCGACCTCACCGAAGCCATCAGCTTCCCAATTGCGGCTGGTGCCTATGTGGAGGGCAATGCCTTTACCGGCGAAGCAAGCTTTACCTGGCCGGCGTTTGAGAACATCCCGGCAGACTGGTCCATCACACTGACCGATACCTACACCGGTACCGTGATTGACCTGCGCGATGCTACATCCTACAGCTTCATTATGGAAGCGCCTATGGGCCTGATGGCGAAAGTAGAGACCTTCAAGGATTTCCAGCATGAAGGCACTCCGGTTATGAACCCCATGTTCGCAGGCGAGCGCTTTATCCTCACCATCGATCCCGAAGTGCCAACCTCAGCGCCGATTTCAGGTGAGCTGCCGCGTGAGGTGAGCCTGAGCCAGAACTACCCGAACCCGTTCAACCCCACAACCCTGATACGCTTTGAGCTGCCGGCTTCTGAGGAAGTCCGCCTCGAGGTGTTCAACGTGCAGGGTCAGCGGGTCGCAACCCTCGTGAACGGTACCGTTCAGGCCGGCGTGCACAACGTGAGCTTCGACGCTTCATCGCTTTCCAGCGGTGTGTACCTGTACCGCCTGCAGGCCGGCAATCAGGTCCTCACCCGCAAGATGACGCTGATCAAGTAATTGTACTTCAGACGGTGGACCGCCGACCGCGGACGACAGATGGCACAGCGGTGCTGTTTGAACGCAAACGTTCGCGGTCAGCGGTCACAGCCCCGGCTGTAATGCAGCCGCACCTACAAACAAATTTTCTTTTCGATACCCCGATTATTTTAAAACTGACACACTTTTTGACTTATGAAAAAATTCATAGCATCCCTCGTTTCTATGGTAGTATTCGCCCTGTTGCTGAGCATCCCTGCCGATGTGCAGGCGCAGTCACAGCCTCGTGGCGACATTTGGGAAACCCAGGATAACGGCAACGGCCCCGGCGGCCCGCCAGCCCCTCCCGGCGCCCCGATTCAAACCCCGATAGGCAGCGGCCTCGGCATTCTGCTCGTAGCAGGCGGCGCGTATGCGGTGCGCAGGCTGCGTCAGCAGAAAGAAGAAGAATAAGATTTTAGATTTGGCAGTTGGTATTTAGCAGTTAGCTATTGGTTTTTTGGCTGCGGGTAGTTCGCTTTCATCAGTCAGGCTGATAAACGGCTAAATCCGGGACACATCCGTTTTTCGTTCGGTTACATGTTGTGGTGTACCGTGTGGGGCCCCCGAAATGTCGGTTTCGGGGGCTTTTTTATTTTTTGGTAGGCGGAGGTGGTACGCGAAAGCGCGAAGGCGGTGTGACGTCACTGTTGGAGAGACGCCCATGTACTCAATCCGCGTGCGTCAGACAGCCCGTGACACGAATTCGCCCCCCCGAATCCCCGGTACGCGTGGTAAGAACGCGGATCGAACGGATCAGGCGGATTTGCACGGATACATGGGAATTTGTCGGCATAAAACCCATGGCCTGTGGCGGCATGACACGGTCTGAGACGTGGTTTGAGACGTGATGTGAGACGTGATGTGAGACGTGATGTGAGACGTGATGTGAGACGCGATAAATCGCGTCTCTACGGGTTCACCCATGTATTACATCCGACCACCAATCATCAATCAGTGTTTCATTTCATCATTCAGAACAAAGGCAGAAAATTTTGTAACATACCGCCAAAAGCCAAAAGCCAAAAGCCAAAAGCCAAAAGCCAAAAGCCAAAAGCCAGAAACCAGAAACCCTCTTGCTTTCAGCTCCATTTGGTCTTATATTTAAAGTTCGGGGTAAGTGCTGCACGGCCAGCTCCCTCTGAACTCCGCCAGGACCGGAAGGTAGCAACGGTAGGAGGTCGTAGCGGCGCGATGCGGTTAGCTTACCCCGAACTTTTTTAGATTTCCGAACCCCTGTGATAGCTCTTTCTCACAGGGGTTTTTTTATGCCCTGAAATTGGATCAGGTTTGGGAAGCCATCCATCGATAAAAAACTTCAAACTGTCCTACTAAAGCAGGTGTAAGGGATTGGCAGCAGCAGCGGGCAGGGGTGTTCATCCTTCACAAAAAAATACCCGGACATCCTTTCGGAGCCGGGTATGGTGTGTGTTTCCTGATTTTTAGCGGCTTAGCCCATGTAGGGGTAGCGCCAGTCGGTGGGCGGATTGAGGTTTTCTTTGATGGATCGGGCGGAGAGCCAGCGCAGCAGGTTTTGCATGGAGCCGGCCTTGTCGTTGGTACCGGATGCACGTCCGCCGCCGAAGGGCTGCTGATCCACGATGGCGCCGGTCGGCTTGTCGTTGATGTAGAAGTTGCCCGCCGCATGTCGCAGACGGTCGGCCATCATGGTCACTGCGTAGCGGTCTTTGGCGAAAATGGCGCCGGTCAGGGCATAGGGCGAGGTTGTGTCGCAAAGCGTGAGGGCTTCATCCAGCTTGTCGTCTTCATAGACGTAGATGGTGAGCACCGGACCAAAGATTTCTTCTTCCATCGTTTTGAAGCGCGGATTGCTTGTGAGAATCACGGTCGGTTCAACGAAAAAGCCCACGCTGTCATCGTAGCGGCCGCCGGCCAGAATTTCGGCCTCATCGCTTCCCTTGGCATGATCGATGTATTGGGTGATGCTGTCGAAGGCTTTCTTATCAATTACGGCACCCATGAAGGTGTCGAACTCTTCCACATCGCCCATTTTGATCTGTGCGACTTCGGCCAGCAGGTCTTCACGCAGGGCGTCCCATTTGGAAGCGGGCACGTACATGCGGGAGGCTGCCGAGCATTTCTGTCCCTGAAACTCGAAGGCACCGCGCAGGGCGGCAACCGAAACTTCGCGTACATCGGCGGTTGGGTGCATGAAGATGAAATCCTTGCCGCCGGTTTCGCCTACGATGCGCGGGTAGGTTTTGTAGTTCTGTATGTTGGAGCCAATGGTGTGCCACATACGCTGAAAGGTGCCGGTTGAGCCGGTGAACTGCAGCCCGCACAGGTTGGGATCAGCGAAGACAGCGTCGCCTACATCTGCGCCATCGCCGGGCAGGAAGTTGATCACGCCCGGAGGCATGCCGGCACGCTCGAGCACTTCCATCACAAAATAGCTGGAGTACACGGAGCTTGTGGCCGGTTTCCAGATTACCGCGTTGCCGCAGAGCGCCATGGAGGTCGGCAGGTTGCCCGCAATGGCCGTGAAGTTGAAGGGCGTTACGGCAAACATGAAGCCTTCCAGGCCGCGGTATTCGACCCGGTTCCAGGTCTCTTTCGGGGAGGAGGGTTGATCGCCCATGATGCGGGTGAGGTAGTAGGCATTGAAGCGGAAGAAATCGGCCAGCTCGCCTACGGCCTCAATCTCGGACTGATGCGGGGTTTTGGACTGCCCCAGCATGGTCGCCGCGTTCGCACGGTAGCGCTCGGGTCCGGTGATGATGTCTGCGGCCTTAAGCAGGATGGACGCCCGGTGCTCCCACGGCATGTTCGCCCAGGCTTCGCGGGCCTCAAGACAGCTTGCGATGGCAAGTTTCACTTCTTCGGGTCCCGCCTTGTGCACTACACCCAGCTTGTGCTTGTGGTTGTGTGGCATCACCACATCCTGCGTGCGGCCGGTGAATATGCGTTTGCCACCAATGATGACCGGAATTTCTACTTCCTTCGCGCGAAGCTCTGAAAGGGCCTGCTTCAGTTTGTCGCGCTCAGGCGTGCCGGGCGCATAGCTCAGGTATGGCTCATTGTAGGGTTTGGGGACTTCAAAATAGGCTGTTGACATAAAGCGTAAGAAATTATTTTTAAATGATTAAGTGCGGGATGACAAAAGTCGAATCGGGATATATTTCATGTTCCGCAAAATACGGCTTAGGGCTGCAACCTCAAATTTAATGCTGAAGGATGGGGGCGGGGGTAAGGATGTGTTAACCAGGGACTGGCAAGCGACAAATTAGCCCGTCAGCATTGCTTCCTGAATGGTACATCCCCGAAATTTCCCATAAAAAAGGGTGTGCGTCAGGGACAGACGGAACGGGCCCGCGGGTATTCAGGCAGCCCGTGCGGTAATTGGCTCAGCTGCGGTTCAGTCGTCTGTGCGCAGGGATTTGCCGAAAGCTTTTTCGAAGGTATTGATGCGGTTGTTGAGCTTTGTGATGACTTCATCCAGCTCTTTAGCGGTGGGCAGAATGCTTTCGTAAAACATCTGGGTGTCGGGATCAGACGGATTCATGTCCTGCAGGGCCTCAGCTACGCCCATCAGGCGGGCAAGGGGCGCGCGGACTTCGTGCGACTGCGACCAAGCCAGTTTACGGAGAAAGGCGTTTTGTTCTTCGATTTTGCGGGTGTACTCCATCTGATCGGTTACATCCTGTATGGTACCCACAAAAGTTGGTTCGGAACTTGTCCGGTAAAAATTTTCCCGGTTCACGAAGTCGGCGCTGATTTTAACCCACCGGAGCGCGCCATCACGGGGGCGAACAATCTGATAGGTTGTGTAGAAGGAAGTTTGTGCTTGCACAGCTTCATAAAACGCTTTGGGCACGCTCTCTGAAAACTCCGGGGTGAGCAGTGTAATCCAGTTATGAACAGATTTTTCAAAGCTGTCATCGACCCCCAAAATATCAAGCATAACAGGTGAACCTTCCCACGTGCCCTGCTCCAGGTATATGACAAAATGCCCTACACCGGAAACGGTCTGCGAGCGCTCCAGAAAATACTGCTGCTCCAGATTGGCAAGCTCACGCCGCTTTTCGTCATCAATATTGTGGAGTACCAGCTTATAGACCAGTTCCCCATCGTCGTTTTGCCCAACCCTCAGGTAGGTTTTAAACCAGTTGCGCTTCCCCTTATTTGCATACTGCAGCAGAAAATCACCCAGCCAGTGCTGTTCTCCGACCGCAGGCTCGAGCATATCAATCATATTCACTACTGCGGGCAGGAACAGATTCTGACGCCCGTCCTGAATAATTTTCAGTTTTCGCTTGAGGTGAACGGCCGTGTTCTGTCCTTCCGGAATGTCAAACAGCACAGGAAGATAGCCGCAGCTTCGTATGCGTGACAGATCTTTGCTGAACTGCAGCAAGCCCATGTTCATTGTCTGACTGCTAATAAAAACCTGCTTTTCCATTTCACTCAGCCTTTTTTTGAGCTGAATATTCGTTTGCTGTTCATCACCCAGTGCTTCAAAAGTTCCGATAAGGTACAGCTCTGCTGTTTCTCCCGGATGCGCTACTTCAACACACTTGAATGAAATCAGTGCCGGTATGGGGTCCCTCAAACGCGGATGTAAGGTGAGCTCGAGGGTGTTTGTAAGGCCGGGATTATTGATGCCGTTTTGAATGGCCGCACCGAGCTTTTGCTGATCATCTTCGGAATAGAAGTTCAGGCCTGTATCGAGCGAAAGTGGGAAATCGTAGTCCACCCCATGAATATGATACATTTGGGACGACCAAAAGACGCTGCCATCATGTACCCGAAGTTCCCAGTAGCCGTCCTCAGGCGATTTGAACCCATGCCTGATCAGTTCGCTTTCCAGCTCTTTGGATTTTTGCAGCATTATTTCGCTGCTCACATCATGGTGAAACCCCAGCAGCCTGACGGGTTTATCATGCTTGTCACAAACCGGACGCGCTACGCAGCGCATCCATACATAGCGTCCGGATTTGTGAGTGAAGCGGATTACTTCATCAAAGCGATAGTCTTTAGCAACTTTGCCCTCATCAAGAGAGCGTGAAATGCGGTTGGTGTCTTCGGGATCAGCCAGTGCCATCCATGCGGAAGGGTGCTGATGCATTTCAGCGCTGTCATAGCCCAACGCCTCCCAGAAGCGATCGCTAAACCATTGGTGATCTGGGTTCTCCAAATCCAAAAACCAGATCCCGTCGGCCAGCCCGGAATCCAGCATATTGAGCAGTGTATCTGTATCCTTAAATAAACTTTTAAGTTCGTTCAGTAAATAGTGAGGCTGCATAAATGCGAGATGAGATAAAACAATGCTTATTGGGGCGATGAAAAGCAATGTGAATGTAAAAAGCAGACTAAAAGCTAAGGACTATGAGATATTACTATTTGTAAGACATGTCGATAGCCAATACATGGAGCAATTGCTCAAAATACGTAATTCAATCAACACTATATGTGACCGCGAAGTTTACTGTACAAAAGTTTAGCAGGGCGTATGTTGATTGCTGCTACTTAGGGCAGCTTTTTGTTTACGCTTTATGTATAATCTGTATCTTTAAAAAGATATTATTGGTTAATAAATGTATTTATAAGATAGAATAAAAACAAATGCTTTTTTGTGTAAAAAAAAGACAGGGGGTAATTGGGCTGGTAGGAATGTGGTTTGAATAGGCCTGTAATATGAGTCGGTAAGGCAGGCTGTTCGGCTCATCATAAGCATCAGCCTTATATGTAGCTTAAACAGACTTTTGTGCTGTGTTGGGTCAAGCTGCTTCTATTCAGTTGGCATTTTTGTTTTGAGTAATGGATGGGCCACAATTTTTTTGTAGGACACCTCAGCAGCATACACATACCTAAAAAGTCCATTCTATGAAAGCTGCACGACTGGTACTGAAAACGTAACAAGTATCAGACCCGAAATGACGGGCTTAGGTCAAAATAGTTTTTCATTAAGACGAGCATAATTGATATTATGAGTTGGCTATTATTTTAAACATCATCAACAAATAAGCATCTTATGAAACATAAATTAACTACCGTGCTTCTAACACCGCTGCTGTTTTGCTTGCTACTGCTTCAGGCAAACAGCGTTCAGGCCCAGCAAACGGGCGTGCTATTTACCAATGTCAATGTATTTGATGGCGAAAGTCACAGCCTGCACGAGAACCGGAACGTGCTCGTAGTGGGAAATAAAATCCACAGCATTTCCACGAGAGCTATTTCCGTACCCGATGATGTGAGCGTGACCCGCATTGATGGTGATGGGCGCACGCTCATCCCGGGTCTGATCGACGCACATGCGCATGCCGCTCTCATGTCCATGCCGATGATGGCCGCCATGACCGCCGATCCGGCCTATGTTCACATCACCAATGCCGTAGAAGCCGAAAAAACGCTGATGCGTGGCTTCACCACCCTCCGTGATGCGAGCGGCCCTGTATTCGGCCTGAAGCGTGCTATTGATGAAGGCCTGATTGTGGGTCCCCGGATTTACCCCGCCGGTGCCATGATTAGTCAGACAGCCGGGCATGGCGATTTCCGCATGCCGCATGAAGTGCCGCGTACCGAGCAATCTCCCCTTTCACACACGGAAGTAATGGGGGTCTCTGCAATTGCTGATGGCGTAAACGAAGTCACCCGCCGTGCACGCGAACAGCTGATGCTTGGCGCAAGTCACATCAAATTAGCTGGCGGCGGGGGTGTATCTTCCATGTACGATCCGCTTGATGCCGTGCAGTACACCTACGATGAAATCCGTGCAGCGGTACAGGCCGCCGAAAACTGGGGCACCTATGTGATGATTCACGCCTACACCCCTGCAGCGGTGCAGATGGCCATCCGGGCCGGTGTCAGGAGTATTGAGCACGGTCAGCTGCTCGATGAGGAGACAGTTATCATGATGGCAGAAAACGATGTGTGGTGGAGTTTGCAGCCTTTTCTTGATGACGAATTTGCGAATCCGAAAACCGGCCCGAGCCGCCTTAAGCAGATTTTGGTATCACAAGGAACTGAGCGCGCTTACGAGCTTGCAAGAAAGCACGATGTGCGCGTCGCCTGGGGAACAGATATGCTCTTCAACCCGGCCGGTAACCGTAATCAGGGGGCACAGCTTGCGAAGTTAAGCCGCTGGTTCACACCCGCTGAACTGCTGGTGATGGCGACCTCCAATAACGCGCAAATCCTGCAGCTTTCCGGCGAGCGTAACCCCTACCCCGGTGACCTTGGCGTTGTTAAAGAAGGCGCTTTGGCGGACCTCCTGCTTGTTGAAGGCAATCCGCTTGAGGATATTGACCTCATCCGCGACCCTGATACCAACTTCGTCATCATCATGAAGAACGGCCGGATTTACAAGAACAGCCTGAACTAGAGCATACGATTTTAAGAGAGGAATTCGGGTACATCACCGATTTTATGTGATGATCCGAATCCCTCTTTTTTTTGGGCAGCAGCACGTGAATGGTTTCGAAAAGAGAGATTGCTGTAAAACAGGTAAAAGCAGACCATGGAGCGCTGAGCATAGATTTTATAACAACAAATAGACAGCGGCAGCGAGCGCGGTAAACAGCACAAAACCGCCCACAACAAGGAAGTTGTTTTTGATGATGACCGGCAGGCCTTCCTGCAGGTGTACCACAGCGAGAACGGCTACGATGTTATGAATCGCGATCATGTTTCCGGCGGCTGCACCGGCGGCCTGCAGGGCTAAAATGAGTGTGTCGGGCAATTCGTTAACCCCGGCAGCGGAGGCTTGTACGGCACCAAGCATTAGATTTGAGACGGTAGCGCTGCCCGCAATGAAGGTGCCAAAAGCCCCGATTACCGTGGCGAACAGCAGGTACAGATAACCGGTACCGGCAAAGAGAGAAGCCACGAGCTCCGGTATGCCGGGTTCATCCGTCAGGCTGCTTGTGATGATAAGCTGCGCGAATGCTAAGGTCGGCAGCAGCACGAGCAGGGCCGGAACGGCTTTACCGAAGGCTTCAAAACTTGCACGATTGGGCTGCATGGCGTAGGCGACGCCAAAGGCAATGAGAATAAGCACGCCCGGCGTAAAGGCGCTGAGGGTATGCGTGATTTCTTCCGTAAAAATAAGGGTCGTACCTGCTGAACGAAGCAGGTCGCCGAAGCCCAGCAGGTTGGCACGGGAGGCAAACAGCAATGCCACTACAAGAGCGTAAGGAAAAAGCGCGCCCACAACCGGCTTCACCGGGGGCAGCTTTTTGGGATTGCCAAAAAATAAACCCAGCCGGAGCAGCAGCATGATCAGGATGAGTCCGGCAACGGCGCCTGCTACTGAGGGCAGCTCGGGACCAAGAAAGATTGCGGTAAGCATGAAGGGCACCGCAAAGGCCGCACCTGAGGCCAGCGCAAATAAGATGTAGTTTCGGGTGAGCGGTATTTCCGCGAGGCGGCTGTGCACATACAGCATGGCCAGCGGAATGAACACGGAAACAAAAGCTGTGACGATTCCCGCGGTCGCGGACACGGCCGCGAGATCGGCTTCCGGGGCAGCGCTTGCAATGCCCACCACCATCGTAGTCCCAAACGCCCCGAAAGCTACGGCGGCACTATCTGCCATAAGGGTGAGAATAACCGCAATAAGCGGTCGCACCCCGAGCACGACAAGCAATGGCGCGGCAATAGCAGCCGGCGTACCGAAACCAGCGACACCTTCCAGAAAGGAAACAAAAAACCAGCCGATCAAAATGATGTGGATGCGGGTATCGTCGGAATAATCCATGAAGAACTGCTGCAGGTCATCAAGACGTCCGTTGTGTTTGAGCAGGAAGAACAGCAGCAGCACGCCGATAATGATGAGAAAAAGCTCTGTGCCGATAACCAGTCCGTTCAGGCTCGCGGCAATCAGCAGTTCGGGCGCGGCATCCCAAAAGAAAAATAGCAGCGCTGCGGTAAGCAGGTACACAGCCAGCATGGTGAGCCCGGCATTTACTTTTTTGACGAGCAGCAGGTAGGTAAGGACTACAAAAGGCAGCAGGGAAAGCAGGACGAGGTTCATGGGGTTGCGAAATCAGATAAAGAACTTTGGCGCGTGATACAGGAATGACGGCTTTATTTCGGGATGTACGGGGCTATTGGTTTTGCCGGGCAATTAACGACATCTGACTGCTCTATGATGTATTCTTTTTATCGGAAAGATGGTGATGTGTTGTTTGCCACATAAGCCGCCGGAGATGGCCATCATTCCGCAGTTCTGATCGGGCTTAATGCGTCCCTGCGGGTGATGAAATTTCTCCCGCTCTCTTTTTGACGGTCAGGTCGTGTGTTTCGGGTACAGATGTGCGGCAGGCCGAATCTGACCGGGTAGCGTTCAGGCTTTGCAGCTTCTTTTTATTCCGGATTCATCAAAAAAGCAAGGGCTTAAGCTTTGGTTTGGGATGCCGTAATCTGCCGCCCAAACTCCTGATGTTCACGGGGTTTTCCCCAAAAAAAACACAGGCAGTCTTCGGGCAGACAAGCGGGTTCCGATTGACCTTGCCGTACATAAGAAAGCCCCCGCGAACAATGTGGTGCGCGGAGGCTTTTGAAAGAAAGTACGGGGGCGGTTTATTCTTCGATGAAGATTTTCTCCCAGTTTCGGTACTGATCTGCGGTGTTGCTGAACCAGTCTTGGAACTGTGTGCCGCCGCTTTGCGCCCAGTCGATAAAGCGGGGATAGGCGTCAATAATATCTGCCTGCTCAACGGGGTAATCGAAGCGGTGAATGAGGTTGATGGCCCAGGGTAGATTGTTTTTTGTCACATACCAGCGGTTTTGAGAAGGACTTGAACGATCATCGCTTGTGCCGAAAAGATCCATGTTTGCGAGGTCTGTAGGCGGGTAGCCGGGCAGGTGTATTTCGCGTCCGCGGTTGCCGTTTACGATCAGGAAGGGGTTGAAGCTCGAAATATCCACATCGCTGTAGGTGTAGCTGCCGCCCACAAATTCGATGGTGATGAAGAATACGGCGGGTTGCACATAGGGGGCAGTCGGCTCAGTGTTGACGCCGGTGCCTGCGCCGGGATGCTGCATTTGGGTGTAGGTGTTGTCAAACACGATAATGGTGGGCTTGCTTTGCCCGGCCTCGGTGCCGTTGGGATTGAGCGTGATAAAATCTTCGGTGAGGCTGAAGCCGCTCACGACAATGTCATCCTGCTGTATGTTTTCGGAAAGCTGAAAGCCGAAGCCGTTGCGGAAGGCTGCGCCAAAGGCACGCAGTACAATGACGGCTTCAATGCGCTCAACGATGTTCTGATTGTTGGAAGAGATCTGAAACTGATAATCCACGACCATGTCGTTGAAGTCGAAGTCGCCTTTTGCAGGCCAGAGGTCTTCAAAAGCAAGGGTGCCGGGTCCGGACGCAGGGAAGAAATTGATGATACCGGTAAGGCTTGGCTCAACCGAAATGCTGACTTCTCCTGTATCGCAAAGATAGCTGAGCGGATCAGGCAGGCACAGGCTGTAGGTGAAGGTGTCGGTGCCTTCGAAAAAGGGATCAGGGGTGTAGGTAAAGGTGCCGTCGGGGTTAAAGGTGAGGACGCCTTCTGCGGGTTCGGCTTCGAGTGCGAAGGTGGAACCGGGCTGAAAAGTATCGTTGTCGCCTACAGACCCTTCGAGAGTGGTTTGGATGCCGATGGAGTAAAAATCGTCTTCGGCTACGATTACGGGATTTGCAGAGAAATAGGCGCCACCAGCTGCGATATCGAGGCCGCCATCGGTAGCGTTGGTATTGGTTGGGAAGGTGCTGACATCAAACCAATCGGCGCTGTTGGCTGGGGCGTCGCCGGCGGTTATGGAGTAGCCGTAAATGGTTTGTCCCGGGCTTAATCCAAGGATTTCGAAAGTAAAGAGAATACCGGACATAGGCTGCGGGCCTACGTTTGCACTTTGCTCAGCGGGTACGTTGGGGTTCGGGCGGCGCATAACCTGTGTGCGAAAGCTGTAGCCGGTAGGTCCCCAGTCGCTGGCTTCCACCAGAACGGCTGGTGCGAAGCTCGCCGGGTTGCCGCTGGCATCGAGGGAGGTGATGGCAGCTATGCGGAAGCGATCGTTGCCGCCCCGCTCTTTGATGATGAAGCCTTCTTCAGCAACGAGGGCCGGGACTTCTATGCCGTCATCAAAAATGAAATCGAGCCGCATCACATTGTTTACGTTGCTGCTGTTGTCGCCGGTGTTCTGGAAAATGTTATCAACACCCCGGTTCATGATCGGGTTAAGCAGGGCTTCTTGCATACTGCTGATGTAGCCCGGATTCAGGTTGACATTGTTGCCCGTGACTTCGCCCTGATAGTAAAATATCTCGCGCTCGTCGGGGATACCCGGAATGGAGACGCGCTGCATTTCAATGCGGTTAGCAAAAAGGGCCGGCGTAAAGGTTCTTCCCGCAGCTTCGACATTGAGCAAGAGCAGGTCGTTTTCGCTGCCGGTGTTGAAGAAGTAGCTGAACCTTCCGGCGCTGTAGTCGTTACTTGCGTCATCAACCGAAGTGTACACTGCACTAATGCTGCTGATGGGGACTTGTGCGCGGGCTTCTGAAGAAAAGCCAAAAGTCCAAAAGAGCAGGCTTACTGAAATGAAGGCTATTGATTTCAGGTGACGGATTGAAGCAGTAGCAGAAGGTAGCAGGGAATAGGACGTAACAGGGAATTTCATAGCAGGGGTATTTTACGTTCGCTTAGTATTTGTCGGTGCCGGGATTCAGAAAAAGTGGGGAAAGACATGCTCAGGCCGGCATAGCGTTGCGGTTGAGCGAAAAACGGGGTAGAATGATTAACCTATGGCTGGAAGGTGTGTGAAATTTCGGGCTGATCGAGGCGTAGTTTCTTTTCATGGCCTTTGTAGCGTACGGTGATTTCCTTCATGTAAGCCGGAATCGTTAGCCTGAAGCTGTATTCCTGTGTGTCGATCAGATTAGCGCGGTGATAGGTCGTGCCTTCTTCATCAACAAGCTGAACGAGTCCTGTTTCGTAACCTGTGAGGTTGAATGTGATATCCCGCTGTGTGCGCCAGTCAAAGGAATCAGGAACCCGCAAATCTTCACTGCTCTCGACCGGTTGAGAGGTGTCCGGGCCCGGAGAATAGCTGTCACATGCAGAAAGGGAACCGAGCGAAATCAGAAGGGCTGTTATGAGCAGATAGACTGGGAATTTCATGCCTTTAAGGAGATTTTGGTATTGGATTGGGGGATGTATCAGGAAAAATACGTATGAAAATAAGATACAAAGAAGCGCATGGGTTCCGGAGAATAATTCGATAAACACCCTGAATACTCCGATGAAAGCAGCGCCGGGCAGGTCAGGCGTGCGATCAGAATAAGCTGCTTTGTTGTATCATCCGGTAAAGTACGCGGGTCGTGTTGTATCTGATACCGGGCTGTCTGTTAGCACAATGCGGGTGTGTAATGTTCAAAAAGAGGCGGGAGAGGTCGTCTGGCTGTGGTGTTTGGATATTTCTCCCCAAAAAGCAAGGGCTTAAGCTTAGGTTTGGGATGCCGTAATCTGCCGCCCAAACTCCTGATGTTCACGGAGTTTCCCCCAAAAAAACACCCGCCGGGTGCAATTGACGCAGCGGGTGTCGGGCTTGTGATAAAGTATCGGGTGGCCTGAATATTTCGGTTAGAAGGCGATGCCAAATACGAAGTAAAGCAGCAGGTAGACGGCTACGGATATGACTACGACCATGGAGAGGTTGATCATGAAGCCGGCGCGGGCCATTTGAGGGATGCTGACCAGGCCGCTGCCGTACACGATGGCGTTGGGCGGGGTGGCGACGGGCAGCATGAAGGCGCAGCTTGCACCGATGGCCGCGGGTATGGCGAGTACCATGGGATCATACCCCATCATGATGGCGACCGAGGCGAGAATCGGGAGGAAGGCCGCTGCGGTTGCGGTGTTGCTCGTGATTTCCGTGAGGAAAATGATGACAAGCAGCGAGAGCAATAGCAGGGCAAAAATCGGAATCCAGTCGAGGTGTGATATCGACATCCCGATCCATTCGGCGAGGCCGGTATCGGTGATGGCCGCCGCAAGGCTGAGGCCGCCGCCGAAGAGAATCAGCACTTCCCAGGGCAGGCGTTTGGCGTCTTCCCACTGCAGCACAAACTCGAAGTTCCGGAAGCTGACCGGCAGCAGGAACATGAGCACGGCGCCGAATATCGCAATACCGGTATCCGAAAGGTTGGGAATGAAGGGCTCGAGCAGGGGTCTGAAAATCCAGAGGGAAGCGACGGTCAGGAATACTATGCTAACCATTTTTTCCGCCCGGCTCATGCGTCCGGCGTCTTTCAGCTCGTCGCGAATCATGGCTTTGCCGCCGGGGATTTCGGTGATTTTGATGGGATATACCAGCCGCGTGAGGATCACAAAAATGATGGGCAGGGATACGATTACAATGGGCAGACCAAGCATCATCCACTGCGCGAAGCCGATTTCGACGCCGTAGGTATCGAGCATGTAGCCGGCCATCAGGGCGTTGGGAGGCGTGCCGATGAGGGTGCCGATGCCGCCCACGTTACAGGCGTAGGCAAGGCACAGCAGCATGACCATGCCGAAGTTGGTCTGCAGCTCGCCCCGGCTGATGTCTTTGCCCCGTTCCACAAGCCGGATGATGGAGAGCGCAATCGGTAGCATCATCATGGCGGTCGCGGTGTTGCTTACCCACATGCTCAGAAAGGCGGCCGCAAGCATGAAGCCGATGATGACCGAGGTGGGCTTCACCCCGACAAACAGCACAATCCGCAGGGCAATCCGCCGGTGCAGGTTGGTTTTTTCAAGGGCGAGGGCGATAATGAAGCCGCCCATGAACAGGTAGATGAGCGGGTTCGCGAAAGGTGCGGTCGCCTGCCCGATGGTGCTGACTTCGAGTATGGGGAACAGCACAATCGGCAGCAGGGCGGTAGCGGGGATGGGAACGGCTTCGGTGACCCACCAAATGGCCATGAACAGCCCTACTGCGGCCACACGCCAGGCTTCGGTGCTGAGGGCTTCGGGCGTGGGGGCGAGATACATCAGCAGAAACGCGGACGGACCCGCAAACAGACCGATTTTGTTGCTTAGGTTTTTGATTTTTTCTTTTTGGGACGGACTCATAGAAGGATACCTCCGGCTGAATTTGATTTCCGGGTTTGATGACCGTCCGTCGCAGGTGCTGCCTGTTTTGTTGCTTTTTCTGTGTCTGTGCTGTCTTTCTCAGATACCTTGCGTGGATGTGCTGAATAGTGTTTTGGAATTGCGCTGCGCCGGCCCGACATCAGTCCCGTGGCCGATTTGATTAACCCATCATGTCAAAAGGAAGACCGCAGGCAGATGTGAAATCTGATGCGGTATTCCGGTCAGGTTTTCTGTAAGCAAGATACAAAAAAGCGCTTTCAGAATCCTGGAAATCGAATAGCGGACTCCTGTTTTTGGGGCTTACCTCAGACGCCGGTGCCGGCTTTTTCGCTGACGCCGCTGATGTGCTCCGCAATTATATCGGCGTGCACAATGGAGTTTTCGATGAACCATTTGCTGGTGTTGTATCCGCCGCACACGACCCCTGCAAGGTAGATGCCCGCGCGTGAGCTTTCCATGGTTTCGGGATTGAAGACCGGGGTGCGGTGCTCATCTTCTTCGAATGAAAGGGACAGCATTTCGAGCAGTGCAAAGCTGGGTTCGTAGCCGGTCATGGCAAGCACGAAGTCGTTGGGCAGCCTGATCTCGCCCTCAGGTGTGCTGATCACTACTTCATCCTCGCGGATTTCCTTGACCGTGCTGTTGAACCAGCAGTTGATGGCGCCCTCCTTTATGCGGTTCATGATGTCGGGCTTCACCCAGTACTTCACGCCGGGCTTGAGTTCCGGATCGCGCACCACCATGCTCACCTTCGAGCCGCAGCGGTAGGTTTCGAGGGCGACATCAACTGCGGAGTTGCCGCCGCCTACCACAAGCACCTTGAGTCCGGCGTAGGGGTGCGGCTCGTCGTAATAGTGCTTCACTTTTGGGAGGTCTTCGCCCGGCACGTTCATCCGGTGCGGGATGCCGTAGAAACCGGTAGAGACGATGATTTTTTCGGCCTCGTACACCGCCTTGCTGGTTTTCACGGTGAATGCGCCGTCGGTGCCGCGGACGTCCTGCACTTCTTCATAGACGTTCACGGGCAGCTCGTACGCGTCCTTTACGCGGCGGTAGTACTCGAGGGCTTCGCGGCGCGTCGCTTTTACGCCGTGCGAGATGAAAGGCACCCCGCCGATTTCCAGCCGGTCCGAAGTGGAGAAGAAGGTCATGTTGGTCGGATAGTGAAATACCGAATTGACCAGACAGCCTTTTTCTATGATGATGAAGGGGATGTCTTTCTTTTTGAGTGCGATACCGCAGGCGAGTCCGATGGGACCCGCGCCAATAATGACGACCATAGTTTATTTTTGATGTGCTAATTTGATGTTTCCTTAACCCGCATTATTCACAATTAAACAGGACATATTTGCTAAACGTATGTTTAAATGAGTCTTAGGGAAAAACACCTTTAGCCAAAATTTGAGTGTAGTGTAAAGACTGCGCATCGAGCGAAGCGATTCCCGCGCAGCGAAATTCCCCCGCTGGCGGCGTTGAATCTGAAAACTCATGCTCAGGGTACTTAGGTACCCTTCCACTGAGTTTTCAGCTTCGCCTTGCCAGCAAGAAAATTTCTTGGTGAATAATTCGGGTAAAGATAACCAACGCCCGTGAGAGTTGCCGGACAGGTAGAATCAGGACTTATAAAACGGATGGGGAAGCCGGGGCATTCGGCAGATGGGGTGGAGGATGCAGGTGTTGAAAACCCCTTCCAAGGTCGTGCAGCCTGCGTGAGCTGACTATTCTACTTTTCAGTAATATATGCCTATATTAACAGCAAAATTAAAACGTTCCCTTTTTAAACAGAAAACACAGACTATGGAAGATATTGCAGGAAAAACCTTCAAAGTTGTAGTTGTCGGCAGCGGTCCCGCCGGCCTCACCGCCGCCCTTTATGCCGCCCGTGCGGATCTCGCACCCCTCGTGCTTGAAGGTCCCGAGCCCGGCGGACAGCTCACTACCACTACCGATGTGGAAAATTTCCCCGGCTACCCTGAAGGCGTAACCGGCCCCAAAATGATGGACGACTTCAAAGCGCAGGCCGCCCGCTTCGGTGCGGACATCCGCTATGGCACGGTCGATCATATCGAGTTCGCGCAGCGTCCGTTCAAGCTCCGTGTCGATGAAGAGCATCACATCTTCGCCGAGAGCATCATTGTTTCGACGGGCGCCTCGGCCAAATGGCTTGGCATCGAGAGCGAGCAGCGCATGAGAGGACGCGGCGTAACCGCCTGCGCGACCTGCGACGGTGCCTTTTTCCGGAATCAGCATGTGATCGTGATCGGTGGCGGTGACACCGCGATGGAAGAAGCGACCTTCCTGACCCGCTACGCAAGCAAAGTCACCATCGTGCACCGCCGCGATGAATTCCGTGCTTCCAAGCACATGCAGAAGCGTGCCCTCAACAACCCTAAAATTGAGGTGATGTGGAATTCCGAGCTCGATGAAGTACTCGGTGAGCAGGTGGTAGATGGCGTCAAAATCAAGAACCGTGTCACCGGCGAAGTACAAACCCTCGCCGACGTAACCGGCGTATTCCTCGCCATCGGTCACAAGCCGAACACCGACCTTTTCAAAGGCGTGCTGGAAATGGATGAAACCGGCTACATCATTACGGAAGGCAAGAGCACTAAAACCACGCTTGAAGGCGTCTTTGCCTGTGGCGACGCGCAGGACTCTGTTTACCGTCAGGCCATCACCGCCGCCGGTACCGGCTGCATGGCCGCGATGGACGCCGAACGCTGGCTCGAAAATCAGGCCGAAGCCAAGGCGGAAGAAGCCGAAGCACAAGCCTGAGCCACGGGATTTTAAAACCCGTTCAGATTAACAAAAAAAAGGAAACCCCAAACCGGGGTTTCCTTTTTTGGTTATAGGGGATATCCCCCCCAATGTGCGTTGAAACCGAAACCGCCGCCGCGAATCCCCGCGACGGCCATGGATGCGCGAACAAACCCGAACATCCGAATTCGCCCCAATATTCGAATACGGAAACCGTAGGGGCGACCCTCGTGGTCGCCCTGGACTCGTCGTCGCCATGGACTCGTGGTCGCCCTGGACCCTCGTGGTCGCCCGGGATGCATGAAAAACACCCCGGATGCGCGTTTCAAATCGGACATAATCCGCGTAATCATTCAAAGCCCATCGTTCGAAACGCAACCATCGGGTGGTGATCAGATCCGGGGGCGACCACAAGGGTCGCCCCAACGGTTGCCCCGACAGTACGGTATTTCGAAAAAACCGAAATACGCGCCCCGATTCCATTTTTACCGGATAATCACCGCCTTACCAACCCCGCGTTCATTCCCGTTCACGTCGTTGGCGATAATCATGTAAACGCCGCTACTGACCTCATTCCCATTGAAATCGCGTACGTTCCATTCGGCGCGGCCGCTGCGGGCGTTGATGCGGTTAATCAGGCGACCGTCAACGGTAATCACCGAAATCAGGGTTGCGTCGGTGAGGCCTTCAATAATCATGTTGCCGGAGTGCTGATTGTAGCGGAAGGGGTTGGGATACACGAATAAATCATCCATCTGACGCCCTGCCGTGCGCGGGGTGTCCACAAAAGTCAGCAGGCCTTCGTCCGTCGCAATAAAAACGGTGCCGCTCCGCTCATCTACCGCAACATCCACAATGGTGTTGGAAAACAGCGGACTGTTGGCTGTTGTGAAGTGCCGCAGAATGTTCCGGCCCTGTTCATCCACGAGATAAAGTCCGTCGCCCTGCGTACCGATCCACTTTTGGTTGGCGGCGTCTACGGCAATGCTTGTCGCGTTTACATCGCGCAGCAGGAAGGGAGAATCGGCGTCCGGATCCGCATTGATGAGAAAACTTGCCTGACGGTCCTGTGCGGTGCCGTCTATGATGCGGTCCGGAAACAGGAAGCGTGCCACGCCCCGGCCCGTGCCGACCCAGATTTCACCCCGGCGATCCTGCACTACGGCCTGCACCAGATCATTCGGCAGATTGCCCTGATTCTGTGCGGTCGTGAGCCGGATGCCGGTCTGCGTTCCGTCGGCCTCAACCCGGTTCACAAATACGCCACCCCCGCCGCCGGTGCCCGTTTGCAGCGGCAGCCATTTCTGACCACCGCGATCTATGTAAATGTCAAGGTATCGATCCGCGCCCGCATTGTCCGGCACCGGGAAGGTCAGCCATTCCTCGGTTTCAGGATCAAGCCGGATGAGCCGGTCGCCGTCGCCCCGTGCCATCGCAATCCAGATGTTGCCGTCCGCGTCCCGATCAATGCCGCCCACAACAGTGAACGGATCAGTGGCCGTAAGGCCGGGCAGCGGACTGTTCGTGGCATTAAACAGCCGGATCTCATCGGTTTGTTTGTTGTGCACCGCAATGCCGCGTCCGAAGCTGCCGAATACGTAATAGTTTTCTGTAATCGCCGCCCGGTACACGCTGTTGAAATTAAAACTGTCGAGCTGCGCATTGGTGCGCCTGTTAAAGCTTACCCATTCGCCGTTCCGGAAAATGTAGTAGCCCGCATTGTTGAGCGGCACCCCGCGCTGACCCGGCGCGGAAGTAGAAGCCGCAATCATCTCATCCCCATCCATCCGGAAGCGGATAAAAAAGTTGAGATCCGGTCCGGAAGGCCGGATAAAATCAAAATCCCCGCTCAGGTCAGTCTTCACCGCAAGTCCGCTTTCACGCGTGCCCGCCAGCAGAAGGGAAGGGGTGACTTCATCATCAAAAAAGCCGGTCAGATGGGTTTCCCGGGCTACGGTGTGCGTGCTTCGGAGACCATCGGCTTCGAGCACCGTTAGGGCGGACTCCGCAACAGCCAGCAGCGCGCCCGACGCATTCGACCGAAACCGCTCCACATTGCCTGTAAACGCATTGGTCTCGGACCACTCACCGCCGTCCAACGCCCGTGCAAAGTTGCCGGAACCCGTGCCGGCAAAAAGCTGATCCGCGTACGTCGCGATGGCGCTGACTTCCTGCGTGAGCGTCCCGATATTGCCCTGACCATCCGAATTATCCCAGTTTTGCGGCACCGCCAGCGCCTCATTCAGATTCCCTGCGGCAATGCCGGAAGCCGTTGCCGCATAGATCATGTCCCCTTCAACCTGAAAGGCATTCACCGCCGTGCCCCGGCTGAAGCGCCCGAGATTCACATAGCTGTCCCGCACCAGCCCGTTGCGCGTATCAAACACCACGATACCAAACTGCGCCGCCACAAAAAGCTCATCCCCGATGACCTGCAGCTGATTGATCCGCTTGTTGCTGAAGCTCTGATTCCGCGTGATGTCGCTGAGCGTGCGGAACTGAAACCGCTGCAAATCCAGGCTTTGAAGGGTGCCGTCGTTGAAGCCCAGCCACAACTGATGGCGCGCTTCATCATAGGCGATGGCGGTCGCGCTCAGGCGGTACATGCCGTCGAGTGAAGTCAGCGTTTCCAGCGAGCCCCCGCCGCCGGGAAGCCAGCGGTACAGCCCTCCATCCGTTGCCACCCAAAACGCGCCGTCGCGATCCTGCACCACATCAGTCGTGCGGGTGAAGGAAGTCTCCGGTCGCCAGTCCCCGATTTCCTGCGCCTGACCGCGCAGCGGCAACAGGCTGAAGGCGGTCAGCAGAATGAAAAACAAAACAAGAGAGAAAGGGGAAATGCGCATAGCGGAAGGGATCAGAAGTAGGGTCATTCGGGAAAGGGTTAAAATAACACTAACACACGGCTTTTATAAATGCCTTTAACCCGCCCGCCTGACTTACGTTCCGCCGCCAAGTCCTTCAGGCAGGGCCGTCAAAATGCCCTGCGACACAACTGTTTTTGGGGAAGCCCGCCCTTTAGCCGTACTTTAAATTCCTGCCCTGCCCTGCCCTGACCGGCACATACCGCAACCCTCAAAACTTTACTTATTCCACCGATGGACGCTTCCCGCACTGTTTTGCTCACCGGAAACCTCACCTACATCGCGCCCTTTGCCAGGGCCGTGTACGAAGCAGGCCTCAATCCGCTCGAACTCCCGGTCATGCAGCTGACCAAAACCGCGGAGCCGGCCGACCTCACCTACGCGCTCAAAACCCACGCCATCGAAAACATGGTCCACAGCCGCGAAGGCAATGCCGAGAAATTTCTCGCGCTCATGGATGAAGAAAACGAGTCCATCCTCAAATCTCAGGTCGTACATTTCGTGATGGATGTGCGCAGTTTTCGCCTCCTCGACGGCGCCGGACTTCCCGTGCTGCAATCCCCCGGCGACCGCAGTATTGATATGGTCGAATTCTTCCTGCGCCTCAACCGCACGGGTCCCGTTCTCACCCCCTGCGTAGATCCGGAGTCCGAAGAAATCCCCGAATTCCTCGCCGAGCTTAAATACGAATCGCGCTACCTCCGCATGTACGAGATCGCGCCCTTCCCGAAGCAGGAACTCGACGACATCCGCCGGAAATTCTACGATGGCAGCTATCCCGCCGAATACGTCCTCCTGCACGAGCCGGGCACCCTCACCCAATTTCTGGTCGCCTTCCCCGACGCGCAGCTCGACCGCTACACCTTCATCCCCCTGCACCGCAAAACCGAAGCCCGCCTGCAGCACCTCGGCCTCCGCACCACCGCCCTCCTGCCCTGGCACCCCGACAAACCCGAACGCCTCACCCAAGCCCTGCAAAACCTCACAGGCTAACCCGCATTCGCCTGTTCGCGGTTTTTTTTTGGGTAAAACTTCGTGAACATCAGGAGTTTGGGCGACAGACTCCGGGTCCCCAAGCCTAAGATGAATGCGTTGCTTTTTGGATTCTGCGCAGCTAAAAAATGCCCGCGCCCAACCAACATCGCTTTCTGTTTTCTTTACGCAAAGCCATCAGACACAAGCGGAACAGCGCGGGGCAGCCATGCTGTTCTGACGCGATATATATAAGGGAACTTTTTCTTCACTTTTTTTTAACAAAGGTAGGTACCCGGGAAACCTTTGGTGTTAATTGTATGATTGCTCCGCTAACTATACCTGTTCCAACAACTTAAAATCTATATGAAAACAGCTTTAATGTATGTCGCACCGCCTGGCAGACGGCTTTTGTTTGCCGCGCTCTTTTGTGCACTGTTTGTTATGGGAGCCCTGCCCCTGAAGGCTCAAAACGGACTGACCGTTGACCCGGCCAGTCTCGAAATCACCCTGCCCGGCAATGCCTCCGGGCCGGTAAATTTCACCCTTACCAACAACACCGCAGAGCCGCTCAGCTTCCTTTTTCCGGGATACGAGAGCAGCGGGCGCCCCGCTTTGCTGCGCGGGGATGTAAGCGCCCTTTCCTCTACCTTCACCGCTGCCATCAGTGAAGAACAGCGGCAGCAACGCCAAACCCTGCAAAGCTGGCTGAGCGGTGAGCTGACTTCCCCCACGCCCGCTCAGCAGCAGCTTATTGCCGGCTTTGAAGCAGAAGCCGCGGATCGAACAGTCCCAAATGAAGGCAGTGAACCTCATGCAGGCACCCAAGGCTATCCCGTTACTTTTGAACAACTTGCCCTGGGTGGATTTCAGTTTGTGCTGTATTCCGAAATACCGGTTTCCGGCAACTGGACGGGCTACAGTGCCGATTTTGTCCTGGATGTTGGCAACGCGCTAACCTGGAGCAACGATTTTGCCATTCTGTTTACCGACGGCCCGGATTTCGAAACAGCTACCGTCATGTATCAGCTGGGTGGCAACAGCATTTCGCTCAATCCGCAGCTGGGACACATACAGTGGGGAATGGGCTTTGGAAACAATCCGGTCATCGAGCAGATCACGTTTGATTCGCCGCTTGAGCTTGATGAGCTGTACGTTTGGATAGGCAACGCCTGGAATGACGACGGGCAGTGGAGCGGCGAAGTGGTGCTCGAAGGCCTCGACGCACAGCCCATGTTCATCTCCGCGGTGAGCCCGGCTTCCGGCGTTCTCGCCCCGGGTGAGAGTGCAGGCATTGAAGCACAGTTTGCCTCAGGAGATCGCCTTGCCGGTACCTACGAAGACACCCTCACAATGCTCACCGGCGACAGCGCAACCGAAACCGAAATTCCCGCCATCCTGACCGTTGAAGGCAACCCGGCTGCAACCGTCACGCCCGACGCGCTTGATTTCGGGGATGTGTTTGTCTCAGACACCCGCACCCTCAGCTTCACCCTCACGAACACCGGCATAGATGTGCTCACTGCCGCCGATTTCTCCGTCGACAACCCGGCATTCACGACCGAAGTCAGCGCCCTGGAAATTGCGCCCTCCACAGCTGCGCAGGTCTCCGTAAGCTTCACCGCAGCTGCCGCCGGTGCTCAAAGCGGCACCCTCAGCCTTACGACCAACGACCCGGAAAATCCGATCATAGATGTAGCATTAAGCGCAAATGGCGTAAACACCCCGCTTATCGGCTTCAACCCTGATGTCCTGACCACAGCCCTGAATGCAGGCGAAACAGGTACGGCTTCCTTCTTTATCGAAAATACGGGTGAAGGCGAGCTCACCTTCAGCATGCCCGCTTTTGACAGCGCGCAGCGGCTTGTTCGCGGTCCCGGCGACGTCTTTGCTAACCGCAATTTCACTTCTGCGCTTTCCCCCGCTTACCTCGACGCCCGCGCCATGCTTCATGCCCGGGAAAGCGGCCTCATCAGCGAGCTGCCTGAAGCCACGCAGCGTATTCTTGACGCCGCACAAGCTGATTTCACAAATGATCAGTTCACGGCAGCAGAACCTCAGAACGACGTTCCGGCCGAAGATACCTTCCTGATCACCATGGAAGATTTCAGTCCGGCACCGCTCTCCTTCTCACGGGTATCCGGTGAGCTGACCGGTGACCTCATTTCTGTTTTTGCTGATTTTGTGATGACCGAAAGCAGCGGTGCAACCTTTGCCAGCGACCTCACCTTGTTGTTCGCGAATACGGCCAACCCGGATTTCAGCAACCCGGATGATTTCATCTTCCAGCTGGGCGGTACGGATTTTTTTGCAGCGAACCGCTTTGGCTGGCAGACTGGCTCCAGCAGTCAGCCTGGTACCCCGGTTTTCGTGAACATCTTTACACCTGAGCCATTCCCGATGGAATCCGTTTATCTGTTCATCGGTCACGGGTTTGGAAGTGGTGGTCAGGCCGTCTGGAATGGTACCATCGAACTTGCGTCATTTACGACCGCAACCCCCGATTTCATCACTGCGGTCAGTCCGGCTTCAGGTACGGTTCCCTCCGGCGGTGCTGCGGAAATTCTACTCGACCTCTCTGCGGAAGAACTTGTAGCCGGCACCTTTTCCGGTTTCCTCACCATCAACAGCAACGATCCGCTCAGCGGCACATCAGCCTATGAAATCATGCTGAGCGTTGACGGCACCCCCTCCGCAGCCGTGAGCAGCACAGAAGTTGATTTCGGGACGGTCTTTGAAGGGGATGAAGCCACCGCCGCTTTTACGGTTATGAACACTGGTACCGGATTTCTTGAGCTCAGTGATTTTGTCCTGGAAGGTACCGGCTTCGGGCTCACCTTAGAGAGCGCGCAAATTGATCCGTTCGGCATGCTTGCAGTGGAAGTCAGCTTCAGCTCGTCCGAGCTTGGTCCCAATCTGGGCACCCTCAGCTTTGCAACCAACGACCCCGAGAACCCCGCCTTTGAAATAGCGCTCACCACCGAAGTTGCGGCGCGTCCGCTTGCAGCCGTTAGCCCGCTCAGTTTTGAGCTGGGCCTCGACGCCGGCGACAGCACGACGGTGAGCCTTGAGATTGAAAACAGCGGCAGCGGTCCGCTGGATTTCAGCTTCCCGCGCTTTCAGGCAGCGGAGCGTTCTGCAGCCCAGAATCGCGCTATGCTCGCGGGTGAAGCTTCGGAGCTATCCCGTACAAGCTTCCCGCCCGCACAGCTACTTACGAAAGAAAATCAGTCCTTTATCCGTGACCGTATGCTGGTTGCTGAAGCGGCAGCCGGTCGCCTGAGTCCGCTTCATGAGGAAGCCCTTGCACAGGCGCAGCAGCGTTTTGCCGAAGACGAAAACAGCACGCAGCTGACTTCCGCACCGGATGGCTTTCTGATTGAAATGGATGGTTTCTTTGCTGAAGGCGGCGATTTCACCCTGATTGGCGAAGCGGTAAGCGGCACCCTCGAGCAAGTTATTGCAGATTTTGTGCTTGATGAATCAAGCGGCGTAACCTGGGCGAGCGACCTTGCGGTCCTGATCACAAGCACACCCGAGCTGCCTGTTGCACATGGCGGCGACATCTTGCTGCAGGTCGGCGGCACGCTCAGCTATGCACCCTTCGACCGCCGCTTCAGCTGGAATGCCGGAAACTCATCTACGCCCGGCACCGCTGTTCAGACCGCAATTTCCTTCCCCGAACCCTTTGCGTTTGAAGACGTGTACATCTGGGTCGGAAACGCCTGGCTGTCACATGACTTCGGTGTTTGGTCCGGTGAAATTGTGCTGGGCGGACTCGGCAATTCCGCTGCGTTCTTTACCGGCGCAAGCGAAGCAAGCGGCACCCTCGCGCCGGGCAGCAGCACGACGGTTGCCCTGGAAGTCTCCACCCTTGAGCTGATCGCCGGCACTTACACCGACGCACTCCTGTTGCTGACCAACGATCCCCTCAACCCGCAGTTCACCATAGAAGGCGAGCTCACTGTTGCGGGTCAGCCCGATCTGGCCGCTGAAAGTCCGGAGCTCGATTTTGGGACCGTCTTCAACGGCACAAGCCGCGAACTTGCCGTCGTGCTCACGAACACGGGCACCGATGTTGTGGAAATCAGCGGCATTGACATAAGCGGGGAAGGCTTCTCGACCGAAGCAACCGGCTTCAGCCTTGCCGCCGGAAACAGCGCTGCCGTAAGCGTTACCTTCGACGCCACAACAAGCGGCAGCTTCACCGGTGAATTAATTGTAGAGAGCAACGCGGTTTCGGGTGATGTCCTCGTGGCGCTCAGCGCGGTGGCAAGCGAGCCCGGTATCCTTACCGTAGATACCACACCCCTTGATTTCGAACTGCCCCAAAACGAGATGACGACTTCCACAATCACGCTGTCCAACACCGGCGATGCGGATCTCGAATACAGCCTGCTTTCGCTTCAAATGCCTGACGGCAGCGAGCGTCCGGTTCAGCTTGGTGGATTCGGGGAAGTGAGCGCCGCAGAGTCAGCCAACCGCTCCGTGTTGCATCTGAATGAGCTGATTCAGGCGCGTCAGGGCTTTGCCCGCACAGCGCAGCAGCGTCCGGCTTCATCTGGCAACGCAGCGCTGATGAACACCCTGGAAGTGATCTGGGAGCAGGCACCATCACAGTCCGAAGCCATTGTAAGTACCGATTTTTCCAACGGAACCGGGGTCTACTCCGCAGATGATTTCCACATTCAGGGCGCGGCCCTTGTGCAGCGGATCAGCGCGGAAGGTTCCACCATAGGCCACAGCCTGCGCCTTGATGAAGTTGCAACCGGCGCCCGCTTCTTCATCTACAATGATGACAACGGTCGCCCGGCAGGCCATCCCGCGGGCGGCGGCGAAGCCCCGGTATTCAGCTTTACCGGCGATTTCGGCACACCCGGCCTTGGCGTGCTTGAGCCCGATCAGGAAGACCCGAATTTCACCACCTCCCGCCTGATGCTCGATCTCGTTGACGCGGTGGGCGAACCCTTACTTCTCGGCGAAGGCCGGTACTGGCTGATTGTAGCTCCGGTCATCCCCAATGGAGATCCGCTCTGGTATCAGCTGGTCAGCAATCAGGGCGAAGGAGATGCCCAAATTATTGACCCCAGTGATTTCTTCAGTTTTGGAATAACGGACTGGACCGACATCAATAATTACGTGAATCCATCCTCGGCCAACCTGAACTTCAGGATTGAAGGTGCCATGATTAACTTCCTCGCGGCAAATCCAACGCAGGGCGTGATCGCCCCCGATGCTTCGCAGGAAGTCACCCTGATGGTTGATGCGACCGACCTCGAGCCGGGTGCGTACGCCGTAACGCTTCGTATCAGCACTAACTCCCCGCTTACGCCCCTGACCGAGATTCCGGTCACCCTCACCGTTACCGAAAGCGAAAGCGGGCTGCGCTGGGCCAACCTTGCCGATCCCAGCTTCGCCGAAATAGCTCAGGGGGAGAACTTCCACATTCACGGTCAGGTGCAGGCGATGGATGAAAATCTTGATCTCCACGATGCGCCCATCCAAATGTGGGTCGGCTTCCACACCGAAAACATGCACCCCGGTTTCTGGGAAGAGCAGGTGTGGATTGAAGGCAGCTTCAACCAAATGCACGACGATCGCGCTGAATTTGTAGCGCTCGCAGGCAGCCACCTGCCGGAAGGCGAATACTACTTCGCGACCCGCTTCCGGTTGGAAAACCACAGCTTCGTGTATGGCGGCTATCATGAGCTGGGCGGCGGGTTCTGGAATGAGCTGTTCCACGTATCAGGACAGCTGATTGTCACACAGCCGACCTCCACCGAACCCGAAACCGACCTGCCGCTTGCCTTCGAGCTGCGTCAGAACTACCCGAACCCGTTCAACCCCACTACGCAAATCAGCTTCGCCCTGCCCGAAGCCGCGGATGTACGCCTTGAAGTTTTCAACCTCCTCGGTCAGCGCGTGGAGCAACTGGTGAACGGCCGCATAAGCGCAGGCACGCACACCGTCACCTTAGATGCCTCCCGCCTCTCCAGCGGTGTGTACATCTACCGCATTGCAGCCGGCGATATGGTCCAAACCCGCAAAATGATGCTGGTGAAATAAGCTTCAAAAAAAATCCGGAACCCCGCTGTAATGGCGGGATGACCGGATCAGAATCTTCGGCCGGTTCAGGGGCAATTTACCGGCCGGAACCACGCAGGAACCTGAACGCAAGTTTGGGTTCCTGTTTTGGTTTTAGGGGGGAGGGGGTTAAGCCTGAATAATATGGAGAAGGGTATTAATACGGAACATCCCAATCCTACGGACATAGCCAAAAGCCATAGTTCTGATTTCATTTCTGAGCTGCGTAAGAAGATTGAGTTTCGCTGAAATTGGTCTAATTTGAAGAATTGAAAAGGTTGAAGTCGTAACGGTAATTCTTCATATGACTTCGGAAAAGGCAAGCTATAGAAGTCATTGGGTGTCAATTTCGGAACTTAATGCGTATCCGAGCATAGCATAAATGGATAATTCTTTACGTATATGATTTTGGGGGCTATATTGTGTGTAGCTTAATAAGTGGTTAAAGAGCCACTCGGGTCGCAACCCCTCCATTGGCAAAAATTCTTTAAGACCATATTTTTCATTAAATTGTATAAGCGTTTGAAAAGCGATTCGTTTATTGAAATGAGATCATCATCGAGCTTTAACTATGAGGAATGGCATGAACACTACAGATGTAAATACAAAACTTATTGATAGTTACTTGTCTCTTATGAAAAATATGAGCGTTAGTAACAAGCTTGACCTTATTTCTAAGCTTACAAAAACAGTAAAAATAGATATTGAGCAAGAACAACCTGATTTTTATAAATCTTTCGGAGGTTGGGATAAGAATGAAAGTGCCGAAGAATTGATCAGTTCCATCAAACAAGCAAGATCTTTTAACAGAAAAATTGATGAGTTTTGAATCAATATCTTCTGGATACGAATATCTGTGTTTACTTCATTAAAGGGCTTTATGATCTTAAAGCAAAGTTTCAGGAAGTAGGCCCTGAAAACTGTTTTATTTCAGAAATTACATTGGCTGAATTAAAATTTGGGGTAGCAAAAAGTCAGGCTAAACAGAAAAATAATAGAGCGTTGGAAAACTTTTTGACCGGCATTCAAATATTGCCAATTTATCCGGCATTGGACATATATGCATCGGAAAAAGCTCGTCTGCAAAAGTCTGGTAAAATAATTGATGATTTTGATCTACTGATTGGAGCTACAGCTGTTTCATTTGGCTTGATTATGGTCACGAACAACACAAATCATTTCAATCGGATCACAGCGTTAAAATTAGAAGACTGGACTATTCAGATTTAACAACCATTCGCTCTAAATACCCTGAGCATGAGTTTTCAGCTTCAACGCAGCCAGCGGGGAAATTTCGCTGCGCGGGAATCGCTTCGCTCGGTGCCCAGTCTTTACACCATACTAAAATCTGGGCCGCCAGTGTCTTTCGCTAAGCCAAATTTAAACTTACATTCAGCAAGTAAATTCTGTTTAATTGTCAATAATGCGGGTTGGTGGGCATAACACTTTATTTGGCTTTACCTTGCGACAATGCGCCAAAAGAAAAATATAAATGCCTGAATTTCTGTGTAGTCCGCCTGATTGAAGTGTTATAAGGTTGATTGCTCCGATACAATACCACCTTCACACGCAATTTTGAGTTGACCTATGAAAAAAATGATAATGTATGATGCCCCAGCCTGTTTTAGATTCCCCTTGCTGGTTCTAATTCTGGTTTTAACGCTTGGAGCACAGCCGCTAACTGCGCAGCAAGGCCTTACGATTGATCCGCCGGTGCTTGAAGCGGATCTCCTTCCTAACAGTAGTACATTGGTGGATTTTACGCTCACCAACAACAGTAATGAAGCTGTGAGCTTCCTTTTTCCTGGTTTTGAGTCGGACGAGCGTCCGGCCTTGTTGCGCGGGTCCGTTGCCGCGCTTTCAAATGCTTTCCTGGCACAGTTGCCAAATCAGCCCGGGGCAGAGAACCTTGCACAGCGTGAAATACTGGCGCGCTGGGTGGCAGGCGAACTTCCCAACCCCAATGCTGCAGAACAGCGGATAATTGAAGATTTCGAATCGCGACAAAACACGGGTGCTTCGGGGACTTCGATGCAGTCGGAAGGCCCGGTTTTCCCGATTACGTTCGAAAATGCCGCATTCGATGGGCTGGAGTTTGTCCTTTATTCCGAGACGCCGGTTTCCGGAAGCTGGACCGGCTACAGTGCCTAAATTGCCATCGTTCAGCCTTTTCCCCTCCTGTGGAGTGACGACCTCGTTGTTTTCTTTACAACAGAACCGGAGCTTAACGAAGAAACCGTAGTGATACAGCTTGGCGGAAACAACTCGGATATTTTCAGCGGTATTGAGCGCATTGACTGGCAGACCGGCGGCCCTTCATCGGGCGTGCTGGAACAGGTAACCTTCGATACACCGCTTCAGCTTGACGGGCTGTATGTATGGCTGGGCAATTCATGGGTTTCAGCCGGCGCATGGACGGGTGAAATCCTCCTGGAAGGCATTCAGGGAACAGTGGATTTCATCACAGAAGTCAGCCCGGCCTCCGGCTCCCTTACCCCGGGAGAGAGCATTAATGTGAGTGCCTTGTTTGAATCGGGAAGCCGGTTTGCGGGCGCCTATGAAGATACACTTACGCTTCTTAGCTCTTCCGGTGATACGGATATTCCGGTTATTCTTCATGTTGAAGGCAGTCCGACCGCTACGGTCAACCCGGAAGTCCTTGATTTTGGAGAAGTGTTCGACGGCTTTTCGAAAACCCTGGCTTTCAATATCATCAACACCGGCAATGACACGCTGGTAACGGACACGTTTTTTATTGACAATCTCGATTTTTCTGCCTCCGCTGAAGTCTTCGAAATCTTGCCATCAGGCTCTGTAACCGTAGAAGTGACTTTTGAAGCTACGGCGATCGGAGTTTCAAACGGGACGCTGACGTTCGGTACCAATGATACCGAAAACCCGACGGTTTCGCTCAATCTCCTCGGAGAAGCCATAGGCACGCCGGAAATCGGACTCAACCCCGAACTCCTGAATCTGAATCTCGAATCCGGTGACTCGAAAACAGCGACTTTTGAAGTTGAAAACAAGGGTGAAGGCGTGCTCGACTTTTTGTTGTTACTCCCGGCAGGTAACGAGATACAGCTGCGCGGAGACGCAGGGGCAGTTCAGTGCACGCCCGCTTCCGTCCGGCCTTCTTCAGCTTATCTGAATGCCCGCAATATGCTTTTCGCACAGGAGCAGGGGTTGATTGAAGCCCTGCCCGCCGCTGCAGCGGAAGTCCTTGAGCCGGTTACTTACGGCTCAAACGAGTTTGCGATGACGGATGCCCAACCCTCTCAAACCGAACTTCAGGCAACCAATCAGTTTCAGGTTATCCTCGATGACTTCAGTCCGGATCCTGGTGCTTTTGTGCTGTCATCTACGGCCCTCAGCGGTGCGCTTACGCAGATTTCCGGCGATTTTATCATGACCGAAAACAACAGCACTACCGCCGCGCGCGACCTCACAGTACTCCTCGCAACTACCCCTGAACCGGATTTTAACAATCCAGATGACTTTCTGTTTCAACTTGGTGGTTCGGATCAGATTGCGGATAATGGAACACAGTGGGTAGGCGGTACGAGCACTGAACCCGGTACCGTGGTGTCGTCCACCTTCTTCACGGGCGGTCCGATTTCCCTCGAGGACATTTACATTTTTGTAGGGCACGGCTTTGCGTCCGGCGGACCCGCGGTTTGGGAGGGGACCATTACGATTTCGGGTTTAAGTTCGACAGCTCCGCCCTTCATCACCGGTGCAGAACCCGGTTTTGGCAGCATAGCCGGAGGAGAGGCTCTCGAAATCGAACTCGGCATTTCGGCTGAAAACATCCCGGCGGGAACCTATCAGTGGCTGATGCAGATCATCAGCAACGATCCGGTTACGCCGAATAAATTATTCCCCATAACCCTGTTTGTGGACGGCACGCCTGAATTTTTGATTGGCCTGAATATCCTCAATTTCGGCAATGTCTCAGAGGGGCTGGAAGCCACCCGCTCATTCACGGTGCTGAACACAGGTACTGCGCCGCTGGTGCTTAGCAACTTCGAAATCACAAACCCGGCCTTCTCGGTCGGAGTGGAGACGCTGGTGCTCGACCCCATGATTCCCAAAAACATCGAAGTGAGCTTCAGCTCCGGTGAGCTTGGGCCGAAGGAAGGCTCCTTAACCTTCGATACCAACGATCCTATTCGTCCGGATCATGAAATCACGCTCCTGGCAAACGTGACCGAGCGTCCGGTTGCATCGGTTAGTCCGCTTGACTTTGCGTTTTCCCTGGAAGCGGGTGAGACCACCACAGCCACCCTCGAAATCGGTAACAGTGGAAACGGTCTGCTTGAATTCAGCTTCCCCCGGTTTGAGGTGGAAGAACGCGGACTGAACCGCACCAAAGTTTCCGGTTCGGCCTCTGAGTTCCTGCGCACGCAGTTCACCGCAGATGCTGCGCTGGATGAAGAGAGTCTGAGCATTTACCGCGACCGCATGCTGATAGCTGAAGCTGAAGCCGGTCGGCTTGATGCAAGTCATCACGAAGCTCTCGTGCAGGCGATGCAGCGTTTTGAGGAAACCGCAGAAACCACACAGCCCGCCAGCTCCGTAGATGGCTTCCTGATTGAAATGGATAGCTTTCTCGCCTTTGGCCGCGAATTCACCATGGTCGGTGAAGCCGTAAGCGGCACCATGGATGTGATTACGGCTGACTTCATCCTCGAGGAGTCAACCAACAACACCTCGGCCAGCGACCTTGTTGTCCTGATTACCTCAACCCCCGAACTCAATTTCGCGAACGCCAACAACATCCTGTTTCAGGTGGGCGGCGCATTGCCGTTCGTGCCGAATCCTGACCGGTTTTTCTGGTCAACCGGAGGTTCAGATGAGCCCGGAACAGCCGTTCAAAGAACGATAGTGCTGAACAATCCCTATGAATTTGAGGAGGTTTACGTCTGGATCGGCAACGGCTGGGTCAACAACTCTCTCGGTGTTTGGAGCGGCGAAATCACGCTTGGCGGACTCATTGAACAGGCGCCGTTTTTCACAGCGGCTACACCCTTCAGCGGTACGGTGGCAGCCGGTGAAACACAAACCGTGAGTCTGGATGTCTCTACCTTCGACCTGAATGCCGGAAGTTATGATGACAAGCTGATGCTGGTGACCAATGATCCTGAAAACACGGCGTTCGTGATCGAAGGATCGCTCACCATAGCCGGCGAACCCAAGCTTGTTGCGGAAGATTCGGTGCTGGATTTTGGAAACGTGTTTAACGGGGACAGCCGCACCCGAAACGTGGTCGTGACCAATACCGGCAGCGACCGGGTTGAGGTAAGCGGTGTTGCGGTAACGGGTGAGGGCTTTTCATCCGAGGCCGGAAGCTTCGGCCTGCAGCCGGGTGTCAGCGCAGCGGTAAGCGTACGTTTTGATGCGACAAGCTCCGGCGATTTCACCGGTGAGCTGGTGATAGAAAGCAATTCCGTTTCAGGGGATGTCGTCGTAAGCCTGAGCGCAACTGCGAGCGAGCCGGGTGCCCTTGAGGTGGATACAAGCCCGCTGACATTTGAACTGCCCCAAAATGAAATGACGACCTCCTCCATCACCCTGTCCAACACCGGTGATGCAGATCTAGAATTCAGCCTCCTTTCGCTGCAAATGCCGGATGGCAGTGAGCGTCCGCTTCGCTCAAAAAATGAGCGTACCGGAACCGGTAGCGAAGCTAAACCGAACAGCGGCGTGCTTGTGCTTAATGATATGGTGCAGGCCCGTCAGCGATTTGCACATCAGGCTTTGTCGCAAATGGGAACAGCCGGTCAGGCACAGCTTATGGACGAGCGGGAAATTATCTGGGAACAAACGCCGGATGATTTTCAGGGAATCATCAGCAGCCGTTTTGCAAACACCGGTACCGGCGTGTACTCGTCGGATGACTTCTTCATTCAAGGTGCAGCCATGATAGAGCGGATCTCCGTGGTGGGCTTCAGCCTTTCCGGACTTCGGATTGATCAGATAGCAAGTGGTTTCGAATTTTATATCTACAATGATGCTGATGGACAGCCCGCGGGCAGTCCGGATGCCGGTGGCGAAGAGCCGGTATTTGTTTTCAGCGGTGACTTTACCACACCGGGAATCTTTATCGAAGATCTGAACGAAGATGAGCTTGGGGCCCGGGTTTCACGGGTCGGGCTGGACATTGCCGAAGCGACGGGCGAACGCCTGCCGCTGGGGGATGGCCGCTACTGGCTGGTCGTGGCGGTGCAGGTAGATGACTTTGGCTCAAGCGCGGGCCTGTGGTTTCAGTTCGTAAGCCCGCAGGGTGAAGACGACGCTTTGCTGATAGACGCCATTGATTTCTTTGAAGGAGGCTTCACTAACTGGAGCTCGCTTTTGGATGCAGGGATTTTGCTTCCAGGTGAGGCCAACCTGAACTTCCTGTTGGAAGGGGTTATGGAAAACTTCCTTTCTGCAAACCCAACGCAGGGCGTTATTGCCCCCGATGCTTCGATGGAAATCACGCTCATGGTCGATGCCACTGGTCTCGAGCCGGGCAGTTACACGGTAAGCCTGCGGATCAGCACCAACTCTCCGCTTACGCCGCTTGCAGAAATACCGGTCACCCTCACCGTAACCGAGAGCGAAAGCGGTCTGCGCTGGGCGAATCTCGAGGGACCGGGCTTCATCGAAATCGAACAGGGCGAAAACTTCGAAATACACGGCCTTGCGGAAGCGATGGATGAAAATCTTGATCTTCACGATGCGCCCATCCAAATGTGGGCGGGCTTCCATACCGAAAATGTGCACCCCGGTTTCTGGGATGATGAGGTGTGGATAGAAGGAAGTTTTGTACAGATGAACGACGAACGCGCGGCTTTTGTGGTCAGCGCCGGTAGAGATCTACCGGAAGGCGAATACTACTTCGCGACCCGCTTCCGGCTGGAAAACCACAGCTTCGTGTACGGCGGGTATCATGAGCTGGGCGGCGGGTTCTGGAATGAGCTGTTCCACGTATCAGGACAGCTGATCGTAACACAGCCGACTTCCACCGAACCCGAAACAGACCTGCCGCTTGCCTTCGGGCTGCGTCAGAACTACCCGAACCCGTTCAACCCCACCACGCAAATCACCTTCGCCCTGCCCGAAGCCGCGGACGTCCGCCTTGAAGTCTTCAACCTACTCGGTCAGCGCGTGGAGCAACTTGTGAACGGCCGCATAAGCGCAGGCACGCACACCGTCACCTTCGATGCCTCCCGCCTCTCCAGCGGCGTGTACATCTACCGCATCGTAGCCGGCGAAATGGTCCAAACCCGCAAGATGATGCTGGTGAAATAAGCCCCCGGTATTTACCCGGAACCCCTTCACCAAAGAAGGAAACCCGGAACAGCCTATTCGGCCGGTTCAGGGGCAATTTATCGGCCGAAGAACAAACAGGAACCCGAACGCAAGTTTGGGTTCCTGTTTTGGTTTTTGGGGGGAGAACCCCGTGCACATCACTGTGCGCAGTGCCGGTTCCTGAAATCCCAAACCAGCGGAGAAGCCCGTGCTTTTTGGCGCCTGATTCCTGCACAAGCAGGGCTATCCTCAGGAGGAGAGCGACCCCTTCAATAAACCCGTCGCGGCAGACCGCGCCGTTTGACCCGGGGGGACCATGTCATCCTGAGCGAAGCGCAGCGAAGTCGAAGGATCCGGTATCTTATACAAGGAGATCCTTCGGGTCATGTTCGGGTCACGTTCGGGGCACGTTCGGGTCAGCCCTGGGGTTGTCCGCCTGATTTGCAAACAAAACCCGAAGAAGCATCAAACCTGACTCAAAGTCCTTGATATAAAGACAAGGCTGTCGCCCCTCCGCAATAAGAGCGTAACTTATGTTCCGCGCATTTTGGGATAGTATGGTTGGTTCCACAGTTGCGTCTTACTGCGACTTAGATTAGGTCAATTAACATTTCAAGTGCATGATTCCGGATTAAGCAAAAAAGTGTGTGTGGGGCTTCACACGTTATCGCGATGTATGGTAGCTTTTCCGGGTATGTCATGAAAGCTTTCCCTGTTGGCATGGCCATTACCGCTAAGTGCTTAAATGGAAACAAAGAGGACGGGTTGAAACTTCATGCGCTTAAACTAATATCAATTACTGCTGTCAGGCAAAACCATGCCGGGGTAATTTTTTAAGCCGGTAAGAATTCCACTTGATTGGAACCCCGATGCAACATCGAAACCTTGGGTGTTAATTATCCTATATCGGTCTTCTGTTAGGACAAAATCAGGATCATCCGGGCTTTTGGGGATCATAAGGTAAACATTAAAGAAAAAATCGTTTGCACGATAGTGGTAAATATAATAGCGGTTTCCAATATTGTTCCATTTTGACTCTGGATATATTGAATGTATGTAGGTACATAACTCAACATCGGTAGCATTGGACTGCGAAAGAGGCCGTAGATTGGCCACATCCGCTTCGGTGATTGGGATTTCCAGCATGGTATTCAGGGCGTCAATCCTAAGCTCGCTCGTCAGGCTTTCGTACAGCGCCGCCTGTACAGTTTTATTCTCGTTGAAACAGCTTTGGATGTCGTAGTTGTAGTCCAACTGTTGGACGTTGGCAAAAACTGCCATATGTAATGTAAGAAACCTTTGCAAAACCTCTACGCGGCAAATATGGGACATAAATTATTAATATTATTACATATAGGCTTGTAAATTCACCTACTTATTAGTATTTTATATTAGGTTATAGTATTGATAATACTATAGATATGAAGACAACCAATCAACTCGGATTTTCTGATGAACTGCTTGCCCGCAGGCGTAAATCATCTCAAATGGCTGCCAAGCTAATTAAAATTGACAAGCTCATTGACTGGCAACCTATTTACCAAAAACTTTCGGTTATTGATCAAACCAGTAAAACCAAAGGCGGGCGTCCCCGAAAGCCAGTCAGTTGGATGGTTAAAGCGGTGTTTCTGCAATCATTATTCAACCTAAGCAATCCCCAGTTGGAAGATCAGCTCATCGATCGCTTAAGCTTCCAACGGTTTGTAGGAATCAATCTCGACCATGATATTCCCGATTTTACTACATTTTGGAGGTTTAAGGAAGCCATCATACAGCATGGACTTGGAGATATCATTTTTGATCAGATTACAGGGCAACTTGAGCAAAGAGGCATGATGCTAAAACGTGGTACCGTTGTGGATGCAACGATCATCAACTCCGTGAACCGGCCTCTTAAAAAAGAGCGGCGCCAGGAGCTGTCCGAAAAACCCTCATCACAAATTGACACCGACGCCCATTCTACCAAAAAGGGGAAACGCTATTATTTCGGGTATAAAGGGCATATTGGCGTTGATGTAGGTACTAAACTCATCAGGAAACAGCGATTCACGCCTGCACACAGAAATGATCAAAAACCCCTTGACGAACTCATCAGTTATGATGAAATGA
Source organism: Cyclonatronum proteinivorum (assembly GCF_003353065.1). Lineage (GTDB taxonomy): Bacteria > Bacteroidota > Rhodothermia > Balneolales > Cyclonatronaceae > Cyclonatronum > Cyclonatronum proteinivorum. The sequence goes on along the minus strand of NZ_CP027806.1, from coordinate 3,999,502 downwards.
GCTTATGGGGTGATAAGGCCTACTATCTGGAGTCCTACAAAGAGGCGTCCCGCAAAGACGGATGGTTTTACGGTGTTCTGAATAAACCGAAGAAAGGTCAAAAGCTATCTAAAAAACAAAAAAGGAAGAATAAGCAGTACAGCAGCGTCCGGGCTCAGGTAGAGAATCCGTTTGCATGGATGAAAACGACAGCTGGTTTAGTGGCTATGCAAGCCAAAAACATAGCCAGAAATGCTTTCACTTTTGCCAATAACTGTGCCTGCTGGAATGTGACAAGGGCATTATGGATTTTGAGCAAACACAAACCTTTCGGGGGATTGGTATGTCGATGAACCATCAATTGGGGATAAATAACCCACAAATTGGACGAAATAGAGCTTATTTGAGCCTGTGTAAGAGGTCATTTCAGGAAAAATGCCCAATTCCCATTGCTCTTTGTAGATGCAATCTGGTGCAAAAACACTGATGGAAGTGAACACTACCTTTTTCAAAGCGTTCTATTAAAGGATCAGGATCAATGTATTTCACAGCAACCTCTAAAATGTATACTAGTACAGATATAATATCATCCATATAACCACCTTATTCTATTAATAAATCAATATTAGCCTATAAGAAGTGTATTTGTTTAAAAGTAGTATTTAAGTTAAATGAAATTATTTATGCTTGCAAATTAGCTTCGGTAGTATTTCAAAAAGTGTGTCTGGGGCGGACAGTTTTAAATTCCATTCAGTTTCCCAACATAGACTTTAAAAACAAATTGGGCCAATATCCGAGACAATAATGCAAATAAAAAGGATTGGTCTTGCAAAGGTTTTTAATCGACAGTGAATTAATCCGGCAGCATACCTTTCCAAGTACCCCTTTTTCTGGTAAATTATCTGATTAAAAGCCGAAATCCTTACATTCCAAAAGTGCTGGATTTCATTTAATAATATCCCCTTTCAATAATGCCCCTCCCCCCATCCCCATCCCTCCCCATCCACCTGCTTGCCGCCTGCTTTAACCGCACGACGGCGACTTATAAATTCTTCTGGCTGCTTGCGATACTTCAGGGGCTGGAGGAGGAGGGGGGTGCTTCGGGAACTGGTTCTGGTTCCGCAGTCGGTTCAGATTTTGGGGCAGAAGCAGTTGCAGGTCTCGACAACGGGGGCGGCGTGGTGCTGGGGAAGCGGGAGCTGTTTGCGCGGATGATTGCCAATGCCTGGTACACGGTCAACTATTTCCATATTTCTTTTGGGCGGCAGGACCTTATTCAGGAGGCCATCCGGGAGGTGAACCAAATTGAGACGATTACGATTGATGAGCGGCGGGAGGCGGTGGTGCAGAAGCTGCTGGCTTCGGAAAATCCCCGGACCCGCGCGCTGCTCTGGCATTTCAACCGGAATGTGCCATTCCGGTTTTTGAGTCCGTGGTTTCCCGGGCAGGGCAGGGAAGGGGATGCGCAGCTGGAGAAGCGCATTTATGCGGCATCGCAGGGGTTTGCATCGGATTGCCCGTATGCCCTGTATCCGGATTTCATCCGCATCAACCCCGCATGGCAGCCGTATCTGCTGGCCAATGCGCGCATCCTCAAGGATTTCTGCTACTGGAACCTGACCCTGTTCCTGCAGTCCAAAAATCCCAACGTGCCGGATATCGCAAACAAGCTGATTAAACCGGCGGTCCGAAACGCCCTCACCCGGCAGCGCACCCAGTTCTGGGATGTGGTGCTGGCGGAGCTCGGCTCGGTCCGCTGCATCTACACCGGCGAAAACCTCACCAAAGGCAGCTACGCGGTGGAGCATTTCATCCCTTATTCCTTTGTGTCACACGACCTGATTTGGAATCTGATTCCCGCGGACAAAACGTTCAACAGCATCAAAAGCAACAAGCTGCCGCGGCTGGAAAGGTATTTTGAGCCGTTTTTCGGCTTGCAGAAAAACGCGTACGACATCCTCCGGCGAAAGGCACCCCGGAACAAACTGCTGGAGGATTACCTGACGGTCCTGCCCAATATGGCGCAGACGCAGGAGCTGGATGAAGCCCGGTTCAGGGAGGTCATTCAGCCGCTGGTTTCCATCGCATCCAATAACGGTTTTGAATTTATGACATAAAGCCATGCAGACATCCCGTTTCAACTCCGGCCCTAATCCCAATCCGAACAGCCATCTGACCGCGAAAGAGCGCACCACACTCTCGTTTCCTGCCCGCATCCTGCTGAATGAAAACCGGCTGACCGGTGAGGTGCTGGATTTTGGCTGCGGTTTTGGCAGCGACGTGAAGCTGCTGCGCGAAAAAGGCATCCCCATTGAAGGCTACGACCGCCACTACTTTCCGGACTATCCGCAAAAAAGGTTTGATACCATCCTCTGTTTTTATGTGCTGAACGTGCTGTTGCCCGAGGAGCAGGCGGCGGTGCTGATCGAGCTGTCGCGACTTGTTAAACCCACGGGCCGCGTGTATATCGCGGTGCGGCGGGACTTGCAGTATGAGGGATTCCGGACCCACCGGCTGCATCAGCAAAAGACGTATCAGTGCAATGTGGTGCTGAAATCGAAGACGATTTTCCGGAATCAGAACTGCGAGATGTACGAATACCGGCACTTCAACCAGCTCAGCCGTCCGGAAAATCCGGACTGTCCGTTCTGCTATCCGGAGCCGGAACGGGAGCTGATCGCGGAATCGGCGACCGTGTATGCGATGTATGATAAATTCCCGGTCAGTGAAGGCCATGCGCTCGTCATCCCCAAGCGCCACACAGCGGATTACTTTGACCTGAGCTTCCGGGAGCAGTCCGCCTGCCTGTTCATGCTGAACAAAGTCAAAGAAATCGTAGCAGAACGGTACCGGCCTGACGGCTTCAATGTCGGCATCAACATTGGGGAAAAAGCCGGTCAAACGATCCCGCATGTGCACCTGCACCTGATTCCGCGCTATGCCGGGGATGTGGATGAAGCCCGCGGGGGCGTCCGCGGGGTGGTGCCGTCGAATCGGAGTTATTGACGGGTACGGCTCTGATGGCACGCGGATTTTGAGAATTGGGCGGGATTTTGGGGAGATTGGTTGTTTCTTTTTGAACAGGGTTTTTAGGATTTGAAGGATAAACAGGTGGAGTGCAGTGGAGCCCTCAATACGAGATCCTTCGACTCCGCCTCCGCTGCGCTTCGGCTCCGCTCAGGATGACAGGGTCATTTCCTAAAATCCCGGCGCGGCAAGCCGCGCCGTTTGTCGCGGGGTGGGCGTGTCATCCTGAGCGAAGCGCAGCGGAGCCGAAGGATCTCGTTGGAAGTCGGAACAGGCTCACGGAGGCTTGGGTGGTCGCAGCATCCCTCAATACGGGATCCTTCGACTCCGCCTCCGCTGCGCTCCGGCTCCGCTCAGGATGACAGGGTCATTTCCTAAAATCCCGGCGCGGCAAGCCGCGCCGTTTGTCGCGGGGTGGGCGTGTCATCCTGAGCGAAGCGCAGCGGAGCCGAAGGATCTCGTTGGAAGTCGGAACAGGCTCACGGAGGCTTGGGTGGTCGCAGCATCCCTCAATACGGGATCCTTCGACTCCGCCTCCGCTGCGCTCCGCCTCCGCTCAGGATGACAGGGTCATTTCCTAAAATCCCGGCGCGGCAAGCCGCGCCGTTTGTCGTGAGGCGGCCCTGTCATCCTGAGCGAAGCGCAGCGGAGTCGAAGGATCTCGTTGGAAGTCGGAACAGGCTCACGGAGGCTTGGGTGGTCGCAGCATCCCTCAATAGTATCCACCCGACCAACCCCATGTTTTCAGGTAATAAGTAGTAGCTTAGCTTAGATCAAAAAAGCTATGACAAAAGCACAGAAGATGTTCGAATTGGTGGATGAGTACCACAACGGTGGAAAGACTCGGAAGGAGTTTTGCACCGGTCATAATCTCAAGGAATCTACTTTTGCCTACTGGATTACGCGCAGGCGAAAAGCTGACCAGCCACAGGGGGGATTTACGGCTCTGGATATTTCTCAGCCTTCCACATGTAACGAGTCGGTAGAGCTGATTTACCCCAACGGCATCAGGGTAGTTGTTCCCGCGGGTGATCCGGCGGTGGTGACCCGGCTGATTCGCCTGTATTAATCATGTTCTCACTAAGCGGTTCGCACCGTTATTATTTGTATTGCGGTGCGTGTGATATGCGCAAGAGTTTCGACGGGCTGAGCGGACTTGTATCCCGGGAGCTGCAGCGGGAGCCGACCAATGGAGAAGTCTTTGTTTTCCTGAACCGCAGGCGCACCCATATCAAGCTGTTGCACTGGGAGCCCGGCGGGTTTGTGCTGTACTACAAACGTCTTGAAAAGGGCACCTTCACCCCGCCTCCGCAGTGCAGTACGGGCCAGCTAAGCTGGTCTGAGCTGATCCTTATGATTGAAGGAATCCAGGTGACAGTCAGTCGGAAAATGGCCCGTTATCATCGCTGAAAAAAGATGATTTTAGTGAGGGAAAACAGGCTTTTTAGTGTCTTAAAAGCCTGTTTTTACGTATATTTATGCCATGATAAATGATCTGGAACAGCTGTCAAAACCCGAGCTCATCGCCCTTGTTAAGAGCAGGGATAAAGCTGTCCAAGACAAGGATCAGATTATCGCCAAAACAGATCAGAAGCTGGCTGTCAAGGATCAGATCATTGCCGATAAAGACCAGCTCATCGCCCAGCTCCAGCGAATGCTGTTCGGGCAGAAGCGTGAACGCTTTGAGGCAGATCCCAATCAGGCGGTCTTGCCGTTTGAACCCGACGAGCAGCAGTGCCAAGCCGAAGAGGCTTCTCATCAGCACAAAATCACCTATGTGCGCAAAAAACAGTCCCGGGCCAATCACAAGGGTCGTGTACCCCTTCCGGAGCATTTACCGGTTGAAGAGGTAGAGATTTATCCTGAGGGAGATCTGTCGGCGATGGTGTGTATCGGCACTGAAGTCACCGAAGAGCTGGAGTGCAGACCCGCTCAATTTTACATCAAGCGGTACATTCGCTATAAGTACGCCTCCAAAAACGCCGAAGGGGTGGTCATTGGAGCGCTTCCCGAACGGGTCATTGATAAAGGCATCCCCGGTCCGGGTCTGCTGGCCACAATTCTGGTGGATAAGTATATGGATCATCTGCCCCTTTACCGGCAAAGGCATCGTTTCCTCAGGGAGAACATCCCGATTGCCGCCTCCACGCTGGACGGGTGGGCCGCGCAGGCAATGGATAAGCTGGAAATTCTTTACCAGCACCTGGTCAGCGATACCAAAACCCGGGGGTATTTACAGGCCGACGAGACGCCCATCAAGGTGCTGGAAAGCCGAAACAAAGGCTCCTGCCATCAGGGGTACTATTGGGTGTATCACAGCCCGATAACCCAAACCGTCTTGTTTGATTACCAGCCTACCCGCAGTGCATCGGGTCCGGCGCGGATATTGGATGATTTTACCGGATACCTGCAAACCGACGGTTATGGGGTATATACTAAAATAGGCGCCCGACCCGGAGTGAAGTATCTGGGATGCTGGGCTCATGCGCGCCGGGAATTCGAGCGGGCCCTGGATAACGACTATCCACGGGCACAGATGGCTCTGGCGTTTATTCAGGAGCTGTACCAGATTGAGCGCACTGCACGCGAACAAGCCCTGGCGGCCGGGCAGCGCAAGGAGCTGCGGCTGGATCGTGCCCTTCCCATTATTAACGAACTGGGCCGGTGGATCCATACGGAGGCTAAAAAAGTGCTGCCCAAAAGCCGCATTGGAAAGGCTCTGAGCTACAGCGCCAATCGCTGGGATGCCTTAAGCGGTTACCTGTATGACGGCACCTTGGAGATCGATAACAATCTAGTCGAAAATGCCATCCGTCCGGTGGCGCTGGGTAGAAAGAACTACCTGTTTGCCGGCTCCCACAAAGCCGCACAGCGCGCCGCCATGGTATACTCGTTCTTCGCCAGCTGCAAAATGCATCAGGTCAACCCCCAAGAATGGCTGTCCCATACGCTTCAAAACATCATGAGCACCAAATACAGCGACATCAGACAGCTATATCCGCAGAACTTTAAAAACAAGATGTAGTTGGTCGGGGGGATACCTCACGGTTGCCATAGTTACTGTTTTCCCAGAGCGTTTGAAGAACCTGCTGGATGTTGGGGTCGTCGATGAATCCATATCCCGTAGCACACGGCTCAGGCTCCTCGTCCTCTTCATCATCATCCGCCGGGCACCAGTCGGGCGGGTTTGGCAAGTCACATTCATCACATTCGGGTATACCATGAAAGCCTTCATTGTTATCATGGCCATTTCCGGGATTGTCCGGGTCTTCGGGTTCATTGAGATGATCGCAGGGGTCCTCCTCATCGCCATCAGGGGGAGTGCTACCACCGCCACCGCTATGGTCATCATCGCCATCATCGCCATCATCGCCATCATCTCCAGTACCCCCGCCGGTGTCTCCTTCACCATTGCCGGGTGGCGCAATGCTTTCCCATGTATCGCACTGCGCAGCAATAACCCTGCAGTTTACCCGGTTACAGTCTTCATCTGTATTGCAGTTAACGTGTACGAAAATCTCAACACAGTACCACCCCCCCGAGGAATTCGGCGCTTCACCCGGATCGATAATTTCATGAGCGAAGGTTGTACCGCTAAAAACAGAGAGTTGCTGCAATGCCAGTTCAAGAGCTGTATGAGTTGCCGGAATTCTCAAGCGTGCAACCTTAACTGCTGATTCGTTTTCGTTTATTGTTGAAGCTCCGGGGTTAACTTGTTGTGTAGATAAATAAACCGCGTTAGGCCCTTTTTTGCAAGCTGAAAGCCCCGACCCAATCGTCTTTTTTAAAAACTCCCCGTGCTTATCACGAATGGGGTTCTTATATTATGTGACTGTAAACTTTCCGCAACACCATTTTTTCCGCTATGAGCAAAGTTGGCATCGTTCGTGAGTTCTGGGAGTTCCTTAAGGTCAGAAAGAAGTTCTGGCTGATGCCCATCGTTTTTATTCTGCTGGCACTGGGCCTTTTGATCGTCTCCACCAGCGGAACCGCCCTCGCCCCTTTCATTTACGCCTTGTTTTAAGCTGATGATGATACCCTTCGCGAGCCCCGTTCCCGGTCCTTTGCTGAAGCGTTTTTCTTTTTTCTGTTTTTCATCCCGTGAAATCCGACCCTCTTTTTTGAGGCCGTCGGATTTTTTTTTGACCGGATGCCGTCCCTCCCGCTTGTGCGCAAACGGGAAACATACTGCCCGGTACCGCATCACCCTGCACACTTCTCTTTTCTCAAATCCTTTATTTCCAACCCTAAACCCTGATTTTGCATGAAGGCACGGATTGCACTGTCTGACGGAACTGTTCACGAAGGTCAGCTGATTGGCCACCCCGGCACCTGCGGGGGAGAGCTTTGCTTCAACACGAGCATGACCGGCTATCAGGAAATTTTCACCGACCCAAGCTATTTCGGTCAGCTGATGATGATGACCTACCCGCACATTGGCAACTACGGCGTACACCCGGATTACGACGAGGCGCCGCGCCCTATGGTCGCCGGGGTGATTGTACGGGCGTTTTCGGCGGACTACAGTAACGATCAGGCCGAGGGTGGCCTGGGCGAGTACCTGAGCCGGCATGAAATTACGGGCATCACCGGGGTTGATACGCGCGCGCTCGTGCGGCACATCCGCAACAAGGGCGTGATGAACGCGGTCATTTCCAGCGAAATTACCGATCCCGACGAGCTGGTTGACCGCGCCCGCCGCTGGGCGCCGATGGAGGGGCTCGAGCTTGCCACGCAGGCTACGCGGGCCGAGGCCCAAACGATGGCTTCCGAAACCAATAAGTTTAAGGTCGCCGTCGTAGATTACGGCGTGAAGCTCAGCATCCTCAAAAACCTGATTGCCCGCGGTTGCACCCTGCGCGTGTTCCCGGCCAAAAGCACCTTTGAGGAGATCACAGCCTGGAAGCCCGACGGCTTTTTCCTGTCCAACGGTCCCGGCGATCCCCGCGCCATCACCTATACGACCGATACCGTAGCCCGTATCATGACCGACGGACGCCCCGTGTTCGGCATTTGTCTGGGACATCAGCTCATGGCGCTGTCGCAGGGCATCGCGGTCGAAAAAATGTTTGTCGGGCACCGCGGTGCCAATCAGCCGGTCAAAAATCTGATTCACGACACGGTCGAAATCACGACGCAAAACCACGGTTTTGGGGTGCCGGAGGCTGGCGTTCCGGCCGATAAGGCGGACATCAGCCACATCAACCTGAACGACGGAACCGTCGAGGGACTGCGCTTCAGGCAGGCAAACGCCTTCAGCGTGCAGTATCACCCCGAAGCCTGTCCCGGTCCGCACGACTCCCGCTATCTGTTTGATGAGTTCATCCACCGGATGCAGGCGCACAAAGCCTGATCCGCGCAGGGTGTCGTCATCCCCCTAACAAAACCCTCTTACTGACTTTTCTACCCGTAAACTGCTGCCTTTACCATGCCACGTCGCGAAGATATTCACTCTATTCTCATCATTGGTTCCGGTCCCATCATCATCGGTCAGGCCTGCGAGTTCGACTACTCCGGCACACAGGCCTGCCGCTCGCTCAAAGAGGAGGGCTACCGGGTCGTGCTCATAAACTCCAACCCCGCCACGATCATGACCGACCCCATCATGGCGGACGCTATCTATCTGAAGCCGCTCACGGTGGATAGCATTAAGGAAATCTGTGAAAAGGAAAACATTGACGCCGTATTGCCTACCATGGGCGGACAAACCGGCCTGAACCTGGCCCGCGAGCTGTTCCATCAGGGATACTGGGAGCGCAACGGGATTGACATCATCGGGGTGGATATTGCCGCGATTGACATCACCGAAGACCGGCAGCAATTCCGCGATCTGATGGATGAAATCGGGATTGATCAGTGCCGAAGCCGTACCGCGAAATCGCTGCTCGATGCCAAGGAAATCACCGAGGAGCTGGGCGGTCTGCCTGTTGTGATTCGTCCGTCTTTTACGATGGGCGGCATGGGCGGCGGGATTGTGTGGACGGAGGAGGAATTCGAGCGAAAAATCCTGCGCGGACTCGAGCTTTCGCCGGTGCACGAGGTGCTGATTGAGGAGTCGATTTTCGGATGGAAGGAGTTCGAGCTCGAACTGCTGCGCGACGCCAATGACACGGTTGTCATTATCTGCTCCATTGAAAACATGGATCCCTGCGGTGTGCACACCGGCGACTCGGTCACCGTTGCGCCGACCCAAACCCTGCCGGATGAGCACTTTCAGCGGCTGCGGAATGCCGCTATTAAAATGATGCGATCCATTGGCACCTTCGCCGGGGGCTGTAACGTGCAGTTTGCGGTAGAGCCGGAAACCTTCCGGATCGTGGCGATTGAAATCAACCCCCGCGTGAGCCGCTCTTCAGCCCTGGCATCCAAGGCGACCGGCTACCCGATTGCCAAAATTGCGAGCAAGCTGGCTGTCGGCTATCGACTGGATGAACTCAAAAATCAGATCACCGGCACGACTTCCGCCTGTTTCGAGCCTACGCTCGATTACGTGGTCGTGAAAGTGCCGCGCTTCAACTTCGACAAATTCCCCGGCTGCGATGAGGAGCTTTCCACGCAAATGAAGGCCGTGGGCGAGGTGATGGCGATCGGGCGGACCTTCCCCGAGGCGCTGAACAAAGCCTGGCAGGGCATGGAAACCGGTCACGCCGGACTGGGCGCGGACGGCTACGAGAGCTTCACCCGGAAAAGCGTGCGTGACCGGCTGCTCAAGCCCTACTGGGACCGCAGCCTGCAAATCCGGAATGCTTTCAAGCTCGGCACAAGCGTGGATGAAATCCACGACATCACGCATGTTGATCCCTGGTTTTTGCAGCAGATCCGCTATATGGTCAGCCTCGAAAACCGCACCGAAGGGCAGAGCCTGACGGAGATCAGCCGGGAGGATTTTCTCGAGCTGAAACAGGCCGGTTTCTCGGACAAACAAATTGCCTGGCTGCTGAGTCAGAGCGGGGAAGCGGTGCATGAAAACGAGGTCCGCGCCCGCCGGCTGGCGCTCGGCCTGAAGCCGGTCTTCCGCGTCGTAGATACCTGCGGGGGCGAGTTCGCTGCCGAAACGCCTTATTATTACGCGACCTACGAGCAGGAAAACGAGAGCATCGTAAGCGACCGGCCCAAAGTGCTGATTTTGGGAAGCGGTCCGAACCGCATTGGTCAGGGCATCGAGTTCGACTACTCCTGCGTGCATGCCGTGATCGCGGCCAAAGATCTGGGTTACGAAACCATCATAATCAACTGCAACCCCGAAACGGTTTCGACCGATTTTGATGTGGCCGATAAACTCTATTTCGAGCCGGTTTTCTGGGAGCGGGTGCTTGACATCTGGGAGCACGAAAAGCCCGAGGGCGTCATTTTGCAGGTCGGCGGACAAACCGCACTCAAACTCGCGCGGCGCTTTCATGAGGGCGGCTACCGGATTTTCGGCACACCCTTCGAGATGATGGACCTTGCGGAAGACCGCGGCAAATTCACCGAAGTGCTCACCAAACTCGAAATCCCTTTCCCGAATTTTGGTATGGCCACCAACTTTGGAGAAGCCAAAGTTGTGGCGAAGCGGGTCGGCTATCCCGTGCTGATTCGCCCGAGCTATGTGCTTGGGGGGCAGGGCATGCGGATTGCGATTAAGGAAGATGAGCTGGAAGAGTACGTCGGCGCCATCCTCAAAACCCATCCCGAAAACGCCTTTCTGATTGATCATTATCTCGAAAATGCCATCGAGGTGGATTTCGACTCCGTCTATGACGGCGAGCAGCTTCATGAGGCGGGCATCATGCAGCACATCGAGCCGGCCGGGGTGCACTCCGGCGATTCGACCGCGGTGCTGCCGCCGTATTCCCTGAGTGAATCGGTGATCAACACCATGCGTGACTATCAGCTGCGGTTGGCCAAAGAGCTGCAGGTGCGCGGTTTCATCAACGTGCAGTATGCTATAAAAGGGGAGGATGTGTTCGTGCTCGAATCCAATCCCCGGGCAACCCGCACCATCCCGTTCATTGCCAAAGCTACGAACCGCCCTGATGCCCAAATTGGGGTAAAAGTGATGTTAGGCCGAAAACTCAGCGAATTCGACCTCACGAGCCATTTGAAGCATTACGCCATCAAAGAGCCGGTTTTCCCCTTCGACAAATTTCCGGAGGTAAAAAAAGAGCTGGGTCCGGAGATGAAATCCACTGGCGAAACCATCTACTTTCTGGAAAACTTCAACGACGAGCATTTCCGCAAGCCGTTTGAGTTCAAGAATTTATACCTGAGCCGGTAAACAGCGCTTCGGCAGGGGCAGCACAACAACTGTCCCTGCCGGGACGGATTTCCTGTATCAGTCAGATCTTTCCCGTGTATGGGGAGAACCAATAGGATTGTGCATATTATGGGGCATTGACCGGAACTTCATCACCAATTGCGTTAGCCCCATCATGACCCAAAAACCCAATAGATTCAGACAGTTGCAAGGGGGCGTCCGGCTTGTAAAAACGGGCATAGTCGGGGTCGTTGATTTGGTTGAGGCCATGCACAACCGTATTGTACATGCGCCCTACCTGCCTTCGGGTCCGGTTCAGCACATCATCACTGCCATTGCGGCCATCACCTATCAGAACATTCGGTGGAGTACGCGTCTCATTGGCGGCGGCGCTGACCTTGCGCTGGAAAGGCTCAGCCGCGATGCAGGTCCCGTTCAAAAGGGAACAAAAGCCGACGCCCTGCAGGCTGTGCTGAACGGCGTGATTGGCGACTATTTGCACGAAACCGGGAATTCGCTGGAGATTCAGATGGGCTTTCGCTTCAATAATGAAAGCCTGAAACTGAACCGGGATGAACTGATGGCGCGCATTCCCAACTGCACGGGAAAAATTTTGCTGATGGTGCACGGATCCTGCATGAACGACCGGCAATGGACCCGCAAGGGCCGCAACCATGGCGAAGCGCTTGCGCGGCAATCCGGAAGCACGGAAGTGTATCTGCGCTACAACAGCGGGCTTCATATTTCACAAAACGGCCGGAAACTCAGTGAACTGCTCGAAGAACTTGTGCAGCACTGGCCGGTAGAAGTGCGGGAACTGACCATCCTTACCCATAGCATGGGCGGGCTCATTACCCGGAGTGCATACCATTATGGCAGTGAGCTGGGGGAAAGCTGGACGAGCCGCGTTCAAAAAATCTTTTTTCTTGGCAGTCCGCACCACGGCGCGCCGCTCGAGCGCCTGGGCAATCAGGCGGATGTGCTGCTGGCTTCGTTTGCGCTATCGAGGCCGCTGGCCCGCCTGGGGAAAATCAGAAGTGCCGGAATCACGGATTTGCGGTACGGCAACCTGACCGATGAAGATTGGCAGGAAAAAGACCGCTTCGCCAGGGCAGCCGACCAAAGGCAGCACATCCCGCTGCCTGCCAATGTACGCTGTTTCACCGTGGCAGCCATGATAGGTAAAGCGGTACGGGGACCGGCGCTGAAGCTGAGCAAGCTGACGGGCGACGGGCTCGTGGGTCTGGACAGTGCCCTTGGTGTACACAAGGATCCGGAACGCAGTCTGCATTTTGCACCGCAGCATACGCGAATGGTGTATCAGTGCGGACACCTTGATCTGCTCAGCGATGAACGGGTGGGCCGGATTTTAGAAGAATGGATGGCGTCCTGACCCGGAAGAAAACGAAACCGGACGTCAGAAACTCCGGATTCGTTTTCAGCTTCAACGCCGCCAGCGGGGAAATTTCGCTGCGCGGGAATCGCTTCGCTCGGTGCGCAGTCTTTACCTGCACTCAAATTTGGACTACTGATGTTTTTAACTAAACCAAATTTAAACAAGTATTTAGAAAATAAATTCTTTTTAATTGTGAATAATGCGGGTTAGGTTACTCGAGATCTTCCGGCTCAGTCAGGCTTTCTTCTTCCATCTCGAGAATCACTTCATCATCGCTGATGTGGTTGAATTTGATTTCGTAGAGGTCGCGGCGGCGGTCTTTGAGGGGCGTCACGGTGCCGTTGTAGCGGGTGCGGCGGAGGACTTCGAGATCGACATCGGCAATTACGACCATCTCGGTGTTTTCTTCGGAGATCGCCACGATACCGTCGCGCGAAAAGGAGAAGTCGGACGGGGTGAAGATGGCCGACTGCGCATACTGAATGTCCATGTTAGGCACGGAGGGAATGTTGCCCACAGTGCCGGCTATGGCCACATAAATCTGATTTTCAATGGCCCGGGCCTGCGAAGTGATGCGCACACGGGTGAAGCCGTGCCGCTCGTCGGTGCAGTAGGGGACAAACAGAATTTGCGCGCCGTTATCCACAGCATAGCGGGCAAGCTCGGGAAATTCCACATCATAACAGATGTTGATGGCTACGCGGCCGCGGTCGGTGTCGAAGACTTTGGGCTCGGACCCCGGCTGTACGCCCCACCATTGCCGCTCGGAGGGCGTCACGTGGATTTTGTACTGTGAATCAATTTTTCCGTCCCGGTGGAAGAGGTAGGAAACGTTGTAAACCCGGTCGTTTTCCAGGGTAAAATGCGAGCCGCCGATGATGTTTACATTGTAGCGGATGGCCATTTCGTTAAAGAGCTCGACGTACTGATCCGTAAATTTGGATAGCTCACGGGCTGCAGCACCGGGTCGCTTTTCTCCCACGAAGCTCAGAAGCTGTGTGGTCAGCAATTCGGGGAAAAGCACGAAATCGGCTTTGTACTCGGAGGCTACGTCCACGAAATACTCGATCTGCTGCGCGAAATCGTCGAAGCTGGCAATTTTGCGCATTTTGTACTGTACGCAGCAAATGCGGGTGGGCGAAGACGAAATTTTTTGCTTCGGCGCGGTGTGCTCGTAATCGAGGTTCACCCACTCCATCAGGGTAGCATAGTGTGCGGATTCGTGGTCGTCGGGCAGGTAGTTTTTGATGATACGCTTAACCGTGAAGCCGTTTTTGAGCTGAAAGGTGAGCACGGGGTCTTCGAGCTGTTTATCCATCACCGCGTTTACATACTCGGAAACCCGCATATCATCCTGATGCTTGTGGTAGTTGGGCAGGCGTCCGCCCACTAAGATGCGCTTGAGGTTAAGTTTGATGCACAGTTCCTTGCGCGCTTCGTAGAGCCTGCGCCCGATTTTCATGCCCCGGTGCGCGGGATCAACCATCACTTCGATGCCGTACAGGGTGTCGCCTTCTTCATCATGGTTGCGGATAAAGCCGTCGTCGGCAATTTCGCTCCAGGTGTGGTTGACCGAATATTCATCGAGGTCGAGCACGAGTGAGCTCGCGGAGCCAACAAGCTCATCATTCAGAAAAACGCCGAGCTGTCCTTCCTGAAACTGATACAGCTGACTCTCAAACTCAGCTCTGGAAGTCGGATCCATATCCTTAAAACACCGGCGCTGCAGTTTGAGGAGGGATTCATAGTCTGCAATGGTGAGCGGACGGACTTCAATATTGTCGAAATTATCTGGATTGAGTTTCATAGCGGGAAGTAGAAGAAATAAAGGAGGGAACAGAACCGCAGGCTGCCAGCGGGCAGGCGGGTTTTATAAATTGGCGTGATTAGGGAAAGGGATGAATAGCTAAATAAAACTGAAACAAATACTTAGCTAACGCAGAAAGTCGGAATCAGGCGGAAAAATGTGCTGCACCTAATATAACAGCTGCGCTGACGCTTTAAAAACAGCCTGATGAAGCAAGATGCAGTTCAACAGCATGCGCTACCTGGCGCGAAATAGTTACGATAAGATGAAAAATGCGGGATAAGCCCAATGCTATCAGCTTCGCCTTGTAAGCAATAAAATTTGCGGATGCATAATGCGGGTTCGGATACTCGCAAAGAATTAATACATTGAGCCATGAACATTTCTGCGGACAGGCGCACGCGCTTTTGTGCAGGGATGGTATTTGTTTTCCTAAAATTTTAAGTCCTAAATACGCTCAATGCCTACCAAAAGAATAGCTGCAATCGATCTTGGTACCAATTCATTTCACGCGGTAATTGTTGATATACAGTCAGACGGACGCTATACGCCTATTGACTCGCTCAAAGAAATGATCCGGTTAGGCCGGAACGGGGTCGGTAAAAAAATGACCAAAGAGGACATGGCGCTTGGCCTGGAAGCCCTGCGCAAGATTAAAACGCTGTGCGATCACCGAAATGTGGAGCGCATTATGGCATACGCGACATCCGCTATCCGTGAAGCACCCAACGGCGGTGATTTTGTGCAGCTGGTGATTGATGAGCTGGGGATTAAAATTCACCCTATTCCCGGCTATAAAGAAGCGGAGCTGATTGGCCTTGCGGTACAGCACGGGATGACATTGGGCGAAAAGACGTCCCTGGTGATGGATATTGGCGGGGGAAGTACGGAGTTTGTGATTCTGAATCAGCAAGAGATCCGGTACATGGTCAGCCGCAAAATTGGGGTTAGCCGGATGACTTCTGACTTTGTGAAGTCCGATCCGGTGAAGAAGAAAGAAATTTCGGACATGGAAAAGCATTACCGCAAAGAGCTGAGCATGCTTACCGGGCCGGTTGAGTCGAATAAACCGCAGCTGCTGATTGGCTCATCGGGCACCATGCAGAATATCGCGGCAATGATTGCGGCGCGTCAGAACCTGGATGTCAGTCTCACCCTGAATGAGTTTGAATACAGCAAAAGCGAGTTTGAGGCCTTCTACAGCTGGTTCATGACGCTTGACCGTAAACAGCGGCTCAAGGTTACAGGCCTTGATGAAAAGCGGGTTGACTTCATTCTGCCCGGTCTGGTACTGGTGAAGTTTGTGCTTGAAAAATTTGGGATAAGCCGCGTGAAAACATCTATTCAGGCCATGCGCGAGGGCATTATCATCGACTTCATCCGCCATGAAATGAAGGCGCTGAAAATGCTCGATAAATATCCGGAGCCACGCCGGCGTTCGGTACACGAGCTGCTCAAAAAATACAGATGGGCAAAAAAGCACTCGCAGCACGTGGCCAATCTGGCGCTCAAGCTGTTTGATGACCTGCAGACCTGGCACAAGCTGCCGTACCGCGATCGCGAGCTGCTCGAATATGCCGCGCTTATGCATGATATCGGCTATTATATCTCGAGCCGGAAACATCACAAACACACCCTGTATATTGTGCTAAATTCAAACCTGAAGGGCTTCACACAGGATGAAATTGAGGTGATGGCGCACGTGGCCCGCTATCACAGGCGTTCGGTGCCCAAGCAATCGCATGAGCTGTATGCGGCGCTGAAGCCGGCGCAGCGGCAAAAGATTAAGGCACTTGCCGGATTTTTAAGAGTGGCTGACGGACTTGACCGGAGCCATTATCAGAATGTGATCACCTTTGAAACGGAAGTAAAAGAGGTTGTCAGCCTGTTGCTGACAACCATTGCTGATCCGCAGCTCGAGGTATGGGGGGCGGGCCGCAAAAGTGAGCTGCTCGCCGAGCTGATGGGCCGGCCCATCGAAATCAGGGCGAAACGCTAAGTCCCGCCCTGATTTTCCGGAAAAACGCTGTGCGGGCCTAATCAGCCTTCGGTTGCCGGGCCGCCCATGAGGGGTTCGTTGGTCGCCCTGATACTCGCGTTAGGCAGTCCCTGCGGATTTTGCTTTTTACTTAGCTCAATGGTTTCAATCACTATTTCCAGGTGCTTCTCTTTGGAGTTCTGATAAAAACTTTGGGCGGCTCCGCTGAGCTTGGGCTTGCCGTGCAGCGGCTTATCGCTCACACACAGGAGCGTAGCATTCGGTATCCGGTAGCGGAATCCGTTGGTTGCAACGGTTGCCGATTCCATGTCAATGGCGATGCTGCGGCTGATGTGAATGGAGCTGACGGTGCGCTTCATCGAAAATTCCCAGTTCCGGTTGCCGGTAGTGAATACGGTGCCAATGCGGTATTCCATGCCGTATTTCTCAAGCGCCTGCTGCAGGAACAGGTTCAGGGCGTAATTCGGGATGATGGGCACGCTGAGCGGGATGTCGTCATCGAGTACGTTATCGTCACGCATGTAGCCGGATGCCAGTACGAAGTCGCCGATCTCCTGATGGTTTCGGAGTCCGCCGCAATGCCCGACCATGATCATGGCGTCCGGACGAAGCACCGCAATGTGGTCGGTGCAGGTTTTGGCATTGGAAGGGCCAACACCTATGTTCACCAGGCTAATGCCTAAATTTTCGTCAAGTTTATGGTGATATGCCGGCATTTGAACGCCATCCCGCGAAGGTACGACACAGTCCGGATATTTTTGTTTGAAGACTTCGACGTGCATATCGTAGTTGGTGAACAGAATGTAGCGCTGAAAGTCTTCGGCTTTGGTTCCGGTGTAGTGCTCAAGCCGGTCAAGGCTGAGGTCAATGCGTTCAGGCCGGAACAGAAAGAGTTTTTTCAGGGTGAAGTCCATATCGTCTTCATCAAGGTAGGTGAGAAGACTGGGATCATTCAGCGGGATGAGCTTGCGCGAGTAGTCCACTTTTACGGTAGCGCCCATGCTGATGAGTTTTTTCAGCTCGCGGTTCAGGTACCAGCGGTACACTCTGGGTTTGGCAAATTCACCCGTGATTTCGGGATTGTGCTCAGACCAGTCCCGGATGATACTCAGTTTCGGGTAGTAGCCTTCTTCATAGGCGCGCTCCATAAAGTCACAGGTCGCTTTTACCGCGTCGCGTATTTCTTCCGGTGTGCTGTTGTCCTTTTTTTTGTACTCAAATGTTTTGTTCATGCAGTTTTCCCTTAAGTCAGTTAAATCAAATTAGCCCGCATTATTCACGATTAAACAGAATTTTTTTTCTAAGTATTAGTTTAAATTTGTTTGAGCGAAAAAAAGCGGTAGCCCAAATTTGAGTGTGGTGTAAAGACGGCGAAATTTCCCCGCTGGCTACGTTGAAGCTGAAAACTCATGCTCAGGGTATTTAGGTACCCTTCCGCTGAGTTTTCAGCTTCGCCTTGCCAGCAAGAAAATTTCTTGGTGAATAATGCGGGTTAGTAAGCCGGTTGGCATTTCTTTTTAAATTTGGATGAAAGATAGCGTAGTTTGCTGCCGCCTTCAATTTATAATCGATTAAATCCGCAACCGTATATGTCTGATTCAAAACCAACCCGGGATACAGCCGGCTCCGGCTCGGGTGTCATGCAAAGTCAGATCCGCAAATGGAAGCTGCAGCATGCGCACCCGCTTCAGGTTACCCGCGTGTTTACGCTCATGGAGAACCGCATGTCCATGCCCGACGGAACCGATGCCGGCAACTTCTACACCCTGAATGCTCCTGATTGGGTCATTATGCTCGCATTTGACACCAATGGCCGGCTGATTACCGTAGATCAGTACCGGCACGGAGTTGATACGACTTCCCTTGAAGTACCCGGCGGTGTAATTGATGGTAATGATACGCCTTTGGAAACAGCAAAGCGGGAGCTGCAGGAAGAGACCGGCTATGTCTCCGACGAATGGATATCCCTGGGAAATGTTTCGGCAAACCCGGCGCTGTTCAATAACTACTGTCACTTCTATCTGGCCCGGAACTGCCGGCTCGTGTCCGGCCAAAACCTGGATGAGCATGAAGATATTTCCGTTCACCTGCTCACACTTACCGAATACGAGGAGATGATTACAGCCGGGCGCGTACATCATGCGCTGGCCGTTGCCGCCCTTGCCCGCTACTATATCTGGCGCAGCAAAGAAAAGGGGTGAATGGGATGAAGAATACTGAGACATTAAATTATCGGCATTTTATTGCACCTTAGCGTTAGTTTTGCTTTATTGGAAGGCGAGACCATGAACATGTTTTACAGACTTCAACGCTTTTCATCTTATGGCAGCAAACCTGAACGACGAGCTGATACAATCCGCCTTTGCAGGACAGGCTTCCTTTACGGCTGATGCGCTGCACGCTTTTTTTGTAGCGCAGGGAGAGACGGATCTGAACAGGAACACGCTTATCTCCCGGATCTACCTGCTGAAAAAACGCGGCGTACTGTCAAGCTGCGGACGCGGTTTGTACACCGTAGGCGGTCGACCGGCCCTGCAACGGCTGGTTCATAGCGATGAAGGGGCATTGGTTGATTTGGTTGCCGAAAAATTACCACATATCCGTTTTGCCGTTTGGGCGTATAGCGATCTGGCTGATTTGGTACAGACAGAAACGACTCAAAACTATCTGTTTGCGGAGACCGACAAGGAAGCCTGTGAATCCGTTTTTGAAGTCCTGCGAACGGTTCGTAAAGATGTGTTTCTTGATCCGGATGAGCTTGTACTGAGCCGGTACGCAAGCATGCACGAGAAACCGGCCATCATCAAGCCGCTTATTTCCGAAGCGCCGCTCGAAGTCGTGCAGGGCCGAACACTGCCTTCACTCGAAAAACTTTGCATTGATCCCTTGTCGGAGCCGCAGTTTTTTCCGGAGATCAGGGGGCAGGTGTACCGGCAACTGCTCAAAACTTTTTTCGGGGAAAATGTCATCAACCGAAACACCCTGCGACGTTATGCTGCACGCCGGGGGATGCTGACCCGCCTTGAAGAGCTGCTGCACAGTCTCAACCTGTCTTTGAAAATTCCGGGCGGAGCATAAATTATGGGGATGGGGAAGAACAACACCGGAAAAAGCAAGGAAACACCCCGAAAGGTCGGATATCTGGCCGGGGACTTCATCATGCTTTTTCTGCTGCTCGTAAACCTTGCGATGATCAGCTTCGACTGGCTGTTTCAAAGTCGGCGGTTTCAGGGCTGGATTGAGTGGCTTTCTCCAGCCTTTTTTGAGTTCTATGCGACGAACATACACGTCGATTTCATTCTGTACGATCTCATCTTCATCAGCATTTTCCTTACTGAATTCTTTGTAAGGTGGATTTACTCAATCAGGGAGCGGGAGTTTTCAAAATGGTACTACTACCCCTTCGTGTACTGGTACGATCTCATAGGCTGTATTCCGATTGGCGGTTTCCGCTTCCTGCGGTTGCTCCGCATAGTCACCATTATGGTACGCCTGCAGCGAATCGGCTATATCGACATGCGCAAATTTGCGCTGTTCCGCTTCGGGATGCGGTATTTGAACTTCTTAGTGCAGGAGCTGACCGACCGGGTTGTGCTCAACATTTTGTCCAATGTCAGGAGTGAGCTGCGGGAGGGTACGCCGGTTATCGATCGTATTGTGGATGATGTGCTGCGTCCGCGACAGGTCGTGCTGGTCAACTGGATTTCCATGCGGCTGCAGCTTGCCGCTTCCAAAGGCTATGCGTTGCATGAAGACGATATACGCGCCTATGTGAATGAGCGCATAGATGAAGCGGTCGAGAAAAACCGCGAAATCCAAAACCTGGAGGCCATTCCGTTTGTGGGTCGCGTTGCGGCTTCGCAAATTGAAGGGGCAATCCGCGATATTGTGTTCAGCGTTGTGCACGGCATTATCCGGGATCTTGGTTCATCCCGAAACAAGGCTCTTGTGGAAGATTTGTCAGAACTGCTGCTGGATGAAGACACCGAAAACGGATCGGATCAGGTGCGCATGCTCAACATTCAGGTAGCCGAAATGCTTTCCGAAAGCATGGGGATTGTGATGGATCGCGTAAAAGAGCGCCGCTGGAATCCGCGGGAGCTGGAGGAAAATGAAGCCCGCCTGCAGCAAAAACTGGAGGAAGAAGCGGGAGGGTAGTTGGTGCGATGGATGCCGCTAAATACTCATTAGGTAGTCCACTTTTTTGGTCAATTTGTCGATACTTTCAAAAAAAGGTAGTAAATCAGGCTCGATCCATTCGATTAACCGGAGCATATCAAGTCTGATGCTCAATATGAGCGAACAATCTATTTTGTTTTTCTTGAAGCAAAGGGGGTCACAATGGTTAACCCGGTTTCGGAGTGTTTTAATGGCAGACAATTTTGAGTAAAGGCGTGATCTGTTTTCTGAAACCGGCTTGTAATCAAAAATTTTGATAGGTTGACCGTCAATTAATCGGTAATGGTGCGATAAAAACAAAGCAACCCAAAATCCTAACGATTGTTCTGAAACTATTTTTCCACATGTTATAGATATTCTCTTTCGTCTCAGTAATAATTCAGTTTTTTCTATTGTGCGCCTGAGGAAAAAGTCTGATTCCCTAAGGCTTGGATTTTTCATAAACCCGTCTTTCTCATGAATAATCCAATCTGGGTTATCAAAATAATTACTGAGCTGCATGTTTAGGCTGTTTCTAAGCACAACTTCAAATTGGGTAATTAATGGATGCGCAGCCTGAGCGAGTTCAATATTCGCTATGTAAAGTTTTGCAGCTCTCGTTTTGTTATAATCTGCAGCCTTGAGGTATCTTTCAAAACGCGGTGCGGAGATATAATTCTCAATCAGCTTATTCTGTATAAACATTGCTTAATATCAAAACTTTTGCTAATATTAGACATACAGACTTGGTAAAGCCTCTTCCAATTATTGGAACGTAATCAGGTAAATGATTAGAAGGGAGTTCAATTTTGGACTCCCTTTTTTTGTTTAAAGAAAACTCAAAAATGTTTGTAGCTGATTAAGTTAAGCTCAGTGGGGTCTTTTATTTCGGGAGGAAAGGAGTAATGAGCTATCTGTTTAATTTTTATACCCCCCCGGAAAGCGTATCATAAAAGATTGGGCGACAGCTATAGCTTTTTTGAATAACACAAATGTTGTTAGCATTGTAAGCCCGAATATTTAGGGTGTTAAGTAAAGCCTAATCTAAATGTCCCGCTTTGATAATGGGTCGCCTTTTCAGGGCTTGTAGTCCGGGTGATAGACAGGTGCTGATCTGATAAGAAAAAGCTGCACTAAGGCTCAGGGCAGTTGGCCTGAGCCTTAGTGCAGCCCCGGACTAAGCGGGGCTGCTGTAGATACATCGTTTCCAAAAGAGGAAAGCGATGTTCTTTATAAAGTGAATATAGTAAAAATTCACCGACTTCCCATATCAAAAAAAGAGGTGCCGCTACGCAACTATCTGAAGTCGGATAACTTTGGTGTCAGTTTCCGGAGTGCTCTCCGAGAAGCTTGTTCGTGAACAAATGCCAGCTTTCAATCGGTTGACGGGGGACAGCGAGCTTGCGTTCGACCAGCCAGTCGATGAAGCGGCCCCATACCTTTGGCTGCATTTCGCCCCAGCGTCCCTGCTCGTTCAGGATTGCCGGTGCAAGTTCACGCATGGAATCACGGATGAAGTCTTTCCGGGCAAAGTCAGGATGTCCAACCCGCTCACTCAGGAAGGCGGCTGTTTCCTCGGGTGCAGCTGCAGCTTCTGTATAGGCGCGTGCCGTAATGCGGAGAAAGCTGCGGTAGGCAGCTTCGCGCAGCGGAATCGCTGAAAGGTGTGCAAGCAACAGCGGCGTGTATCCGTAGGGGATGCCGAAATCTTCCATGCGGAAAGCGTTGAGCGCAATTCCGTTGTGCTGTGCTTCGACACCTTCCCAGGGCATAAAAACCCAGGTCGCGTCAGCTTCCCCTTTTTTGAGCATATCCCAAATGCCCAGCCGGCTGATGGCAACCGGGTTAAAAGCGCCCGTTCCGCCATCATTCAGAATCATCGCACGAACAATTTCATCTTCATAGCGGGCATTGTAGGAGGCATAGGTTTTGCCGTCAAGCATGGCCGGTCGGGTGATGCCGCTGTTGCTCAGGCACACAATCGCGCTTGTATCCCGCTGAAGGATGCTTGCTACGGCGGTGATAGCGGCAGGCCGGCGGGAAGTGTTGTATGAAATCACGCTCTCAGAGGGGGCAATCGCAAAATCAACCTTGCGCTGCGAAAGCCGCCGTGCCGGGGTGAGCTGATAGTTGTCGGTTTCGGGAGAAATAAACGCAATCTCGAGACCAGCTTCCCGGTACCAGCCTTTGTGCCAGGCCAGGAAAAAGCCCGCATGAATGGTGTTGGGGGTCCAGTCCAGAGCAATCCGGATAGTTTCCATTTTGGAAGTATAGCTTAGCTTTGGGGGTTAGCGCTGCGTTTGGCCATGAGCTCTTCGAACATCTGAGCGCCTTTGATGCGCCCTTTCCAAATCCCGACGAACATGCCTGCGAATATGACGGCCAGAAAAAAGAATTCATTCTGCCATGCCGGAAACAGATCACCCTGAAGCCGGACCAGCAAAACGGTCGGGAACAGGACAATGAAGCCAATCAGGTACGAAAAAAAGTTGAAAGTGAATTCCCGCCGCAAATAGCGCCGTGTGAGGAAGTAGGTCATGTTGCCGTAGGCCAAACCATAGAGAAGGAGCATGGCTGTGCCAATCCAGTCCGGTCGCAGCGTTACAGGGATGAGGTTACTCGTAAAGAGAAAAAAGACGGAGCCAACCAGAAATGCAGTGGTTGTATAGGTAAAGGTCCGGGCAATGGTTTGCTGAAAGGGGTCGGGTTGTTCGAATCTCAAAATGAAGTAGTTTGCGAAAAATGCGAAGATTTTTTGTGCTGATGGGGGATGATTACGGGATAGGCTGCGGATTTCGGCTGAGCCACTGTTGCGGGTCCACAAAATTGTTGCCCTGACCAATGAGGAAAACCAGGGTGCTGCCGTTGGTCGAGCTTTCATCACCGGAAAGCCCGATGATGTCGCCTGCGCCGACCCGGTCGTTGCGGCTTACTGAAATTTCGGAAAGGTTTGCATAGGCGGTTACATAAGTGCCGTGGTGGACAAACACGGTTTCATCGAAACCCATGATCGCCATGATTTCGAGCACGTAGCCGTCGTGTACGGCATAGACGGGAGAGCGCGGATCGGTGGATATGTGGATGCCGGGGTTGGGCGTGCTTGTACGGTACACGGGGTGAATGTAATTGCCAAACCTTCGGGTGATGACGCCTTCCCGAACCGGCCAGGGCAGCTGTCCGCGGGCAGCCTGAAAGGTACCGCTGACGATTTCGAGCTCATCCGGACTCATCATGCCGGCTGCACGGCGGGTGGGCTGCGACAGCCGCGCGATTTCCCGCTCCCGCTCCCGGCTGTCTTCAATTTCACGGGCTTCTGCAAGCCGGCGCTCCCGTTCGGCTTCCAGCTGCTGAATGCGGGCTTCCTCATCCCTGCGAAGCTGCTCTTCCTGTGCGATGAGGGCGTTGAACGCCTGATTCAGCTGCTCAACTTCCTCCAGGTTTTGCCGGAGCTGCTGTTCGAGCGCGCGCCGGTTATCCTGCAGGCGGTTTACGATCTGTTGCTGTTCGCTGCGCCGGTTTTCCATCTGCCGCTGCTGAATGCGGGCTTCTGCCAGACTTGCCTCACTGCGGCTGAGGGCTTCTTCCTTTTCAATTCTGTTCTGCGCCAGCCGTGCCTTGGTTTCCCGAATTTGCTGCGCCTGCGATTCGCGGTAAGCAGCAAAGCGGCTCAGGTAGTACCGCCGGCTCTGTGCCTGACTCAGCGAGCCGGAAGTGAGCAACAAGATGATTTCCTGCTGCTGTCCCTGCATGTACACCTGTCGCATGAAGCGCTTAAAATTCGTTTGAAGCCGTTCGAGATCGGCCTCGGCTTCCTGCGTGGCTTTATCAATCAACTCGACTTCCTGTTCAATCTGAATCTGTTCTTCCCGCAGGCCCTGCACGATTGCGGTGCGGATATTGAGTTCGCGCTGCAGTTCTTCGAACTGCCGGTACACTGCTTCGTACTCGGTTGCCGCTTCTGTAACCTGCGCTTCAATCCGGCTGATCTGATTTTGTAGGAAGCGGATGTTCTCCCGCGTTTCCGTTTGCTGTTGCCGCACATCCGCCCGTAAACGATCGAAGTCCTGCGCCGCGGCAGACGGTCCCCACAAGCTCAGGCCGAGGGTCAGCACCAAAGCCATCACCCTACACCAAACGGACCGAAACAAGAAAGTGCCGGTATGCGGCTCAAGCGACCGCTCCGGTAGGCTTGCAGTTCCAAAAGGACTGCCGCATTCGGTGATATGGTCAGGACTGTTGTACATGGTTTTGCTTCGTGAATGGATCCGTCAGATTCAGCCTGCGACACAGCTTGTGCTGCAGCGCATGATTTGGTTTACGGGAACATCAACAAGAGACGAAGTCATAAAGTGGATAAGAAACAGGAAGAAGGATAACCTTCAATGAAAGAGAGACGGAAAATAAAATCGAAAAATCTGTCCTATCAACTATGCTTCGGCTTCGGCTTTCACGTGAATGTACCGGATAAAGTTCTCGTGGTGAAAAATGCGGTCAAAGTTGCGGAT
Source organism: Cyclonatronum proteinivorum (assembly GCF_003353065.1). Taxonomy (GTDB): domain Bacteria; phylum Bacteroidota; class Rhodothermia; order Balneolales; family Cyclonatronaceae; genus Cyclonatronum; species Cyclonatronum proteinivorum. Next base: position 3,974,395 of record NZ_CP027806.1, on the reverse strand, counting down.
GACAGAGATTTATAATTTGGCATAATACGCAAAAAACGCGGTTTATTTCAATCAGAGGCGCAATCAGCGTCTTTCCAAAGGGAGGTCAGCCGGCAGGCCGATATCGAAGGAAGGGTTGGGCGGGTTAAGTTCAAGCGCCTGAATCAGTAAAAAAATCCGGGCTTTGCCATCTTCACTCAGGATTTCGATTCGTCGCGGCAGCGTGAAGCCTTCGATGGAAGCGTGATGGGAAAACGAAAACTGACTGTAGGCAAGCGGGGAGCTCGCAGGTTTAATCAGCCGGGTGAGGTACAGGCTGTTCTTATCGAACAAAAAATACCGCTCGTCTGCCATACGCAGCACCCATTCCGAGGTGCTTTCGTACACGCCGGTGATCTGATCAGGCGTCAGCTCAGGCAGCAGAAACTCCAGCAGGTTGAAGGCCGTGAAACCCTGCAGCAGGGCTAAGCGGGCCTGTTCTGCGCTCATGCGCCAGGCGGTGCGCTCGATCCGGTCGTACAGGGTTACGGAATCGGTATCTGTGTAAATGCGTCCGCCTTCAATGCCGAGGTTGTTGCGCAGGGTAAGCAGGCTCTCGTTTCGGCTACTCGTGAAGTGCACCGTTGCCTGATCTTGCTGACCGGGCTGACTAATGCGTGCGCTCGCCCTGCCGCTCAGGGCTTCAATGGCCGCAAAATCGGTTTGGAGCAGGGGCAGCAGCGAATCCGCGGAAACGGTGCTGCGGCTGAAGTCTGAAGGCAGTTCCGGCGGCGCCATACGCGGCGAGCAGGCGGCAAGCCCGGCAAGCAGCGTGACCCCAATAAGCCAAATTGCCCGGTGAAGGCCGGGATGAGCCCGAAAGTCAGGAATCAAGTTTTTCAAGCAAATGCTCTTTGGTTTCATCTTTGTCGAAGGCCTTCTGCCACCAGTAGCGGGCATTCGCGGGATCTTCGAGTTTTTCGTACACATCGCCCATGTGCTCCAGCACAACCGCGCTTGCGTCTCCGGTATCAATCGACGCCCGGATGTACGTTTTGGCATTCTGATACTCACCCAGCTTGAAATAAACCCAGCCCAGCGTATCTAAGAAAGCAGCATTGTCCGGTTCGGCTTCTACAGCTCTTTGCGACATCTCAAGGGCTTCATCAAGTCGCAGCTGTCGCAGTGAAAGGCTGTAGGCAAAATTATTAAGGGCCGTATGATTGTCCGGGTCAAGCCGTAGCGATTGCTCGTAGGCTTCGTCGGAGCGGGCATGCTGATCCATGGAGGAGAGGGCGTCGCCCAGGCTGCCGTACACAATCGAGCGGAAAGGCCGGGTTGCCGGAGCCGCTGCCGCCCGTTCCAAAATGGTGCTTGCTTCTTCATACGATTGCTGCAACAAGTGAGCCAGGCCCTTGAAAAACAGCACAAAAGCGTCGTCGGGTATCACTTCGTCGGCTTGCTGCGCTACGACGATGACTTCATCAAAACGGTCGTTGGAAAGCAGTATCTGCAGACGCTGACGCCAGGCAGGTTCGTTTTCGGGCAGCAGCTCGTTGGTGCGGGTCAGGCTTTCGAGCAGCCGGTCGTCATCCCCCGTCATATTGTAGTACTCGGCTGCCAGCGCATGTGCCATCCCCAGTTCGGGATCGTGTGCTACAAAAGTCTGCACCAGGGTTCCGGCGGCTTCCATCAAAGATTCATTCTCAGGGTCGCGGTCGGCCTGCCCGAGCAGGTACTGCACCAGCTCAGCCTTCACCATGGTTTCAATGCCGGGGTTTTGAATCATGCGCACCAGCAGCGCCCCGGCTTCATCCCACCGCTCTTCGCGGATGTACAAATCGGTGAGGGTGATCAGCGTCTCTTCGTTGGCCGGATCCAGCACCTGTGCCTGTTCCATCAGCTCGAGCGCCCGGCTGAACTGTGCTTCTTCAATATAAATCTGCGACAAAATCTGCATGGCCGCCACATTGTCCGGCTCCAGCTCAAGCATGCGCTCCAGCTGATCCATCGCAGATTCACGGTCGCCCATCACCACATAGTTGCGGTACTTCTGATAGAGCAGCTGCATTTCCGGCCCCGTAATCTGCATAATGCGGTCCAGGGTCTCGTTGGCCGGCACCAGCTCGCCTTCCATCATATATAGTTGTGCGATACTGTACAGCACGTCAATATCTGAAGGCGAAGTCTCCAGAATAATTTCCAGCTGCGCTACGCTGTCTGCAAGGCGCCCGTTTTCCTGATAAATTTCTGCCAGGGTCATGCGGTACCATTTGTTATCCGGGGCCAGTTCCACCGCGCTTTCGGCGTAGTAGAGCGCGTCGATCATATTGCCGATTTCGACCATGCTCTGCGCGATGGCGTAGTCAAGCGCGGGCGCGGGACCCAGCTTTTCGCGGGCCTGAACCAGCAGGGCGGCAGCTTCTTCATAGTTTTCAAACTCGAACTCGGTGATCCCCCGCACAAAAAGCCGGCGGCCTTCGGATTCATTCTGTTGCTGTACCGCCGCGGAATCGGTCACAACCGGCGCAACGGCCGGCGTCCGCTGTGCAAGGGCGGAATCAGCCGGAGCCATCAAAACGAGCGGAACAAGGGAGAAGGCGAAAAATAAAGCGGGAAATTTCATAGGAGTTGTACTGGTTTTACGCGGAAAAGGGGTGGGTCAACGGAGCCTGAGCGGGACTGGTATTCAGGCGTTGGAAAGGGTGTCAATTCGGGCACGGAATGCCCGGAGCGCTTTAAAAGCGGGCCGCATACGGGAGCCGTACCAGCTGAAAGCTTCTCCGTCGGCGGTCAGGGCCAGACTGCCGGGCAGGGCTTCGCGGACTTCATCGGCATCTGAAGTTTTGAACGGATAGGGTTCACTACTCAGCAGCACGAGTTCGGTGCCCCGCGCTGCCAGTTCATCATAGCTTGTTTCCGGATAGCGGGTCACGTTTCCGAACACGTTCTCAAAGCCAAACAGCCGCATCACATCATGAATATACGTATCCCCGCCCACACTCATGAGCGGCTTTTTCCAGATCAGGTAGGCGGTGCGCAAGGGGGTATACGTTTCGGTGGAAGGCATCTCAGCCCGGATCGAAGTGCAGAGCCGGGTTGCAGCTTCCGCGGTGCCGGTTGCCGCGCCGATCTCCTGAATGGCGCCGAGCGCCTGTTCAACCGTGCTGATTTCGGTAACCAGCAGCGGGGCAAAATCCCGGATGGCATCCGCGTCTTCGCGGCGGTTCTCTTCGCGGTTGAGGACAACGAGATCCGGCTTCAGCGCGCGAATGCGGTCTATCCGCGGATTTTTCGTGCCGCCCACAATGGTCGCTTCCGAAATCTTCTCTGCGGGGTGAATGCAGAAGCGGGTCCGGCCAACGACTTCGATTTCGCCACCGAGGTCGAACAAAAGCTCCGTAAGGCTGGGGACAAGACTAACAACGCGCATGCTGATTCAGAAACAAAATGGTTAAAGGATAATTTGGTGAAGGGTGATGAAAGATGGCTGTTGTAAAGCGCAAACTCATGCGGCGTAGCGCTTCAGGATGGCCTGCGCCTGTGCGGCATAGCTGGAGCCAAAAAGGTTGACGTGCACCAGCAGCGGGTAGAGATTGCACAGGTCCGTGCGGCTTTCATAGCCGGGAGCGGGCGGGTAGTGCGCATAGTAGGCGCGGTAGAAGGCTGCGGAAAAACCACCGAACAGCCGTGTAAACGCCAACTCCGTTTCGCGATGACCGTAGTGAACCGCAGGATCGATCAGCACGGGTTCGCCGCGGGTGCTGATGAGATAGTTGCCGCCCCAAAGGTCGCCGTGCAGCAGGGCCGGCGGCTCGTCGGGAAAGAGCGCTTCGACCTGTTTGGCGAGTGTATCGGTTTTGGAAAGCCAGCTGCGCGCAAGCAGCCCGGATGACACCGCCTGTTCCAGCTGCGGCAGAATCCGCTGACCCATAAAGAATTCCGGCCAGGCGGCAGCCGGTTGGTTGCGCTGCGGCAGCCGTCCTATATAATTGTCATGGTCAAGGCCGAAGGTTGGTGCAGTGCAGCGGTGCATGGCGGCAAGTCCTGCGCCCAGGCGCTCCATTGCAGCGTTGGTGCTGCGCCCCGCTTCGTGCCAGCTCAGCAGCAGCCAGCTTCGGGCGTCGGTAAGGCCGGTGCCGAGCACTTCCGGAATGATGAGGCTGCCGGCATTGGCGCGCAGCAGCTGCAGTCCGCGTGATTCCGCTTCGAACATGGGTGCCAGGGCTGCGCTGTTCCACTTCAGCACGGCCCGCTGTTTTTCGCTTCCGAGCAGGATGAGCGCAACCTGATTGATGGAGCCCCCGCCCAGCATACGCTCCCCCTGCGGCTTCAAGCCAGTATGCGCTTGCAGGGCTTTGATGAGGTCGGCAGGAAGCATAAGATCAGACAGAAACCTGCGATTTGAGTTTAAACAGCAGCTGTTCGCAGCTTCGCTTCACGATCTGAAAGACTTCTTCAAAGCCGTCGAGTCCGCCATAGTAGGGGTCGGGGACCTGTCCGTCGCCGGGCTGCGGATCATAATCGCGCAGCATTTGTACCTTTTCGCGCTGTTCGTCGGTACGGCACAGGCGAAGCACATTGTCGTGGTTTTCGTGATCCATCACCAGAATCAGATCGAAGTGATCCAGGTCGAAGCTTTTGAACTTACGCGCCCGCCCCAGCAGCTGCACGCCGTGTTTTTCGGCAATGGCGCGGCTCTTGCTGTTGGCCGGCTCGCCGGTATGATAGGCGGCCGTGCCGGCGGAATCAATTTCGAAATAGCTGCCAAAGCCGGCTTCATTTACCAGGTGCTGCATGACCCCCTCAGCGGTCGGGCTGCGGCAGATGTTGCCAAGACAGACAAACACCATTTTGTAGGGATCTTTTCGGGTGATGGGGCGAAGGGGCGGAAATCCTTTTAATGACATAGCGATAAAGAAAAATGATGAACGTATCGGGATAAAGTTAGCATGGTGTTGCGGGTAAAATGAAAAGCCACGGGTTTAGTTTTCGCCCTCGGCTTGCTGAAAATTGCGAAGCAGTTCCATGGGATCTGTGCCGATAAGGGCCATATCGTCTTGGGCAGCTTCGCGCAGATCGCTTTCGGGGAAGGCTTCGATCAGACGGGCGTACATTTCGCGGGCATTATCGGGCTCACCGAGCAGATGATGATAGGTGTAGCCGGCCAGAAACAGGCTGCGTTCGGCCTGTGGCGTATCGGGCCATTCCTGGGCAAGCTGCCGGAACAGTGCAACAGCCTGACCCGGCTCATCGAGGGCGTCGGCAAAGAGGTTGGCGGCCAGAAACAGCATTTCCGGTGCCATGCTGTGCTCGGGGTAGCGGTAGGCGAACATCCGGTACTCTTCGGCCAGAAAGCGGGCCTGCGGCCGAAACTCCGGGCTGTCCGGGTTTTCAAGCATGAGCGTTCTGAAGCGGTTTTCGGCAACCGCAATCTGTTCAAGCCGAAGGGCTTCTGAGGAAAGTTCGGTACCGGGTTCAGCTTCACGACTGCACGACAGGAGCAACAGGCTCATCATCATACTAAAAAATAAAGCCGGAAAAACAGCAGAGAAGTGCTTCATACAGGCCGGAAAATAGCGTGAGAATTGGGATTCATGGTAAGCTTTAAAAATCCGTATATTTGCCCTCTTAATCAAAATTATCCAAAAAAGCCTCAAACACTCGCATGGGTGCCAAATTCACCGAAGTAAAAAACGTCGATTTTCCAAAGCTGGAGCTCGAAGTACTCGAATTCTGGAAGAAGCGCAACATTTTTGAGAAAAGCATTTCGACCCGTGAGGACGGAATTCCCTTCACATTCTATGAGGGACCGCCTACAGCCAACGGGCGCCCCGGGATTCATCACGTGATGGCCCGGACGGTAAAAGATTTATTTTGCCGCTATAAGACAATCAAAGGCTACAAAGTGAACCGCAAAGCCGGCTGGGATACGCACGGTTTACCGGTTGAAATTGAGGTGGAGAAAAAGCTGGGTCTCAAAGGCCGCGCACAGGTTGAAGCGTTTGGAATTGCCGAATACAATGCGCGCTGCCGCGAAAGCGTACTCGAATACAAGGATTTATGGGATGAACTCACGCGCCGCATGGGCTACTGGGTTGACCTCAGCGATCCGTACATCACCTTTAAAAACGAGTACATTGAATCGGTTTGGTGGGCATTGGGCAAGCTGTTCGAAAAAGGCTTGCTCTATAAAGGCTACAAAATTCAATGGTACTCGCCGGGCAGCGGCACCGTGCTGAGTTCACATGAAGTGAGTCTCGGTTATAAAATGGTGCAGGACCCCTCAGCCTATGTGAAATTCCGCCTCGACGAGGACGCCAATACCTACTTCCTGGCCTGGACGACAACGCCCTGGACGCTCATTTCCAACATGTTGCTCGCTGTTAAGGACGACCTCACCTATGTGCAGATCCGCGTTGCCGGAAAAGATGGCGAGCCCGAGTTCCTAGTGCTGGTGAAAGACCGCCTTAGTGTTATTAAAGAAGAGTATGAAGTAGTGCGCGAAATGAAAGGCGCAGCGCTCGTAGGCAAGACCTATCAGCCGGTTTACGACTACGCCCTCAATAAATATGGGAAAGATGCCGCCTGGCGCGTGGTTTCAGCCGATTTTGTGACAACCGAAGATGGTACCGGTATTGTGCACCTTGCCCCCGCCTTCGGTGCCGATGACTTCAACGTCTGCAAAGAACATGACATCCCGCTTTTCAACCCCGTAACCAAAGACGGCGCCTTTGATCAATCCGCCGAAATTGTGGCCGGCGCGTGGTTTAAAGACGCCGACAAAACCATCGTCCGCGACCTGAAAGAGCGCGGCTTCCTGTACCGTCAGGAAACCTACGATCACAACTACCCGCACGACTGGCGCAAAGGTACGCCGCTGATTTCCTATCCGGTCGAATCTTGGTTTATCCGCACAACGGCCTACAAAGACCGGATGATTGAGCTGAACAATACCATCAACTGGAAGCCTGCGAGCACGGGAACCGGGCGTTTCGGAAGCTGGCTCGAAAACAATGTGGACTGGGCGATTTCACGGCAGCGGTTCTGGGGCACGCCCCTGCCCATCTGGGTAAACGACCGCAATCCCGAAGATGTCGTTTTTGTGGATTCCATCAAAATGCTGAGGGAAAAAGCAGGCATCCCCAAGGATCAGGAACTCGATCTGCACCGCCCCTTCATTGATGAGTTTACCTGGGATGCCGAAGACGGCGGGACCTATCGCCGCATTCCGGACCTCGTTGATGTCTGGCTCGACTCCGGTGCCATGCCTTTCTCACAGTGGCACTACCCGTTCGAGAACAATCACATCTTCAAAGAAAGCTTCCCCGCTGACTTTATCGCCGAAGGCGTGGATCAGACCCGCGGCTGGTTCTATACCCTGCACGCGCTCGCGACCATGCTGTTCGATAAGCCCGCCTATCAGAATGTGGTATCCAACGGTCTGGTGCTTGATAAAGCCGGCGAGAAAATGGCTAAAAGTAAAGGCAATGCTGTTGATCCGTTTGAAGTCATCCGCAAATACGGCGCGGATACCGTCCGCTGGTACATGATGAGCAACACGCCGCCCTGGGAAAACCTCAAGTTTGCCGAGGCCGGGTTACAGGAAACGCAGCGTAAGCTCTTCAACACGGTGATGAACACCTACTCTTTCCTGGCTCTGTACGCCAACATCGATGAATGGACCTACAATGGCGCCCCCATCCCGGTAGCCGACCGGCCTGAGATGGATCGCTGGATTATCTCCCGCATGAACACGACCATTAAAGAGGTGGATACCTACTTTGATGAGTACGACCCGACCCGCGCAGCCCGTGAAGTCGAGCAGTTTGTGGAAGACCTCAGCAACTGGTACATCCGCCGCAACCGCCGCCGGTTTTGGAAAGAAGGCAAGAGCCTCGATAAAACCGCGGCCTATCAAACGCTGTTTGAATGCCTGGCAAGCCTCAGCAAGCTCATGAGCCCGATTGCGCCTTTCTTCAGCGAGTGGCTGTATCGTCAGCTGTATAAAGTGCACAAAATGGAGGAGGAGTCCGTGCACCTTTCCTTCTACCCGACGGTTGAGGAAACGTCCATCGATAAATCGCTCGAATATCGCATGCATCAGGCCCGCCTCATCAGTTCGCTTGTGCTGCGCATCCGTAACAAGATTGCCGTAAATGTGCGTCAGCCGCTCTCCCGCATCATCCTGCCGACACAGAGCGCCGCGCATCAGGACGCAGTTGAGCGCGTGAAAGCCATCATCCTGGATGAGGTGAACGTGAAAAAGCTCGAATACGTGGATGATGACTCCGGTATCGTGAGCAAGAGTGCTAAGCCGAACTATCCCGTAGTAGGGGCAAGGCTCGGAAAGAAAATGAAGGCTGCCGCCAAGCGTATATCCGCCTTAACCAACGACGAAATAAACGCTTACGAAGCCAAAGGATCGATTGAGCTGGAGATTGAGAATGAACAGCTTACCTTCCAAAAAAATGATATTTTGATTATCAGAGATGGTCTCAAAGGTTGGGAGGTAGAAACAGAAGAAGGTATAACTGTTGCTGCCGATACCAACCTCAGCGAAGATTTGATCCGTGAGGGATTGGCGCGCGAAATTATCAATCGCGTACAGAATATGCGCAAAGAGGCCGACTATGATGTCACCGACCGGATTCGACTGACCATTGTTGGTGACGAACAAACCGCCAAAGCGGTCGAAAGCATGAAAGCCTACATAAAGCAGGAAACCCTGTCTGAGGAAATACACTCAGTTGCTGACAGCACTGACGATTTCGAGAAAGAATGGGAAATTGCCGACCAAAAAGTTTTAATTGCCATTAAACGTAAACCCAACTGATTTCCACCAAGAGGTAACCACCATGAGCAAGGATACCAATACCCGAATTTCCCCCTACAGCGATGAGGAGCTGGAATATTTCAGAAACATCATCCTGAAAAAAAGAACGGAAGCCGAGCAGGATCTGGAAATGCTGCAGGCTATAATACGGGAGAGCACTGAAAATTCATCCGACGAATCTGCCTACTCCTACCACATGGCCGACGCCGGTACGGACGCGCAGGAGCGTGAAAAAACCTACATGCTGTTTAACCGCACCAAGAAGTTTATCCGCTACCTCGACGACGCCCTCACCCGCATCGACAACAAAACCTATGGCGTGTGCCGGGTTACCAAAAAGAAAATCTCCAAGGGGCGTCTCGAAGCGGTGCCGCATACCCAAATCAGCATTGAAGCAAAGCTCAAACAAAAATAAGGTCTCAGCTTACGCGTGAATCCCAGGTCTGAAAAGCTCACGTGGTTTGTGGTGATGGCCGCGATCGTGGTCATCCTCGATCAGTGGTCTAAAACCGTTGTGCGATCAAGCCCTGAACTCCACCGGCTCACCCTCATTGATGGCTGGCTGGCGTTCAACTACACCACCAACCCCGGCATGGCCATGGGGATTTCCTTTGCGCCGACCTTCGTGATCAGCATCATTGCTATTATTGCGACCATCGCCATCATCTGGTACACCATCAGCGTGATGGATCAGGCGCCGAAAGGCTTCGTGATCTGCATGGGGCTGGTCATAGGCGGGGCGCTCGGCAATATTGCAGACCGGCTCTACATGGCCGTCATAAAAGGCTACGGCACCGTGCTGGAAGGTGCCGTGGTTGATTTCATTCATTTTACCTGGGTGTGGCCCGACTGGGTGCCCTGGGTGGGCGGAAACCCCTCCTTCCCCTACATCTTTAATGTGGCCGATGTAGCCATTTCATCGGCCATCATTATTATGCTCGTATTCTCAAAATGGTTGCTGCCCGATGATCCGCCCAAGGCGGAACCCGCGCCCCCATCTGAAGCGGCACAGCCGGAACCGGAAGAAAACGACGCGCTTCCCGAAGCAACCGAAGCACAAGGACCCGCAAGCGCAGCGGACGGGAACAGGGACGCGGATGAAACGCCTCACTCATCGCCAGGCGCCGGCCCTGAGCCGGAAACAATCCGCGGACAATCCGCCGCGGATGAAGCCCCTGAAAACCCCGCGGGAACAGCGAAAAAATCCTGAGGCGCTGATGTCGGCTTCCCTTTACACCAAACAGCTTATTGAAGCCTCCCGCAAAACCACCTACCGCCTGCCGGAAGGGGAGCGACCCCCGGCATTCGACTACGAAATTGAAGGCATAAACCCGGTTTGCGGCGACCGGGTTTTGTTTTTTGTAACGATGGATGACGGCTGCGTAGCTGACATCCGCTACGAAGTCAACGGCTGCCTCATGTCGCAGGCCTCCGCTTCTTTTTTGGCTGCCTTTGCACGGGGGAAATCTGTGGCGCAGCTCCGAAAATTGTACGCTGAAATCAGCCGCATTACGGACGCGCAAAACACCGGACCTGATCCTTCCCCCGAAGAACTTGCGACCACCCCCTGGCTTGCGCTCGCACAAATTCGTGACTACCCCGCCCGCCGCAAATGCGTGATGATGGCCTGGGACGCCCTCATGAAACAGTTTCCGGCTTAACCCCGCACCTCTCAAAAAAATCGGCAGCGCTGTATTTTTTAGTGTAAGGTTTTCGGCTTCCCGTACTCTTGAGAAAAAAATCAGGAACCGGAAACATACCTATGGCTGAAATTAATCTGAAAACGGCGGATTATTCTGCCCAAAAAGTTGACAAGAAGAAAGGCGTGCGGAACATGCTGCCGGAAGAGCAACCCCGTGAAAAGCTCATGAAATACGGGCCCGATGTTCTCACCGACTCTGAGCTACTCGCCATTTTGCTCCGCTCCGGCACGCAAGGCATGAACGTGATGGAAGTATCGCGGGCCTTGCTGGAAAAAAGCGGCAGCCTCCACAAACTGGCCCGCCACGACTGGGAAGAAATCGGCGGTATTAAGGGCATCGGCAAAGTGAAGGCCATCACCCTCGTAGCCGTCTTTGAACTCGCGCGGCGTATCAATCAGGACAGCGAAGACGAGAAAATTTTCTTTCTGTATCCCGAGCAAGTGTATTCCTACTTTGGCCCCATGCTGCGCGACAACCACAAAGAAGTCTTCATCGTGGGGCATCTCAACTCGGCCAAACAGCTCACCGGCTACGACCGCATCAGCATTGGCGGGGCCAACGCCACGGTTGTGGATCCCAACGAAGTCCTCCGGCGCGCCATCATCAACCGCGCACATAACATCATGCTCGTGCACAATCACCCGAGCGGCAACCCCCGTCCATCGAGCGCGGACGTGCAGCTCACCAAACGCATCATAGGCGGCGCGAAAATGCTCGGCATTGACGTGGCAGATCACATCATTGTAGCCGGATACGAGTGGACGAGCTTCAAAAAGCTCGGCATAATTGGCTAAAGTTCTGCGTATATTTGTAAGTTAGCTCCAAGCATCAAAAAGACCCGGTTAAGCCGGGTTTTTGCTTATGGGGCCGTGCCGTTCCTGAAATTCACACACCGGCTGCCGTGCTCTAATAGGCCGCGTTTTTTCCGTTTTTTTCGGGTGATGGCTACTGAGCCTGCACAACTGCCGGTGCCATGTTCTCCTTTTTTTATTCTGATTCCCCGCGGCTACCGCCACAAGCTGCCGCAAAATTTTGACTTCCGCATGAAAGCATACCTGGTTCGCATCCTTTCCGAAGCCCTCGCCACCATTTCTGATCAGCCGCTCGAGGCCGACATCATCATCGAGAAACCCCGCAGCCCCGAACACGGCGACGCCGCGACCAACCTCGCGATGACCCTCACCAAAAAACTGAAAATGCCCCCGCGCAAAATCGCCGAAGCCATCAAAGCCGCCCTCCCGATGGATGACGGCTACCTCAGCGCGGTCGAAATCGCCGGACCAGGTTTCATCAACTTCCGCTTCTCCGAAAGCTGGCTGTACGGTCAACTCGCGGAAATTTTAATGCGTGCTGAAGCGTACGGTAAAAGCAGCGCCAACGCCGGCAAGCGCATGCAGATCGAATTTGTGAGCGCCAACCCCACCGGACCGCTCACGGTAGGCCACGGCCGCAACGCCGTACTTGGCGATACCATCGCCCGCTTGCTGGAATGGACAGGCGCCAAGGTTGACCGCGAATACTACTTCAACAATGCCGGGCGGCAAATGCGCGTACTCGGTGAAAGCGTGCGCGCCCGCTACTTGCAAAAACTCGGTCAGGATGCCGAACTCCCCGAAGACGGCTATCAGGGCGGCTACATCGGCGACATTGCCCAAACGCTGATCGACGAACATGACGAAGCGCTCATAAGCTGCCCCGCGACCGATCCTGTTTTCAAAAACGCCGCCGAACAGGCCATCTTCGCGGACATCCGCCAAACCCTCGAGCGCATGAACATCATCATGGACAGCTTCTTCAACGAGCACACGCTCTACGAAGACGGCGCCATTGACCGGGTTGTAAGCCGGCTGCGCGAGCTTGACCTCGCCTACGACGCCGACGGAGCTGTCTGGTTCCGCACCACCACATTCGGCAAGGAAAAAGACACCGTGCTCGTGAAGAGCACCGGAGAGCCGACCTATCGCCTGCCAGATATCGCCTACCATATCAGCAAGCTCGACCGCGGCTACGATACCTGCATCGACATATTCGGCGCCGATCACATTGCGACCTATCCCGACGTCGTCTCCGCCGTGAAAGCCCTCGGCTACGACAGCGACCGCATTGATGTGCAGGTGTATCAGTTTGTCACCATCGTCAAAGACGGCGAGCCGGTCAAGATGAGCACCCGCAAAGCCAACTACGTCACCCTCGACGAGCTCATGGATATGGTCGGCAGCGACGTCACCCGTTTCTTTTTCCTCATGCGCACCCCTGGCACGCACCTCGAATTCGACCTTGATCAGGCGACCGAACAGGGCGAGAAAAACCCCGTTTTCTATCTGCAGTATGCGCATGCCCGCATCCACAGCATCCTCGCCAAAGCCGCCGAAGAATACAAGCTCGATAGCGAAGCCGCTCTTGGTCAGCTCACGCATCCGACGGAGATCACCCTCATCAAAGAGCTCCTGCAGTTCCCCGACATGGTCGCGCAGGGCGCACAGCACCGCGAACCGCACCGCCTCATAAACTACCTCAACGACGTAGCTGCAAGCTTCCACCGCTTCTACCACGACTGCCGCATCATGGGCGAAGCCCCTGAGCTCGCCATCGCCCGCGTCGCCCTCCTCCGCGCCACAGGCACCGTCCTCAAAAACGGCCTCACCATCTTAGGCATCACCGCACCGGAACGGATGTAGGGAAAGCGGAAAGGTGGCGTTATTGCTAACCTGCATGGCGGCCCTTTAAGGACGATTTTGGTTTGGGCATTGCAGCGAGATCAATTTATGGAAATTGGGATCGTATCCCGGCATTGGTAGAGACGCAATGCATTGCGTCTCTACGCTGGGTTTCTCGCGGTTTTTTTGCGGGCTGTACGCCGGCCCCTCGTGCGCGCCTTCGGCGCTGGCGGGGAAATATGGGTGGGCGTCATGTCGGTGCTATAAACATGCCACTCCTTCGGAGTGGGTGCCGGGGTAGTTCAGAGCGCTGATGTTGAAATTCGACGCCCATGTTGTTTATGCTGTGAATCTTGCAAATCCTGTTCAACAAAACAGCAAATTCTGGAACGTCGACGACCGGTTTTTCAACAAAGATGTCACCGCAACGCGGCTGGCCTTTCGCTTGGTCGAGCATGATGACCAATAATCGCTCGTCTCTTCGGTGAAGGGGTCTGGTGCGCAGTTATCCGCTCAAAACATTTGCGCAGGGTAATGTGCCGATTTCCGCTCAGATCCTGCCCTGTAGGGGCAGCCTGTGGGTAGAAGACCGGACGCATCCCCATATCAGCGTGCCGTAGGTACGCCATGTGTATGCCGGTGTTTGCGGATTACAGGGAACACCGGATCGCGGTCTCCGACGGTTGTATCATGCGGGGTTTGTTACGGGCTGTACGCCTGGCCCCGCGTGCGCGCCTTCGGCGCTGGCGGGGAAATATGGGGGCGTCATGCCGGTGCTATAAACATGTCACTCCTTCGGAGTGGGTGCCGGGGTAGTTCAAAGCGCTGATGTTGAAATGGGAAGCCCATGTTGTTCATGCTGTGAATCTTTCAAATCCTGTTCAACAAAACAGGAAATTCGGGGTCGGCGATGATCGGCTTTTTCCAAAAAAAATTCCCTTGTGGGGCTTTGTCGGGAAACGGGATTTTATGGGGTGGGGGGGCAGCATGGCAGAGATACAAAATTTTGCGTCTCTGTGCGGGGAAATAAGGGGGCGGGTTTCTAATGCTACAAAGGTGTGGCCCGTGCCGGGGCTGGCCTTTTGGGTATGCTCATTGTATCAGAGTGTTGTCTCCTTTTTGTGGCAGAGACGTGTTTTTTTGTTTTTATCTTTTTGGAGAGTGCGCGACAGTATCATTGGCAGTCTGTTGCCGGGTAGCTTTCCAGTTATAGAATCTACTGCGCGTCACCTTCATTACCCGACATAAAAGAATGACGGGGTAGTCTTCGCTCATCTCATTTATAAACTGGTATCTTTGCGGGAACGGAGCGCAAAGATACCTGCTGCCTTTTTTAAGATTTCGTTCTCCTCCCGGAGCTTGGATATTTCGCGCTTTATGGCTTTAATCTCATTATTTCTGGGATTGCCGCTTCCCGGAAATGCCTGATCTGCGTTCTGTTGAACGTCTTTGATCCATTTACGAATGCTGGTATGATCCACCCCCAGGTCACGGGCGGTTTGCATTACATCATTATTTTCTAAAGCGCGTTCAACAGCCTGTCTTTTAAATTCAGCTGTGTACGTTTTGCGTGTTTTGGTTTTTTCCATCGAGGCACCTTGTTTGTTGAATGATATTTTAAGATACCCCTATTGTTGGTTATTTAGAACGTCCTGTTTTTTTCGGGTGCCACATCAGCTCAATTGAAGAAATTAGGGCTAACCGTTGTTTCAGGGCCGCGGAAACCCTGCGTCTCTGTGCGGGTTTGTTACGGGCTGTACGCCCGGCCCCGCGTGCGCGCCTTCGGCGCTGGCGGGGAGATATGGGGGGCGTTATGTTGGTGTTATAAACATGTCACTCCTTCGGAGTGGGTGCCGGGTTAGTTGAGAGGGCAGATGTTGAAATGCGGCGCCCATGTTGTTCATGCTGTGAATCTTGCAAATCCTGTTCAGAAAGATGGGGTGGGGTAATGTTATGCAATTCACCCCACCCCCACCCAAAAAAAGCAACGCGTTTGCCGTAGGTTTGGGGGGTAGGACATGCTTCAGGAGACCTTGATGTTCACGGAGTTTTCCCCAAAAAATAACAGAAGATGGGATTAGCCAGGGGAGTTTGGTCTTCGGGCGTATCAAGATATTTTCTGAAAAGCTTCTTTGATGTTTAGTAATTGGTTATTATGGTAACATTATTGAGATAAAATCTCACAAATCAGCTTTAGGATTAAAAAATGCTTGTTCAGTTTTCGGTTTCTAATTTCAGGTCTATAGAAGAAGAGGTTGTTTTTAAGATGATTTCCGATTCAGTCAGAGAGCATACTTCCCATCAGATCTCAACCAATTTCCGTACGCCGGAAAAGTTGCTGCGCTTTGGTGCCATATACGGGGCGAATGCTTCCGGTAAGACCAATCTGATTGAGGCTGTTCGGTTTGCCCGTGATTTGATTTGCTCCGGTAGGGAACCTGATGAACCTTTGAATCCGCCTTATTTCCGCTTTTCTGGTAGCCGATCTGCGGAACCTACTTGTATAGAGTTCATTTTGTGGATCGACAATGAGCTTTACACGTATGGCTTTGCCGTGAGTGCGCGGAGGATAGAGGAAGAGTGGCTGTATGCGCAACGTCCCGGGGCAGCGGAGCGGAAGTTGTTCGAGCGGAAATCTGATGAAGACGGCGCCATTGTTGATCATGGTAAATCCCTTGAATCTCCCGGTTTTTCGGGCAAAGTGATCACTTTGGTTGAAACAACGACACGCAATAATCAGCTGTTTTTGTATAGCCTGGCCGATAATAATCACAAAGGCGTGCTTCCTGTCGTGGATTGGTTCAGGAAAACGCTGACCGTTGTGAGCGCGGTAGCGCAGCAACGGCAGCTCTTGCTAAAAGCACGTGATGACCGGAGGTTCTCTGATTTTCTGAGTACGCTTCTTAAGCGCGTGGGTACCGGTATAGAAAGGGTTGAGCTGGAGGGCAGAAAAATTGA